>DATMLO010000016.1:0-21662 GCA_035570495.1 Allostellaceae bacterium | reverse complement strand
CGCGCCAATCGTGCTCGACGATGCGCGGCTTTAGCGAGCCGTCGGCGACCAGCGAGACCAGCAGCTCCAGGTCGGGGCCAAATTTCTCCTCGGACTCCGAGGTGAAATAGTGAAAACCCTGCAGCCGCGCGTTCTGGTGCTCGGCGAAGTCGCGGAAATTGAGCGGTGTCGATTCTCCCGATGAGTTGCCGTAGATCACGACGATGCCCTTTGCCGCGACCCGCGCGATCGCCGCGGTCAGCGATGCCCCGCCGGCCGCTTCGAGGATCAGCTCGAAATGGCCCAGCGCCTCCTCGATACCGGTGACGATTTCGGTCGCGCCCAGCCCGTCGAGCACCTTGGCCCGCTCGGCGTTACCGACCACGGCCGTCACATGCGCGCCGGCATGCACCGCGATCTGCACCGCGAGGTTGCCGACCCCGCCCGCCGCGCCGGTGATCAACACGCGCTTGCCGAGCACCGGGGTGCCGTGGCGCAGCGTGCGCAGCGCGGTCAGCCCGGCGACCGGCAGCGCGGCCGCCGCCGCAAAGGACACGGCATCCGGCAGCACCGCCATACGGTGGCTTGGCACCGCGGCGCGCTGGGCCCAGCCTTCCCAGTCGGTCAGGCAAACGACGCGCGCGCCTATCGGCGGTCCGCTGCCGTCCTCGGCTTCGCTGATGACGATTCCGGCGATGTCCTGACCCGGCCGCCAGCCGACATGCCGCGCCTGAAACAGGCGCATCTCGCCGCGGTTGAGGGAAAAGGCATGCACCGCGACGATGGCTTCGTTTGGCTGAGGCGACGGCTCCGCGACCTCGCGGATAGCGACCGGCGCAGTCCCGCCCGGCGTGTTGACGACAGCGAGCATTCCCCCTCCCTGTCAAAACCCCTCGCCCACGAGCGGGAAAGGGGTTTTGTTATGTTAGTTCAGCCGCAAATCTGTGATGTGCTTCGGGTCCGGCTTCATCTCGCCGCGCTCGACGCGTAGCACGATGTCGGTGAGGATCGCATTGGTCGGCGCATCGATGCCGACTTCTTTGCCCTTCTGCACGACAAAGCCGTTGAGGAAATTGATCTCGGTGCGGCGCCCCTTGACCATGTCCTGGCCCATCGACGGGCGATGCTCGCCGCCGCCGGGCCGGTTGGCCTCGGCGAGGCGGTGCTCGTCGATGATGCGCTGCGCCTCCGGGTCGCCTTCGCCGGAGCGGGCGATCAGCTCGGGATCCATGTGGCTCACCTCGTCAAAGGTGTAGCCGAGCGCCTGGCCGACACGGATCGCCTCGCTGCCGAGCCGGTTCGAGAAATGCCGGATCGTGTCGTTCTTGACCAGGTCGCGGGTGATCATGCCGGTGCAGGCCGAGAGCCCGTTGCCCATGACGTTAGTGACGAGCTTTGACCAGCGCTCGCCCCAAATGTTCTCGGTCACCATGGCGCTGTCGGCGTTGGCGAGCAGGTCGCGCACTTCCCTGACGCGGTCGGTGACCCGGCCATGCACCTCGCCGGCGCGGAACACCGTGTGCTTGTCGCCGGACTTGCCGGCGGCGCGGGCGATCTGGCCGGGCGCGTTGAGGCCGACCGTGATCGAGCTGGCGATCGAGCCCAGCGTCTTCCCCCAGCCGACGATGTTGGCGATCGTCTCCTCGTTCATGCAGTTCTGCAGCGAGACGAAATACCCGTTATCGGCGACGTATTGCTTGATCATCGTCGTCGCCCAGGCGGTGTCGTAGCTCTTGGTGCAGATGAAGACGATGTCGAAGGGCTTTTCCTTCGCGATCTGCTGCAACTCGGTGACGTGCAGCGCGCGCGCCGGCACGGTGAACGGCTCGACGTCCTTGAGATGCGTGATCGTCAGCCCGTTCTTCTTCATGTGCTCGACATGCTCGGGCCAGAAATCGATAAAGGTCACGTCCTCCCCGGCCTTGACCATATGGGCCCCGGCATAGCCGCCGACCGCGCCGGTGCAGACGACCGCGATCTTTTTCTTCGCCATAGCGCTTCCTCCAACTGGGTTCTGACCGATCCTAGTACGAGCCGGCGCGATTCCCAAAGACGAAGCCATGTGCCGATGACAGCCCTGCCCCTCACCCCGACCCTCTCCCCGCAAGCGGGGAGAGGGAGATTGCAGCGTTATTCCCTCGCCCCGCTTGCGGGGAGAGGGTGGTGAGCGCCGCAAGGCGCGAGACGGGTGAGGGGCAGCCCTCGGTCACTTGCCTTTGGCCCTCCGCTTTCGCGGCGGTGACGGCTTTGACCGGCGCGATGAACGAACCCGGCGTTTTGCTGGCGGCTTGCGCCACGGGCGGTGCGACCACCAGTCGGCGACGAGTGTCACCGGCAGCGCCGCGATGCCTGCAGCCATTGTCGCGCTCGCCGTCCAGCCGAGCGCGGTGAGGTTCGCCGAGACCAGCACGAGCCCCAGCACCCCGCCGGCGCCGAAAAGAAGGAGAGCCCATCCGCTGTAACGCATTGCGGCTTCTCTAAGGCAAGCCGCTTCGCGACACCACGCTTTCCCGGCATGGCGAGGGCGCGTGGCCGGCGGTTGCCAGCATCGCCGCCCTCCCGCAGATTCATCGGCAATGCGAAGTGTGGGTACAACCGTCGAAGCGAGTGGATCGTTCGGGGAGGAAGCGCCGGGGCCGCGGGTCAACCGCGCCGCGATCACCGCGTCGATTACCTGCGCGACGATCATGCAGGGCGTCGACACCACGATCGCGAATGTCGCGCTGCCGCACATCCAGGGCAGTTTCTCGTGCTCGCAGGATCAGATCGCCTGGGTGGTGACGTCGTACATCGTCGCCGCCGCGATCATGACGCCGCTCACCGGTTGGCTTGCCGGGCGCCTCGGCATCAAGTGGGTGTTCTTTATCTCGGTGATCGGCTTCACGATCGCATCGGCGCTGTGCGGCGTGGCGACGACGCTGATCCAGCTGGTGCTCTACCGGGTGCTGCAGGGGGTGTGCGGCGCGGCGCTGGTGCCGCTGTCGCAGTCGGTGCTGCTGCGTGCCAATCCGCCCGAGCGGCACGGCCGCGCAATGGCGATCTGGGGCATCGGCACGATGCTCGGGCCGATCATCGGCCCGGTGTTGGGCGGCTGGCTCACCGATAATTTCACCTGGCGTTGGGTGTTTCTGATCAATCTCCCGGTGGGCGTGCTGTGTGCGCTCGGCATCTTCGTCTTCATCCACGACGACCGTCACGGCCATCGCGACCGTTTCGACTTCTTCGGCTTCGGCACGCTGTCGATCGGGGTCGGCGCGGTGCAGATGATGCTCGACCGCGGCGAGTTGAAGGACTGGTTCGGATCGAGCGAGATCTGGATCGAGGCGACAATCGCCGCGCTGTGCTTCTACCTGTTCATCGTCCACACCGCGACAACCAGCGCGAGCTCGTTTCTCAACCGCTCGATGCTGCGGGATTCGAATTTCACCGCCGGCATCATCCTGATGTTTTTTATCGGCATCATCCTCAACGGCACGATGGTCTTGCTGCCGACGATGATGCAGGACCTGATGAACTATCCCGTCGTGACCGCCGGGGCGGTGATGGCGCCGCGCGGCGTCGGCACGCTGATTTCGATGATCCTCGTCGCCCGGATCATCGGCAAGGTCGATACAAGGCTGATCATCTTTTGCGGGCTTGCGCTGACCGCTGCCTCGCTGTGGCAGATGACCGGCTTCTCGCTCTCCATGGACAAGGATCTGCTGCTGATGTCAGGGACCTTGCAGGGCATCGGTCTCGGCTTTGTCTTCACGCCGCTCTCGGTCGCGGCGTTCTCGACCCTATCGCGCCAGCACCTGACGCAAGGCACCGCAATTTTTAGCCTGATGCGCAATATCGGCGGCAGCGTCGGCGTATCGATCGTCGAGGCGCTGTTTGTCGAGAACACGCAGGTTGTGCACTCGTCGCTGATCCAGCACGTCCGGCCGGACAACCCGATGGCGCGCGCGCCTTATCTGATGCCACCCTACGACCTCGCGACCCCGGCCGGGATCGCGGCGATCAATGCCGAGGTCACCCGTCAAGCGCAGATGATCGCCTATATCAACGACTTCTATTTCATGGCGGTGGTGATCCTGGCGACCTTGCCGCTGCTCCTGCTGCTGCGCCGGCCGCGCGGCATCGCGAAAGGCCCGGCCGTGGCGATGGATTAGCGCCGGCATCACCCCCACCCAACCTTCCCCTTTGATGGGGGAGGTGGCCCGAAGGGCCGGAGGGGGTGGTAGCGCAGCCGTAGCACGTTTCAGCCCCGCGAACTCTGCGTTTGCATGCGGCGCGCCGCTTGCACAGGATGCGCCCATGCGGACGGTCGGCGAACCTCCAGCGACACGCACCAATCGCACCGCGATCACCGCGTCGATCATGCTGGCGACGTTCATGCAGGGCGTCGACACGACGATCGCCAATGTCGCGCTGCCGCATATGCAGGGCAGCTTTTCATGCTCGCAGGACCAGATTGCCTGGGCGGTGACGTCCTACATCGTCGCGGCGGCGATCATGACGCCGCTCACCGGCTGGCTCGCCGGGCGCTTCGGCATCAAATACATCTTTCTGGTCTCGGTAATCGGCTTCACCGTCACCTCGGCACTGTGCGGCGCGGCGACGAGCCTTCTGCAGATCGTCGCCTTCCGTCTGTTGCAAGGGATCAGCGGCGCGGCGCTGGTGCCGTTGTCGCAGGCGACGCTGTTGCACATCAACCCGCCCGAGCGCCACGCCAAGGCAATGACGATCTGGGGCATGGGCGTGATCCTCGGGCCGATCATCGGCCCGGCGCTTGGCGGCTGGCTGACCGACGATTACAGCTGGCGCTGGGTGTTCTACATCAACCTGCCACCCGGGCTTCTCGCCGCCGCCGGGATCATGATCTTCATTCAGGATACACGCCCGTCCCAGCGCGACGCGTTCGATTGGTTCGGCTTTGCGACACTGTCTCTGGCGATCGGTGCGGTGCAGCTGCTGCTCGACCGCGGCGAGCTGAAGGACTGGTTCGGCTCGACCGAGATCTGGGTCGAGGCAATCGTCGGCGCGCTCTGCCTTTACCTCTTCGTCGTCCACACCGCGACGGCGGGCGAGCGCTCTTTCCTCAACCGCGCCATCCTCAGGGACTCGAACTGCGTCGCCGGCACGCTGCTGATGTTTCTGATCGGCATCCCGCTTTACGGCACGATGACCTTGCTGCCGACGATGATGCAGTCGCTGATGAACTACCCGGTCATCACCGCCGGCTTTGTCACCGCGCCGCGCGGGGTCGGCACGATGCTCGGGATGATCGTGGTGTCGCGCCTCGCCGGAAAGGTTGATGTCAGGCTCATCATCCTTATCGGCATGATCGTGACCGCCGTCGCGCTATGGCAGATGACCGGGTTCTCGCTGCAGATGGGCATGGGGCCGTTCATCACCACCGGGCTGCTTCAAGGCTTCGGGCTCGGCTTTATCTTTACCCAGCTCAGCATCGCGACGTTTTCGACGCTGCCGCGCAGCGTGCTGACCCAGGGCAGCGCCATGTTCAGCCTGATGCGCAACATTGGCGGCAGCGTCGGCATCTCGATCGTCGAGGCGCTGCTGGTCTCGAACACCCAGGTCATCCATGCCGAGCTCAGCGAGCATGTCCGGCCCGACAATCCGCTCGCCCGGACGCTCGCCGCGCCGTTCAGCCTCACCGAGGTGCACGGCATCGCCGCGCTCAATCGCGAAGTCACCCGCCAGGCGCAGATGATCGCCTATATCGACAACTTCCACCTGATGGTGATCATCATGCTGGTGGCGGCGCCATGCTTATTGCTGCTGCGTCGGCCGCGCCGCGCGGCCGACAGCCCCGCCGTGGCGATGGATTAGGCTAGCTGACCGAGCGGAACACGACAGCGTAGATAAAGAGGCCGAGGATCGCGGCGAACGCCATGAGCGTCAGCACGATCAGCCAATAGGCGGCGGGAAACGTCCGACGGTCGACAAAGACCTGCTGCAATTCGCCATAGCCGAACCAGCCGAGAGGATTGAGCGGTACCGCGCCGTCGATCAAGGCCGCAGGTATTCGCGGGAAGACAACCAACTCAGCGATGACCAGGATGGCGAGAAGTATCCAGCTCTGCATGGCGTGCCTCCAACGGGCCAACGCCCTAGACATAAGCCCGTTAGCCGGACGCGGAGCGGGAATCGTGGTTAATACGCCGTCGGCTATCCGCCGGGCGAAGACATGACGGCGCTATCGCTGGATCAGCGCGATTCTTCGGCGTGGCGGCGGCGCAGCGCAGCGCGGAATTGGCGTTCGCTTTCGATGAACTTGACACGCTGCTCTGGGGTCAGCGTCGCGAGCAGCGACAGCGTCGCCGTCACCGCCTGCTGCTGGTAGGTGCGCCGCTGACTGTTGGCGTCGTCGAGGAGCTGCAGGACGCGAGCCTGATCGGCGTCGGGCTTGGCGACCTCCGCCCAGACGGCGTCCATCATCGGCTCGACCGTGCGCCGTGCCTGGTCGCCGCGCGCCGCCATGTCGCTGACATAACGATCGAAGGCGCTGCGCTGAGCGGCGTTCAGATCGAGCGAATTTTCCAGCCGCTGGAAGCGCTCGGTGAAGGTCGGCGGCGCCGCCGGCGCATGCAGCTTGCCCCACAGCGCCCCGGCAACGACGCAGACATTGAGCGCCAAAGAGATCGCCAGCACCGCGACGAGCAGGCGATTGCGCGGTCCGCCGCTGCGACGGCTCGTGCCGGCGAAGGTGACGCTCATATCTGCGAGCTCTCGCTGAAGTCGCGCAGGATCAATGGCGGTGCCGGGTCGAACAGCTCATTGGCCGCGGCCTCGTCGGGCGCGTGTCCGGCGGGGGTGACACCCGGAAGCCCGCTGCCGAGGCTGAAGCCGAACCAGCCGGCGAGGACCATCGCCGCAGCGAGCCCGCTCCAGCTCGCGGCACTGTAGAAAGGCCGTACCACGACTCGCCCAGCCGGGAAGGCGATGACCTCCGCCTCGAGCTGATCCTCTCCGGCCAGCAAGGCGCGGGCGATGACATTTGGGTCGGCGTCGTCGATCGTCGCGTCGGCCAGCAGGCGCGCGGCGGCGACATCGCCGGCCGCATCCGTGTCGCGCGCGATCAGCGCGGCAAGCCGTTGGGTCTCGTCGTCATCGAGCCGATTATCGGCGAGGGCGGCCAGATCAAGCAGCTGCTCGGCCTCGTCGATCGGTGCCTCGATCTCTTGACTGCGACGCCAGATTTCCCGGTCGGGCAGCTCCGGCGGGCGTTCGCCGCTAGTCCCGTTAGCTCGCATACGCGCGCTCTCCTCTTCCTGCGGTTCTACGCGGAGCGTGCTGCGACCATCCCCACAACTTATTGGTTCTTGGCATCATTAGCTATCACTCTTGAAATGCGCGCGAAGCTTTAGCATTGCTTTATGATGAGCACTCCGCACGGTTTGCGGATCGATGCCGAGCGCCGCCGCGATTTCGGCGACATCCATTTCCTTGTCGTAAAGCATGCCGAGTATTTCGCGCTGGCGCGGCGACAGCAGGGCTTCCGGCAGCTTCAGCTTGGGTGTTGGCTCGACCGCATCCACCTTGAGATGAGATTCGGGCACGGCATCGATCGGCACCGAGTCGGGGCGTCGGCGGCGCAGCGCGTCGCGCGCGGTGCTGCGCGCGACAATGGTCATCCAGGTGGACAGCGAGGCGCGGGTCGAATCGTAGGTGCGCAGCAGGCGGAAATCGTCCTTGCACAACCGGACGAACACTTCTTGCGCCAGATCCTCCACATCGCCCGACGCCGCCGCGACACCGCGCACCGCGGCGACGATCAGCGCCGCATAGCGCCGGACAAAATGGTCCCAGGAACGCTTATCGCCCACCAGCAACGCGGCAAGTGGGTCGGGCTGATCCCGCCGTCGGTCTCCGAGATCACGGTTCAGCTGCTGCACCCGCATTGCCGCTTTTGTAAAAAAGGCCGGCTCACGACAGTCCCGCGAAGAAATCGTTGCCCTTATCGTCGACGACAATAAAGGCGGGGAAGTCCACCACCTCGATGCGCCATATCGCCTCCATGCCGAGCTCGGGATACTCGAGAAGCTCGACCTTCTTGATGCAATCCTGCGCGAGGCGCGCGGCCGGCCCGCCGATCGAACCGAGGTAGAACCCGCCATATTTTTTGCAGGCCTCGCGCACCTCGGTGCTGCGATTGCCCTTGGCGAGGCTGATAAAGCTGCCGCCCGCGGCCATGAACGGGTCGAGATAGGAATCCATGCGTCCGGCGGTGGTCGGGCCGAATGAGCCGGAGGCATAGCCCTCCGGGGTCTTGGCCGGGCCGGCGTAGTAGATCGGGTGATCCTTGACGTATTGCGGCAGGCCTTCGCCGCGGTCGAGCCGGTCTTGCAATTTCGCGTGGGCGATGTCGCGCGCGACGATCAGCGTGCCGCTCAGCGATAGCCGCGTCTTCACTGGGTAGCCTGACAGCGTCTTGCGGATTTCGCTCATCGGCCGACCGAGATCGATCTTCACGACATCGCCGTTGAACGCCCGCTCGTCGATCTCCGGCAGGTATTGCGCCGGATCGCTCTCCAGCTCTTCGAGGAAGACGCCGTCGGCGGTGATCTTGCCGAGGATCTGGCGGTCGGCCGAGCACGACACGCCGATGCCGATCGGCAGGCTGGCGCCGTGCCGCGGCAGTCGGATGACCCGCACGTCATGGCAGAAATACTTGCCGCCAAACTGCGCGCCAATGCCGAAATCGCGCGTCAGCGCCAGCACCTCCTCTTCGAAATCGCGATCGCGATAGGCCTGGCCGTATTTGTTGCCCTGCGCCGGCAGGCTGTCGAGATAGCGGCAGCTCGCCAGCTTCACGGTCTTCAGGTTCAATTCGGCCGAGGTGCCGCCGATCACGATCGACAGGTGATAGGGCGGGCAGGCCGCGGTGCCGAGCGATTTCAAATTCTTGTCGAGGAACGCGATCAGGGATTTCGGGTTCAGCACCGCGCGTGTCTGCTGATAGAGGAAACTCTTGTTGGCCGAACCGCCGCCCTTGGCGATGAAAAGGAATTTGTAGGCGTCGCCCGGCTCGGCATAGAGGTCGATCTGGGCCGGCAGGTTGTCGCCGGTGTTGACTTCCTCGTACATCGACAAGGGCGCGACCTGGCTGTAGCGCAGATTGGTCTCGGTAAATGTGCGGCGAATGCCCTCCGAGATCGCCGCCGCATCGTCATAGCCGGTCCACACCCGCTGGCCTTTTTTGGCCATGACGATCGCCGTGCCGGTGTCCTGGCACATCGGCAGCACCTTGCCCGCGGCGATATTGGCGTTCTTTAAGAGGTCGTAGGCGACAAAGCGGTCGTTCGACGACGCTTCGGGATCGTCGAGGATCGCCGACAGCGATTTCAGGTGCCCCGGCCGCAGCAGATGCGCGCAATCGACAAAGGCCTGGCGTGCCAGAAGGGTCAGCGCCTCGGGCGCGACCTTGACCACCCGCTCGCCGTCGAAATTGCCGGTCGAGACATAATCGCCGGTCAGCTTTTTATAGGGCGTGTCGTCGTCGCCCAGCGGAAACAGCTCGTGAAAGTCGAGTTCGCTCATACCCGCCCGCCCCCGAACGCTCTTGCAGCTACGCTCGGCGCAGGATCACGGTTTCATGCCCGGCGTCAAGGAAAGTGAGGTCTTTTACCGCTGGCGTGCCGCTTCTGGCCTAGCGCTTACGGAAGCTGTCGAGCGCGACGACCTGGCCGCGTTCTTCCGGCGGCGCCTTCTCCTTCGTCGCCGGCTTGTCGGCTATGAGCGCCGGCACCGCCGGCTCGTTGCTGGCCGTCGCGGGCGGCTCCGCGAAGGCGAGCGCGAACTCGACCGACGGGTCGGCAAAGCTCTTGATTGCCGCGAAAGGGACGGTCAGCCGCTCGACCTGCTTGTCGAAGGACAGCGATACCGAAAACTGCTCGTCGCCGACATCGAGGTCCCAGTACTGGTGCTGCAGCACGATCGTGATCTCGGCCGGATAGCGCTCGTGGAGCCGCGGCGGGATCACCACCCCGGGCGCCGTGGTGGAAAAGCCGACATAGAAATGATGGCTGCTGCGCAACCCTTCCTGCGCGGCGCGGGCCAGCACGTCGCGGATTACGCCGCGCAACGCCCGCTCGACCATCTTGTCGTAGTGGAACAGATCCTGCGGCATGTCGCTCCCGGTGGTGGGCCGGCGAAGGTAAGTGGGGGGCTTCTGTTGCCCGGTGCCCCCCGGACCGCGAGTAACTCTAGGCTTTTACCCCGTTAAGGGTTAGGCCGCGAGCGCCTCTGGTGCGAAGTTATCGTTCGCATCTAAAAAATGACCCGATAACGGCGGTATCATACCGAGCGACGGTTTCCATCTTTACCACGCGCGTCGAGCCTGTTTCGCCCCCGCAGGCCGCCGGCGATTCGATTGAAAAGCCGGCGGAAATTGGTGGAGGCGCCGGGTACCGCCCCCGGGTCCGCAACGCTTATTCCATAGTCCGTTTATCGCCATAGTCGGTTGCCCGACAATCAAGATATAGGATGAGGCTGGGCCGGACGCAATCACCGGTGCGCTCTTCGAGGCTCCCTTCGGGATGAGGGACATTTGAGGCGCCCTTGTCCTCCCTCATCCTGAGGTGCCTCGCGCAGCGAGGCCTCGAAGGACGCATAGGCGGTAGGAGAGCTAATGCCGCTCACCGAGGAGCAGAAACAGGAAATCGCCGCCGAGCGAGGCGAGACGCGGCCCACCCGCCGCGCCACCGTCCCGGCGCTCGAGGACATCCTCTACGAGCCGCTCCCCGTGCTCGACCACGGCTTTGTCCGGGTCATCGACTATATGGGCGATGACGGCGCGATCGTGCAAGCGGCGCGCGTCTCCTACGGTAAGGGCACCCGCCGCGTCTCCGAGGATCGCGGCCTCATCCAGTACCTGATGCGGCACCGGCACACGACGCCATTCGAGATGTGCGAGATCAAGTACCACGTCAAGCTGCCGATCTTTGTCGCGCGCCAGTGGATCAGGCACCGCACCGCCAACGTCAACGAGTACAGCGCCCGCTATTCCATCCTCGACAACGAGTTCTACATCCCGGCGCCCGAGCACCTCGCCGCCCAGGCCACGACCAACCGCCAGGGCCGCGGCGATGTCCTCGAAGGCGCCGCCGCCCAGCGCGTGCTCGACGTGCTGCGCGAGGACAGCGAGCGCGCCTATGCCGGCTATGTCGACATGCTCAACGAGGACGACGCCGGCCAGCCGCGCGACCCGTCGTGGCCCGGCCTCGCGCGCGAGCTGGCGCGGATGAACCTATCTCTGAACTTTTATACCCAATGGTATTGGAAAACCGACCTTCATAACCTGATGCACTTCCTGACCCTGCGCGCCGACCCGCACGCGCAACACGAAATCCGCGTCTATGCCGACGCGATGATCGACACGCTCCAGCGCTGGTGTCCGCTCGCCCACGCCGCCTTCCTCGAATACCGTATGAACGCCGCAGCGATCTCCGCCACCAGCCTCAATGTGATCCGCCGCATGCTCGCCGGCGAACAGGTCGAGCAGAAAGGCAGCGGCCTCTCCCCGCGCGAATGGCGCGAACTGATGACCGTGCTGGGCCGCTGACTGCTTGCCGCTCCCGTTGCTTCGGCCGATGATGGCGGCCGAACAGGCGTGGCCATGAGGCGGACAGGGCGATGCGCATCGGCTTTATCGGTGTCGGGACGATGGGGCGGCCGATCGCCGAGTGCCTGATCGCGGCCGGGCATCGGCTGACCGTGCACGACGCGCGGCCCGAGGCGATGAGCGCGATGATCGGCGAGGGCGCCGCGACCGCCGACAACCCGGCCGAGGCGGCTTACGCGGCCGAGGTGGTGTTTACCTCGCTGCCCGGGCCGAGCCAGGTCGAGGCCGCCGCGCTCGACCCGGAGACCGGCATCTTCGCCGGGCTGCGCCGCGGCGGCGCCTATATCGACCTGACCACCAATTCACCGGCGACCGTGCGCCGCGTCGCGGAGGCGGCGGCCAAGCGCGATGTCGCGTTTCTCGACGCACCGGTCAGCGGCCGGCCGCCCAACATGACCGTGATGGTCGGCGGCCGCGAGGCCGATTTCGGCCACTGCAAGCCGCTCTTCGAGGCGATCGCCGCCAACGTCTTCTACGTCGGGCCATCCGGCGCCGGCGCGGCGGCGAAGCTCGTCACGCAATACCTCGGCTACACCAACCTCATCGCCGCGATCGAGGGCATGCTGATCGCCGCGAAGGCCGGCATCGACCTCGACACGCTGGCAAAGATCGTCCCGGTCAGCGCCGGACAGAGCCGCACCTTCGACAACATCCCGCGCGGCGTCCTCAACGGCAGCTTCAAGGCCGGCGGTACGCTCGACATCGTCGCCAAGGATGTCGCGCTCGCCTGCGACCTGGCGCGCGATGTCGGCGCCCCGGCGACGCTCGGGGCGCTCGCCTCCGACGCCTACAAACGCGCTCAGGCGCAGGGCTGGGGGCAAGAGGGCTTCCCGGTCGTCGCTCGCGTGCTCGAGGCAATGGCCGGCGTCGAGCTGCGGAGCAAGACATGAGCGACGCCCGCGTAGCGCGGCTGCTCCTCACCCAGGAGATCGCCGAATTCCTCTACGCCGAAGCCGAAATCCTCGATGAGCGCCGTTACGACGAGTGGCTGGCGCTGCTCGCCGATGATGTCCGTTACTGGATGCCGATGCGGCGCAACGTCAAATTCGGCGACGAGACCGGCCGCGAGTTCACCCGCGAAAGCGAGGAGATCGCCTGGTTCGACGAGGGCAAGGAGACGTTGACCCGGCGCGTCCGGCAGATCCAGACCGGCATCCACTGGGCAGAGGAGCCGCTGTCGCGCATCACCCACATGGTCGCGAACGTGCAGCTGCTCGAAGCGACGCCGTCAGTGACGCAGCCGGACGAGGTCACGACCAAATGCCGGTTTCTCGTCTATCGCAACCGGGTCGAGACCGAGACCGACCTGCTCATCGGCAAGCGCGAGGACACGCTGCGCCGGGCGGGTGACGGCTGGCTCATCGCCCGGCGCAAGATTATCCTCGACCAGAACGTGCTGATGACCAAGAACCTGACGTTTTTCTTTTGATCTCACCCGTCATTGCGAGGAGCGCGGCGACGAAGCAATCTCCATCGGTAGAGGGCCAAATCGGCAGGAGATTGCTTCGCTCCGCTCGCAATGACGGCAGGGTAGGGAGACACGGCGATGGCGATGAATGGAACGCAGGGCTACCGCTCCGGGCTCGTCGACCTCGAGACGGGGCAGATCAGCCGCGAGATTTTTGTCAACGACGACATCTACGCGCAGGAGCAGGAGCGCGTCTTCGCCCGCTCGTGGCTGTTTGTCGGCCATGAAAGCCAGATCCCCAAGCCCGGCGATTACTTCGTGTCGCGTATGGGCGAGGAGTCGGTGATCCTGTGCCGCGACCGCGCCGGTACGGTGCATGTGTTCCTCAATTCTTGCCGCCATCGCGGGATGAAGGTGTGCCGCTACGACGACGGCAACACCGCCGTGTTCACCTGCCCCTATCACGGCTGGAGCTATGGCACCGACGGCAAGCTTGTCGGCGTGCCCTATTTCCGCGAGGCCTACCACTCCGAGCTCGACAAGTCGCAATGGGGTCTCGTCGAGGTCGCCCAGCTCTGTGTCTACAAGGGCATGGTGTGGGCCAATTGGGATGCCTCCGCGCCGCCCTTCCTCGAATATCTCGGCGAGTTCCGCCGCTTTCTTGACCTGATCCTCGACGGCTGGGACGGCCGCGAAGGGCAGGCCGAGCTCCTGGGCGGCGTGCAGAAATGGCTGATCCCGTGCAACTGGAAATTCCCCGCCGAGAATTTCAGCGGCGACAGTTACCACAACATCTCGCACCGCTCGGTCGACCTTGTCGGCGTCGGCCCCAGCGGCAAGAGCCGGCGCGACTACGGCGAGCTCAACGTCGCGAAGAAGCTGCATGTCGCGATCCCCGATCGCGGCCACCAGACGATCACCTACCTTTTGCCGAAAGATCATCTCCCGCAGCCGTCCTATCAGAACAACCCGGAGGTCGCCGAATATTTCCGCCATTGCGAGGAGGAGCGCCGCAAGCGCCCCGGCCCCAACGCGCGGCTGATCGGCGCGCCGGGCGAGATTTTCCCCAATGTCGCATTGCTGCCGCGCCAACCGCGCACGCTCGCGGTGTGGCATCCGAAGAGTGCGCACCAGACGGAGGTCTGGCGCTTCTTCTTTGTCGACCGCGACGCGCCGCAAGTGGTCAAGAATTTCCTGCGCGACTACTACATCCGCTATTCCGGCCCGGCGGGCATGACCGAGCAGGACGACATGGAGAACTGGAACTACGCGCATGCCGCGAGCCGCGGCGTGATCGCCCGCCGTCATCCCTACACCTACGAGATGGGGCTGGGCCACGCGGTCGAGGATTTCGAGTTCGAGGGCTACCGCATGCCGGGCCGGGTCATCGACATCACCCAGATCCAGTCGAGCGAGGAGCCGATGCGCAACCTCTACGGCCGCTGGGCGCAATTCATGGAAGCCGACAGCTGGGATCAGCTGATGACCTGGCGCAAGAGCAGCGCGCCGCGCGAGCTCGCCGCCGCGAAATGAGCGACGGCCCGATCAACATCCGCGATCTCGCCGTCGGCACCACGGTGGTGCTGTTGAGCGGCGCCGAGGCGGAAATCGTCGACAACCCGAAGGACGGCGTCTGGCTTTTCGCCCGCTATCTCAAATCGCCCCACGACCCCGACCTCGTCGGCGCCGAGGAGATGATCTTCGCGCAAGACGTCGTCGACACCCGATCCTGAACACGGAGCCCCCAATGCCGAAAATCACATCCTATGCCGCGAAGAGCGTGTTCGACCCGCCGGCCTATTCGCAAGGCGTCAAGGCCGAGGGCGCGCAAACCCTCCTCTTTATCGCCGGCCAGGTGGATTACGACGACAAGGGCAATTGCGCGCATCCCGGCGACTTCGCGGCGCAGGCCAAGGCGACGCTCGCCGCGCTGAAGGCGCAGGTCGAGGCGGGCGGCGGCACGATGGCGAACATCGTCAAGGTCAACACCTACGTCACCGACATGCGCTACCGCCCCGAATACGCGCGCATCCGCGGCGAGTTCTTCGGCCCGAAGATGCCGGCCTCGACGATGGTCGCGGTATCGGCGCTCGCCGCGCCCGAATTCCTGATTGAGATCGAGGCCGTCGCGGTGATTTGACGGGAACCGTCCGCACCCCTGAGGACGTAATTGTGATAGCGCCCGGGCCGCCTGACCCAGGAAGCGCGGGTCTCGGGGGAAGCTTGGACGATGCGTGGGGATGCGATTGACGGGTTGGTGGCCGAGTACCGCGAAGAACAGCATCGGCTGCGTCAGGAGCTGCTTTCCTATGAGCCTTTGGGTGTGATGCGGTTATGGGCGGGCCGCGCCATCGGCAATGCCCGTGACGTTACCGCCGAACGGATCGCCGATCTCGAGCGGCAGATCGCGCAGATCGAGGCGACGATCGAATTTGCCCGCGCCATGCAGAGGGTGTTCTAGGAAAGCCGCCGACCGGAAGGGACCGGGAATTTCCGCCACCCGTTATTTGACTTCAACGAGCTCGAGCGCCTCCTTGCTCGGGCCTTCGATCATCACCGCGCGGGTGTCGCCGAGCTTGTAGGGGCCGTCGAGAAACTTGACCCCCTCGCCCTTCAATTTGTCGATCCACGCGTCGAGGTCGCCGACGCTGAGCCCGATATGGTCTTGCAGCTGGCCGAGCGGACTCACCAGCGGCGCCGAGCCCTGGTTGGCGTACCACATCATCGACACGTCGCCGAACTCGACCCCGGCGCGCGGGGTGCGGAACATGCCGTCCTGCTTCAGGGCCGGCCAGGTGCGGTCGGGGTGGCGCGGCACCTTGCAGGTGTCCTCGGTCAGGTCGGTGCCCGCCCAGCCGGGACGGAGCGGCGCGTTCAGATGCTTCTGGTACCAGATCAGCGCGCAGAACGGGTCGTCCTGCCACATATGGACGTGGTTGAAACGCTCCTGCGGGTAGTTGCCGGCGATCTCGAACAGCGCGTCGTCCGGCCCGACAAAATAGGCGAAGCCGCCGACCCGCGTTGGCTGGGTGTGGTTCGCCTTGGCCTCGGCGATCTGCGTTTTGGTGAGGCCGAGCGTGTTACCGATGCTCGGCCAGGTGTCGCTGGAGATCGCGACGCCCTCGCCGCCTTCCTGGCGGTAGAGCGGCGCCGAGACGACCTCCGGCCGGCGTTTCCATTCATCGACCGTGCGCCGCGAGTCGGTGACGTTCCAGCCAAAATGCCAGATCGCGCTTTGCGGCAGCTGCGGCGCGGGCTTGTCGACCTTGTCAAACAGGATCAGCACGTTGTTGTCGGAATGCAGCGCCTTGTGCCCGCCCCATTCGGTCTTCGACGAGCAGGGGAATTGCCGCGTGTACCATTCGATCGCCGCGTCGGGATCGACCGAGTTCAGGTGCAGATGGTGAAATCCCGGAACCGGCAGCATGGCGATCCTCCTCGCATTTGAGGGGGAGGATAGCACGGCTACTTCTGTGCCAGCGCGCAGGAATGGTCCTGCAACTCCTCGCCGGAGGCACGGTCGCCGGTCGCCGAATTCGCCTGGTCTTCGAGCAGCACAAAGCCCGGCGCCCCGCCGGGCAGATTGGCGCCGACCACGACCAGCGTCTCGCCACCCACCGTCTCGGGGCGGACGTCGGCCGCGAGCAGCTTGAACGGATTGACCGTGAGCGCGTCGCCCGCAACCCGCATCGCCCGGTAGGCGTGGCCGGCGAGCTTCCCGGGAAACGGCGCCCAGGTGTTGCCGACCGCTTCGATATGCGCGGCGATCGCGTCGCGCACCGCCGGAGCGACGCAGTCGATATGGATGTGCAGCTGGTTCTGGCTGCGGCCGTAGACTGAATTGACCGCCAGGCTGATGCCGTCGCGCGTCAGGTCGTGTTTGGCGGCGGTGACCGTGAATTGCCGCTCGGCCCAGGCGTCGGCGAAATAATTCGGCGCACCCGGCGCGAGGATTTGCGGGTCTTCGATGCCGGTGACCTTGGCGGTCGGCATCAGCAGGTACTGCGTGTCCCCGACGAGGTCTTTGAGGACAACGTAGCCCCCATGGGAGTTATCTCCCAGATCGACCTTGGCGCAGGGGTTGGGCTGGCCCTGCTCCTGCTGGTCGGGCACGCATCTCTGGCTGACGATCTTCCACAGCGCATCCGGGTCGGCCGCCCGCGCGGCGCCGCCGAGAGCCAGCAGCGCGGCAAAACCGAGAAAGAGGAGGCGCATCTACTCGATCACGATGCGCGGCGGCGCACGGCGGGCGCTTTCGCTCGACACTTTCGCCCAGACCTTGGCGGCGATTTCGCGGAACAACAGCGCGTGCGGCGAGCCGGGATCGCTGATCGTGACGGGCCTTCCCTCGTCGGAGGTTTCGCGGATCGCCAGGTCGAGCGGCACTTCTCCCAAAAATTCGCAGCCCAGCCGCTCGGCTTCGCGACGCGCGCCGCCATGCGAGAAGATTTCGCTGCGCTCGCCGCAATGCGGGCAGAGGAAATAGCTCATGTTCTCGATGATGCCGAGCACCGGCACGTCGACCTTCTCGAACATGCTGAGGCCGCGGCGCGCGTCGATCAGCGCGATGTCCTGCGGGGTCGAAACGATGACCGCGCCGGCCAGCGGCACTTGCTGCGCCATGGTCAACTGCGCGTCGCCGGTGCCCGGCGGCAGGTCGACGACCATGATGTCGAGCTCGCCCCACGCGACGTCGCGCAGCATCTGGTTGAGTGCGCTCATGACCATCGGGCCGCGCCAGATCATCGCCGTGTCCTCGGGGACGAGAAAGCCGATCGACATGCATTCGAGGCCATAATTCTCCATCGGGCGGATTGTCTTGGCGTCGATCATCGTCGGCTTGCCCGAGATGCCGAGCATGCGCGGCATCGACGGGCCGTAAATGTCGGCGTCGAGCACGCCGACCTTGAGCCCGTTCGCCTGGAGGCCGAGCGCGAGATTGGCGGCGACGGTGGATTTGCCGACACCGCCTTTGCCCGAGGCGACCGCGATGATGGCGCCGACCCCCGGCACCGCGCCGCGGCGTTGCGCCTGCGCCGCCGGGCCGCCTTGCGGCGCCCCATGGGCGTGAGGGTGGGCGTGGGCATGAGGGGCCGGTCGGCCCGCGGGCGGGCGCGATTCGGCGGTCAGCACCGCAGTCACCGAGACCACCCCGGGCAGCGCCTCGACCGCCGCCTCGGCGGCCTTGCGCAACGGCTCGAGACGCGGCCCGCGCTCCGGCTCGACCTCGATCGCGAAGCCGACATTGCCGTCGCGGATTACCATGCCCGACACCATGTCGAGCGACACGATATCTCGCCCCTTGTCGGGGTCGCGCACCTGGCTCAGCGCGTCGAGGATTTGTCGCTCGGTGACGGCGGCCATCATGTGCTCCGGTTGGGGGAAGGCTTGTCTTACCGGGAGATAGGCCGCCCGGTTGCACTTGACAATATATACGCGTACGCCCTCTATCGCCGGCCAACGGGCGGGCAAGTCCCGAAAGGCGTAGGCGCGATGATTTGGCGCGAATTTCGGCCGCGGGGAATGAGATGAGCGATCGCGGCCCTTGGGGCTCTGGACCTCGCGGCGGCAGGGGCGGCGGCAATGGCGGCGGCCCGCGCGGCCCATGGGGCGGCGGCCGCGGAGGTGGCGGCGATGACGATGGGCCGCCCCCGCCGCGCGGTCCGAACATCCGGCCGCCCGATTTCGAGGAGATGTTGCGCCGCAGCCAGGATCGCTTTCGCCGGTTATTGCCGGGCGGGCGCGGTTCGGGCGGCATCATCGCGATCGCCGTTCTCGCGGTCATCGCCTTGTGGCTGGCGAGCGGCTTCTATCGCGTCGAGCCGGACGAAGTCGGCGTGGTGCTGCGCTTCGGCGCCTACAACCGGACGACCTATCCCGGCCTCAACTATCACCTGCCGCGGCCGATGGAGAGTGTGCAGACCCCCAAGGTTACTCGCATCAACCACACCGAGATCGGCTTCCGTAACGAGGACGAAGAGGGCCGCCCGACCGGCAACGCCCAGGTGCCGGAAGAGTCGCTGATGCTGACCGGCGATGAGAACATCGTCGATATTAACTGCACGATTTTCTGGGTCATCAAGGACGCCAAGGCCTATCTCTTCAACATCCGCGCGCCGGAGAAGACCGTGAAATCGGCGACGGAAAGCGCGCTGCGCGAGGTCATCGGCGAGCATCCGCTGGCGATGGAGCTGTCGGAAGGCCGGCAGCAGATCGAAAGCGAGACCCTCAAGCTGTCGCAGCAGCTGCTCGACATCTACGGCACGGGGGTCGAGGTCACCCAGGTGACGCTGCAGCGGGTCGACCCGCCGGGTCCGGTCATCGCCGCCTTCCGCGATGTCCAGGCGGCGCTCGCCGACCAGGCGCGGCTCAAGAACGAGGCCGAATCCTATCGCAATGGCGTCGTGCCCAAGGCCAAGGGCGACGCCACCAAGATCGAGCAGGGTGCGGAGGCCTATAAGCAACAGGTGATCGCCCAGGCGACCGGCGACGCGACGCGCTTCGACTCGGTCTACCAGGCCTTCAGGGCGGCCGAGGACGTGACGCGGTTGCGGCTCTACATCGTCACGATGGAGCAAATCTTTGAGGACGCGAACAAGGTGATCCTCGATCGCGGCGCATCGGGCCAGAACGTGCTGCCCTATTTACCGCTGCCGAGCCTGCAGGGCTTTTCGCAGCCCGCCCCGGCACAGTCCGCGACGACCCCGAGCACCGGAGGCCGGCAATGAACCGCTCGGTCGGTATCGCGCTCGCCGTCGTGCTGATCGCGATCGGCATTCTGCTCGACAGCTCGCTGTTCATCGTCGACCAGACGGAGACGGCGCTGGTGCTGCAATTCGGCAAACCGGTGCGCCCGGTCGAACAGCCGGGGTTGGAGTTCAAGATCCCGTTCGTGCAGAACGTCGTCTATTTCGACAAGCGCCTGCTCGATGTCGAGCCGCCGCCCGAGGAGGTCATCGCCTCGGACCAGAAGCGGCTGGTGATCGACACCTACACGCGCTACCGCATCGTCGATCCGCTGCTGTTCTATCAGACTGTCGGCACCGAGGACGGCGTGCGCGCCAGGTTGACGGCGCTCGTCAGCAGCAGCCTGCGCCAAGTGGTCGGCAAGGCGCCGCTCTCGGCGCTGCTTTCCGCGCAGCGCGCCGACCTCATGCATCTGATCCGCGACGACGTTCGCGCCAACGCCAAGTCTTTCGGGATCGATGTCGTCGATACCCGCATCCGCCGCGCCGACCTGCCGACGCAGAACAGCGAGGCGATCTACGCGCGGATGAACTCCGAGCGCCAGCAGCAGGCGGCGCTCTACCGCGGCGAGGGCGCCCAGGCGGCGCAGACCGTGCGCGCCAATGCCGATCGCGAGGTCACCGTGATCGTCGCCGACGCGCAACGCGACGCGCAGCAGCAGCGCGGCGACGGCGACGCCGCGGCGACCGCGATCTACGCCAAGGCCTATGGCCAGGACAAGAATTTCTACGCCTTCTATCGCTCGCTCGAGGCCTATCGCACCGCGCTCGCCGGGCATAACACGACCTTCCTCTTGAGCCCGGACAGCAGCTTCTTCCAGTTCTTCAATAACCCCGCGGGGAGCGGTGCGACTGCGGCGCCGGCCAACCCGCCTGGATCGTCGCCGCCGTCGCACTGATGCGCGATTTCCTGACGGCGCTGGCGCTGATCCTGGTGATCGAGGGCGTCGTCTACGCGCTGTTTCCTGAGATCATGCGGCGCCTGGCGGCGCGCACGACACAGACCCCGGGACAGGCGTTGCGCATCGGCGGGCTGATCGCGGCGTTTCTCGGCGTCATCCTCGTATGGCTGCTGCGGCGCTAGGGAGCAGCGAAGACATCTGGTTTGCCGCCGGCTTCTCTCGTATCTTGCGCGCCGCGAGGCCGGCAGCGCGGCTGAGGCATGCGCGCCCTCGCACGTCCTTTAAGGGAGTAGGTGACGGTGCAATCGACAACGACACTTCGGCGTTCGACTGCGGCGCTGCTGGCGTTCGGGCTGATCGCGGCGCCGGTTGGCGTGCCTGGCGGCCCCGCGGTTGTGCAACTCAGCCGCGCGGCGGCGCACCCGGCGCCCGACGGCTTTGCCGACTTGGCGGAGAAACTGCTGCCGTCGGTCGTCAACATCTCGACGACGCAGACCGTCAAGGCGTCCGCCGACAAGGGCGGTGACAAGGACAATCCCGATACGCCCGACCTGCCGCAATTCCCGCCCGGCTCGCCGTTCGAGGAATTCTTCAAGGATTTCTTCAAGCATCAGCATCCGGGCCAGGGGCAGCCGCAGGCCGAGACCCGCAAGGCCACCTCGCTCGGCTCGGGCTTTATCATCGACCCGGCCGGCTATGTCGTGACCAACAACCACGTCATCAACGACGCCGACGAGATCACCGTCATCTTGCACGACAACACCAACTTGAAGGCCGAGCTGGTCGGCCGCGACACCAAGACCGATCTCGCCGTCCTCAAGGTCAAGAGCGACAAGCCGCTCGTCGCCGTGCCGTGGGGCGACAGCGACAAGGCGCGGGTCGGCGATTGGGTGCTGGCGATCGGCAACCCGTTCGGACTGGGCGGCACGGTCACCGCCGGGATCCTCTCGGCGCGGCAGCGCGACATCAATTCCGGCCCCTACGACGATTTCCTGCAGACC
>DATMLO010000015.1:0-37116 GCA_035570495.1 Allostellaceae bacterium | reverse complement strand
GAAGATCGCCCAGCCCTGACGCTGATCGCCGACCATGCGGCCGAAGAAGTTCGTCAGGCCCGCGCCCAGCGAGAAGATAAGAATCATTTGCACGAGGTTCGTGATCGCGTTGGGGTTCTCGAAGGGATGGGCCGAGTTGGCGTTAAAGAAGCCGCCACCATTGGTGCCGAGCATCTTGATGACTTCTTGCGACGCCACCGGGCCTTGCGCAATCACCTGTTTGGCGCCTTCGAGCGTCGTCGCCTCGGTGTAGGCATTGAGGTTCTGCGGCATGCCCTGCCACACGAAGAACAGCCCGACGACGATCGAGATCGGCAGCAGGATGTAGAGCGTGCAGCGGGTCATATCGACCCAGAAATTGCCGACTGTCTGCGCCGAGCGCCGCGCGAAGCCGCGGATCTGCGCCACCGCCAGCGCGATGCCGGTCGCCGCCGAGACGAAATTATGCACGGTGAGCCCCGCCATCTGGGTCAGGTAGCTCATCGTTACCTCTGGCACGTAGGACTGCCAGTTGGTGTTGGTGACAAAGCTCACCGAGGTGTTGAACGCGAGGTCCGGTCCGACGGCCAACTGGCTGGCTGGGTTGAACGGCAGCATCGCCTGCAGCCGCTGCAACGCGTAGAGCGTCACAAATCCGGCCGCGGAGAAAAACAGCATCGCCACCGCATAAGTCACCCAGTGCTGCTCATGCGACTCGTCGACGCCGCAGAGCCAATAGATGCCGCGCTCGACCGGGCGGAATACCGGTGACAGGATGTTGCGCTCGCCATTGAAGACCTTGGTCAGGTAGCCGCCAAAGGGCTTCGTGATGAGGATCACAAGGACCGCGAATAGCGCGATCTGGAACCAGCCGTTGAGTGTCATTGCCGGTGTTCCTTAGAATTTTCTGGCCTTAGAATTTTTCCGGGCGCGTCAGCGCATAGACGAGATAGATCAGCAGCCCGAATGTCACCGTGCCGCCAAGGATGTAGTCGAAAACCATCGAGCTCTCCTCAGAGACGGTCGCAGACGACGACGTAAAGAACGGTAACGGCCAGAAAGCCGAAGCCGATCGCGAGGTAGATTGCGTCGAGCATTCATCCGTCTCCATTGCCAGGTGAGCGGGCGCCGCGTCTCGGTTGCGCCGAAACGGCGACCGGGCGGAGGCGGCGCCGTCAGCGCAAGCGAGCAGCGTCAGCGGGACCCGCGGCGCCCGTCTCGCTCTCAAAAATCGCGACAGGCGCATATGTTTTCGAGGGTGTTCAGAGGCGGTGTTGCATAAGAATATCATATAAATCTTGCGCCGATCGATGAAGAACGCGGCGCGCGCCGCCGTCACCGCGCTCCGATACCGGTGATTTGTGCTGCCGCAACCCGCGATGGGCGATGCCGTGGGCAGGGCATGCGACAGCAGAAACAAGCATTGATGCGGACAGGCGAGCGGCGGCGACAGCGTGCTGCGCCGCCCTGGGAGCGCGGCGTGTTTATCGCCGGGCTGGCTGGCGTGGTCGCGCCGGCTATCGCTGTCGCCGCCGCGCTAGGGCCGAGCGGCGAACGAGGCGTCAGCTCATGGCCTCCAAACATGCCGCGAGGGCCGGAGCTCGGCCATCTGACGACTAGCTGTCGGCGCGGCACTGAACCTCGTGGTGCGGGTACCAGGCCGCGATCCCGGCGCGTCCGATAAACGCCCTTTCGTGCAGCCGGCACGCGACGAACATCAGATGTTGGCGCACCTCGGCGGAAATGGAAGGCGTCCTCGTCTCGTGCGCGGGGATGTCGATCGACGTCACGTCGCTGGGGCTCTCGCTATCCTCAGCAGCGTAATAGACTGTCACCGCAAAATTGCAGCCGTTGGTGAACAATGGATACTGCTCGCCCGTGTAGACATTGGACGTCGCGATGCAGGCCGCTTCCCGCTGCCAGTCGGCAGCGCGCGCCGCTCCGCCGCCAAGGCTCAGCGCCACGACCACGGCCATCGTCACCATTGCCATCAGTGCTCGTTTCGATGCCCCCTCCATGACCCGATCTCCCTATGCCGAGGTCAATTGCCACTTCAACGGCAACAGACTCAAGCAACCGGTGATTGTTCCCGATGTTCGGGCATTTTCTTCAGGGCTTTCGACTTTTCGACGCCTACAATCGCCGAACCGGTGCAGCAACAGAAACGATAAGGCCACCGGTACTGGGACGATGTCGCCGGCGCTGAGGTCGGAAACACAAGCGTCGTAGAGGGGCGCATCGGGTTCTGTTCTTGTTCCTGTTGAGATGAGCGCAAACCACCACATGTCGTCAACGCGTCGGAGCGCGCTTCAAGGGCTTGATCCAGGCTGAGTTTCTTAATTCCGATTCGTTGGCCGGATGTTCACTGAGAGGTTCGACCCGTCGTATACCGTAAATGAAGAATTCTGCCCCACGCGGTTGGGCCCGGAATGGCAGGGCTTTTGAGAGGGCCGGACTGTGCGAGAAGAAGCACGGTGAGCCCCTGCCGTGTTTTACCGCTCGAAGTTCGAGATTTCTGCAGCTCTACTGCAGTTGTGTTTGTGCACAGCGTGCCAGGTTGGCCCTGACCACCAGGTGATGAAAGGGCCTGATCGCGTTGAGATAGGTGAAGCCTAAGGCATTGTGGGAATGCACGACGGTTGTCGCGATGAGCAACGTGCCCGTTGGAGAAAGGCGTCGGAGCAGAGATAACCGGAAGTCCAGGTGTCGGTCATCTGCACCCAGCACAATTTCGTCCCTGCCCTCCCATTGCACCGGGAAGAAGTCCACGCGTTCATTGCTGTCCCGGGACGCCCTGACCGTACCGGAGGTTTTGAGGCCAAAGGGCGTAACCATGGTGTCGCGCACCGCGATCAACGCCTTCTGCCACGCAGGTGGATTGCCGACTGTCAGGGTCGCCAGCACGCGCATGCTGGACTGGTCCGATGCACTCAAATCAATGCTGTAGCTATCGAGTAAACTGGCGTTCTTGTACCAGCTCGCAACGACACTTTCCGATGGCGGCGTCGTCCGACGTACCTGGTTGCTCTTCCCCCCGCGCTGATCCGGCGCGCGTGTCGGGCTGTCAGTTGGTTCGCTTGGTGTCTTGCGTGTTGTCATTAGACCGGCCGATGCCGACACATCACCATATAGGCCAATTCGGCCGCCTTGGCGACGTTCGCGGCCGGAGCGGTGTGCATAATTCAAGATTTTAGAGCTGCTTTGCCAGCTGGATGCTGCAACGCCCGCTGACGCCCCACGCGGTAAACGTGGCGCCGCGGAACATTCCCACGAACTTCGACGAAATCGCTTCACCCGTTCTCGCGGCATCGGGCAGGTGGCCGTCTGCGATAGCGGTGCGCGTCAACGTCACATGGCCATCCGCGCTGGTCGTCGCTTCGTAATGGTCGTAGCCGGGTTGGCCGGGCGTGGTCGTCAATGCGTTAAGGCGGGACCAGCCGCCATTCTTGATTTCCATGATGACGCGGTCGATGAGACTTGGTTTCTCGTGGTAGGCCCCACAGGAGATGGAGCCAAACCAGATCCCGTCGAAGGGCGTCGGAGGCGGTGCGGCGGGCGGCGGCGGAGCCACCAGGACCATCACCGGGGTGGGATTGGCGGGCGCCATCTGAAACGGGTCATAGCTCGGTCCCAACGTCGTCGTCGTGACTTCCGAGGATGGACCCAAGTTCTGTGCCGCGACCGACGTAGAGACAAGCACCGCGCCGAGGATGACAGCACCGGTGAGGCGCAGGATCATCGTTACCGCTTCATGGCTTACGCATCATCAGCTTACCGACAGAGCTGCCGCTGCGCTATTCCCTACGAAGCTGGCACGAGCGCGGCCAGCTCCTCGACCAGCACGCGGGCATTCTCGGAATAGTCGACCGGCACCGCCACAAGCTGCACGCCGCCAGCGGTGAAGGCTGCTTCCAGCGCCGGCGCCAGACCGTCGGCGTCGGTCACCATGCGGCCGCCGGCGCCGTATGATGCGGCGTAGGCGACAAAATCGGGATTGCCAAAGGTGAGGCCCCAATCGGCGAAATGGTCGGCCTGCTGTTTCCAGCGGATCATGCCGTAGGCGTTGTCGACGAGGATCAGCACGACGAGGTTGAGACCCAGCCGCACCGCGGTTTCCATCTCCTGCGAGTTCATCATGAAGCCGCCGTCGCCGCACACCGCGAGGACGCGCCGCTCGGGGTGGACGAGCGCGGCGCTGATCGCCGCCGGGAGGCCCGCGCCCATCGTCGCCAGCGCGTTGTCGAGCAAGAGGGTGTTGGCGACATGCGTGCGGTAGTTGCGCGCGAACCAGATTTTGAACATGCCGTTGTCGAGGCAGACGATTCCATCCTCCGGCACCGCGCAGCGTACGTCATGAACGATGCGCTGCGGGGTCGGCGGAAAGCGGCACTCGTCGCAGCGGTCGGTGAGGTGCGCGAGGATGCCGTCGCGCAACGGCAAGAGCGCCCCGGCGTGCGGCAGCTTGCCCTCGAGCCGGTCGGCCAGCAGCGCCAGGCTCGGGCCGACATCGCCGACGATCTCGGCATGCGGGAAGAAGACCTCCTCGACCGTCGCCGGCGCGTAGCCAACATGGATCACCTTGGGGCCGTGCGTCCCCATGAAGAATGGCGGCTTCTCGACCGTGTCGTGGCCGATCGACAAGATCAGATCGGCCCGGTCGATCGCCTGGTGGACATAGTCGCGTTCGGAGAGCGCTGCGGTGCCCATGTAGAGATGCGAGCCGCCATCGACCGCACCCTTGCCCATCTGCGTGTTGAAAAACGGAATGCCGACCCGGCGCAGAAACGCGGAGAGTGGCGCCGACAGCCGCGGCCGGCTCGCCGCGGCGCCGAACATGATGAGCGGCCGCTCGGCGGCGAGGATCATCGAAGCGGCGCGATCGAGCGCCTCGGCTGGCGCCACCGGACACTCGACCGGATGCGTCGGAATGGGCGCGAGTTCCGGCGCGGCTTCCGCGGCGATGTCCTCGGGCAATTCGAGATGCACGGGGCCGGGCCGCTCCTGCTGCGCCAGGCGAAACGCCTCGCGCACGACGGTGGGGATGGTCACCGGGCTGACGATCTGCCGCGCCATCTTGGTGAGCGGGGTCATCGTCGAGACGATATCAACGAGCTGAAAATGTCCCTGCTTGCTGTGGAGGATGCCCTTCTGTCCGGTGATGAGGATCATCGGCATCGCGCCCAAAAGGGCATAGGCGGCGCCGGTGCAGAGGTTCAGCGCGCCCGGCCCCAAGGTGCTGAGGCAGACGCCCGGCTTGCCGGTGAGGCGCCCGTAGGTCGCGGCCATAAAGGCGGCTCCCTGCTCGTGGCGGGTCAGCACAAGCTCGATTCTGGAGCCGCGCAGCGCCTCGACGACGTCGAGGTTCTCCTCGCCGGGAATGCCGAAGATCCGCTCGACCCCCTCGTTCTCCAGCGCCGCGACCAGCAGCTCCGCGCCGTTACGCATCGAATTCTCCTCGCCGGCAACGCGGCCTTATCTGCGGAAAGATGGGGCGCGCGCGGACTATTTCATCGGGAGATAGATACGCAAACGGCGCGCCGGACGACCGACGCGCCGTTCCTGCTTGTCTGATTATTCGGCGGCGGGCTGCTGCTCGCTCAGCAGGCACGATTTCTGCCGGTGATCCGCGCCGAGCGCGGAGATCAGATCGCCGAGCTCCTGCTGACGGTATGGCTTCGCCAAGCGTGGCAGTAGCGGGTCGAAACCGTTGGGCGGGTCGGCATAGCCGGTCACGAGCACGACCGGCAGCTCCGGCCAGCTGTTGCGGATGCGGCGCGCCAGCTCGGTGCCATTCATCCCGGGCATCGCATGGTCGGTGACGACGATGTCGATATCGTTGTGCGCCGCGAGGATTTCGAGCGCGACCGCGGCCGAATTGGCCTCAATCGTCGTGTGCCCGAGGTCTTCGAGCATCGCCAGCGTACCGGCGGCGACCATCTCGTCGTCCTCGACCAGCAGCACCTGCAGCGAGCTACGCTGCGGGCTGCGCCGCCGCCGCGGCGTCGCGCTCGATTTGGCGTCTTCGCCCAGCCAGATCGGCAGCCACAACTCGATCGTGGTGCCGGCGCCGAGCTGGCTCTTGATACGCATCGCGCCGCCAGACTGGGCGACGAGCCCGTCGACCATGCTGAGTCCGAGCCCAGTGCCCGCTCCGGCGCCCTTGGTCGTGAAGAACGGCTCGGCGGCGCGCGCCAATGTCGCCTCGTCCATGCCGGCGCCGTTGTCGCATTCGTCGATGCAGATATATTCGCCAGCCGCGAGGCCCGGCACGTCGCCGGCGCCGACAATCTCGCGCCGCGCCGTGATCGCCAGCTTGCCGCCATCGGGCATCGCGTCGCGTGCGTTGAGCGCGAGGTTGAGCAAGGCGAGCTCGAGCTGGTTTGGGTCGACCCGCGTCGTCAGCGCCTCGCGGCGGAACTCGGTGACGATCTCGATCTCCGGGCCCAACGAATGACGCAGCATCTCGACCGTGCCGCCAACGAGCTTGGGCACGTCGATGATTTCGGGCTTCAGCTCCTGGCGGCGGGCAAAGGCGAGCATGCGCTTTGTGAGATTGGCGCCGCGCTCGGCCGCCTTGATCGCGCCGTCGACGAGCCGGATGATCTTCGGGTTGTCGGCGGCGTACTTGCTGACGAGGCAGAGATTGCCGAGCACCGCCATCAGCAGATTGTTGAAGTCGTGGGCGACGCCGCCGGTCAGCTGGCCGAGGCTCTCGACCTTCTGCATCTCATGCACTTGCGCCAGCGCGGCCTCGCGCTCGCGGGTGCGCTCCTCGACGCGGTGCTCCAGATCGGTGTTGGCATGCGCGAGCTCGGCGGTGCGCTCGGCGACCCGATGCTCGAGCTCGGCGTTCAAGACCTCGAGCTGCCGTGTCTTGCGGAACAGCTCGCAAAACACGCGGACCTTCGAGCGCAGCAGCTCCGGGGCGACGGGCACCGGCACGTAATCGACCGCGCCGCACTCATAGCCGCGCAGCAGGTCGAGATCGGTCACCTGCACCGCCGACACGAAGATAATCGACAGGGTCTGGAAGCGCGGATGCTCGCGGATCATCGCCGCCAGCTGGAACCCGTCGAATTCGGGCATGACGACATCGATGAGGACGACCGCGACCTCGATCTTGAGCAGATGCTCAAGCGCCTCGCGGGCCGAGCTGGCCATGACCAGGTTCTCGCCCAGCTCGCTTAAAATGGCCTCGTAGGCGAGCAATTTGGCGGGCTGGTCGTCGACCAGCAGGATGTTGACCTTTTCCTCGGCGCCCATGGCGGTCTCCTGACCGGGCCGCTAGCGATGGAGCCACATGCGCAAGGCCGAGAGCAACTGCTCCGTGTTCACCGGCTTGGCAAGGTAGTCCGAGGCGCCCGCTTCGAGGCATTTCTCGCGATCGCCTTTCATCGCCTTGGCGGTCAGTGCGATGATCGGCAGGCGACGGAAGTCGGGCTTACCGCGGATCACCTGCATCGTCTGATAGCCGTCCATTTCGGGCATCATGATGTCCATCAGCACGATCGCCAGGCCCGGGTCGGCATCGAGGATCTCGATCGCCTCCTTGCCGGTGGTCGCCGACCGCACGTGCATCCCGCGGCGCTCGAGCACGCTCGACAGCGCGAAGATGTTGCGGGCGTCATCGTCGACCAGCAGCACCGTCTTGCCGACAAGGTCTTCGTCCGAGTTGTGCAGCCGTTCGATCATCTGCTGCTTGTCGGCCGGCAGGTCGGAGAGGACGCGGTGCAGGAAGAGCGCGGTCTCGTCCAGCAGCCGCTCGGGCGACTCGACGCCCTTGACGACAACGCTGCGCGCCATCGTGTGAAGCTGCGCGTCCTCGTCGGGCGACAACTCCCGCCCGGTGAAGACCACGACCGGCAGGTCGGCCAAAGTGACGTCGTCGCGGATCTTTTCGAGGAGGTCGAACCCGGACATGTCGGGCAGCCGCAGATCGAGCACGACGCAATCGGGTACATCGTCACGCATGATCCCGAGCGCCTCGTTGCCGGTGCCGACGGCCTGGACATGAATGTCGTCGAAGCCCAGGAGCTCGGTGATGCTCATCTGCTCGGCCGGGTTGTCCTCGACGACCAAGAGGCGCTTGCGGCGCGGCTGGACGTATTCCTTGATCTTGCCCAGCGCCGCTTGCAGGTCCTCGGTATTGGTCGGCTTGACGACAAACGAGAAGGCGCCGCGCGCCAGCCCGTGCTGACGGTCCTCATCCAAGGTCAGGACCTGCACGGGAATGTGGCGCGTCAGCGGGTTCTGCTTCAGCTGGCTCAACACCGTCCAGCCGAGCATGTCGGGCAGGAAGACGTCGAGCGATACGGCTGTCGGCTGGAATTCCTGAGCGAGAGCCAGCGCGTCGGCGCCGCGCGCCGCGACCAGCACCTTGAGGCCCTGATCGTGCGCCAGATCGGCGAGGATGCGCGCGTAATGCGGGTCGTCCTCGACGATGAGCAGCGTCGCATCGCCCGGCTGCAGCAATTTGCGGTCGTCCGGCACCACCTCGATCGCGAGGTCTGGCTGCTTCGGCGCGATCAACGCGCCGCCGTTGCCGTTAAGTGCGTGCGTGCTGATCTCCGCGCGCGGCGCGGTCACGATCGCGAGGTAGCGCAGCGGCAGATAGAGGGTGAAGGTGCTGCCGACACCCGGCGTGCTGCGCAGCTGAATTTCGCCGCCGAGCAGGTTCGAGAGTTCGCGGCTGATCGCGAGGCCGAGGCCGGTGCCGCCGTACTTGCGGTTGGTGCTGGCGTCGGCCTGTTGGAACGCCTCGAAGATGATGCGTTGCTTTTCGGGGACGATGCCGATGCCGGTGTCCGACACCTCGAAGGCCACCACCGAGGGCGTGTTCTTCAGTACCGGGTGATCCGATGCCCAGCCGCTCGACGCGGCGTAAATGCTGAGCTTGACGCCGCCCTGCTCGGTGAACTTGAAGGCGTTCGACAGCAGGTTCTTCAACACCTGCTGCAAGCGCTTCGAGTCGGTGTAGATGCTGCGCTCGAGCTTGGGGTCGATCAGCACGTCGAATGACAGCCGGCGGTTTTCCGCCTCGTGACGGAATGGCCGCACCACCATGTCCTGCAGGTTGGTGAAGAAGATTTCCTCGGCCTCGACCGACACCGTGCCCGACTCGATCTTCGACAGGTCGAGAATGTCACTGATGAGGTTGAGGAGGTCGGTGCCGGCGCTGTGGATGGTGCGGGCGAACTCGACCTGTTTCGGGATCAGGTTGCCGTCCGGGTTGTCGGCAAGCTGCTGCCCGAGGATCAGGATGCTGTTGAGCGGCGTACGCAGCTCGTGCGACATGTTGGCGAGGAACTCGGACTTGTATTTCGAGGTCAACGCCAGCTCGGTGGCTTTTTCCTCGAGCGCGCCGCGCGCCTGCTCGATTTCCTGGTTCTTCGCCTCGACCTCGACATTGCGCTCGGCGAGCTGCTGGGCCTTCTGCTCGAGCTGCTCGTTGGTCTGCTGCAACTCGCGCTGCTGCGATTGCAGCTCGGTGGCGAGCTGCTGCGACTGGGTCAACAGCGCCTCGGTCTGCATCGTCGCCTCGATCGAATTCAAGACGATGCCGATGCTCGCCATGAGCTGCTCGAGGAACGAGACCTGCAGCTCGGTGAAGCTGCCGAGCGAGGCCAGCTCGATAACCGCCTTGACTTGGCCTTCAAACAGCACCGGCAGCACGATCACGTTCCGCGGCGGCGCCCGGAACAGACCCGAGGTGATCGGCACGACCGTATCGGGAATGTCGCTGATCAATTTGCGGCGTGCATCGGCGGCGCATTGGCCGATAAGCCCGGCGCCCGTGTCGATCTTTTCGGGATGCGCCATCACCTCGCCGCCATCGGCATAAGCAGACAGCAGCTTGAGCCCCGCTTCGGGTTCGACCAGGTAGATGACGCCATTCTGCGCGCCGACCACCGGTGACAGGTCGGACAGCAGCATGTGTCCCACCGCGGCGAGATCGCGCTGGCCCTGCAGCATGTTGGTGAACCGCGCGAGGTTGGTCTTGAGCCAATCCTGCTCGGTATTGGTATCGGTCGTCAGCCGCAGATTGTCGATCATCGTGTTGAGGTTGTCTTTGAGCTCGGCCACCTCGCCGCGCGCCTCGACCTGGATCGACCGGGTCAGGTCGCCGCGCGTCACCGCCGTTGCCACCTCGGCGATCGCGCGCACCTGTGTCGTCAGGTTGGCCGCCAGCAGGTTGACGTTGCCGGTCAGGTCCTTCCAGGTGCCAGCCGCACCGGGCACGTTGGCCTGGCCGCCAAGCCGTCCGTCGACGCCGACCTCGCGCGCAACCGTGGTCACCTGATCGGCGAAAGTGGCGAGCGTGTCGGTCATGTTGTTGATGGTTTCGGCCAGCGCCGCGACCTCGCCCATCGATTTCACGGTCAGGTTCTGTTTGAGGTCGCCGTTGGCGACCGCGGTCACCACCTTGACGATGCCGCGCACCTGCTCGGTGAGATTGGCCGCCATGAAATTGACCGTGTCGGTCAAGTCCTTCCAGGTGCCGGCGACGCCGGGCACCTGTGCCTGGCCGCCCAATCGCCCTTCGGTGCCGACCTCACGCGCGACGCGTGTCACTTCCGAGGCGAAGGCATTGAGCTGATCGACCATCGTGTTGATGGTGTTCTTGAGCTGGAGAATTTCGCCCGACACATCGACGGTAATCTTCCGGCTGAGGTCGCCGCGCGCCACGGCGGTCGTCACCTCGGCGATGTTGCGGACCTGCGTCGTCAGATTGGCGGCGAGCAGGTTGACGTTGTCGGTCAAATCCTTCCAGGTGCCGGCGACGCCGGGCACCACCGCCTGACCGCCCAAGCGCCCTTCGGTGCCGACCTCGCGCGCGACGCGCGTCACCTCGCCGGCGAAGGCGTTGAGCTGGTCGACCATCGTGTTCAGCGTTTCCTTGAGCTGCAGGATTTCGCCGCGCACGTCGACGGTGATCTTTTTCGACAAGTCGCCGTTGGCGATCGCGGTCGCGACCTCGGCGATGTTGCGCACCTGGCCCGTTAGGTTCGACGCCATGAAGTTGACGTTGTCGGTCAAATCCTTCCAAGTGCCGGCGACACCGGGCACCGCCGCCTGACCACCGAGCTTGCCTTCGGTGCCGACCTCGCGCGCCACGCGCGTCACTTCCGAGGCGAAACCGTTGAGCTGATCGACCATCGTGTTGATGGTGTTCTTGAGTTCGAGGATTTCGCCCTTCACGTCGACGGTGATCTTGCGGCTGAGGTCGCCGCGCGCCACGGCCGTGGTGACCTCGGCGATGTTGCGGACCTGACCGGTCAGGTTGCCGGCCATCGAGTTGACCGAGTCGGTCAAGTCCTTCCAGGTGCCGGCGACGCCGGGCACCTGCGCCTGGCCGCCCAAGCGTCCTTCGGTGCCGACCTCGCGGGCGACGCGGGTCACCTCGCCGGCGAAGCGGTTAAGCTGGTCGACCATCGTGTTCAGCGTTTCCTTGAGCTCAAGGATTTCGCCGCGCACGTCGACGGTGATCTTGCGCGACAGGTCGCCGCCGGCGATCGCGGTCGCGACTTCGGCGATGTTGCGGACCTGGCCGGTCAGGTTGCCGGCCATCGAGTTGACGCTGTCGGTCAAATCCTTCCAGGTGCCGGCGACGCCGGGCACCTGCGCCTGGCCGCCCAGTCGCCCTTCGGTGCCGACCTCGCGCGCCACGCGCGTCACTTCGCCGGCGAAGGCGTTGAGCTGATCGACCATCGTGTTGATGGTGTCCTTCAGCTGCAGGATTTCGCCGGAGACGTTGACGGTGATCTTTTTCGACAAGTCGCCGCGCGCCACGGCGGTCGCCACCTCGGCGATGTTGCGCACCTGGCCGGTCAGGTTGCCGGCCATGTAGTTGACGCTGTCGGTCAAGTCCTTCCAGGTGCCGGCGACGCCCTTCACCTCCGCCTGGCCGCCGAGTTTGCCTTCGGTGCCGACCTCGCGGGCGACGCGCGTCACCTCGCCGGCGAAGGCGTTGAGCTGATCGACCATCGTGTTGATGGTGTCCTTCAGCTGCAGGATTTCGCCGGAGACGTTGACCGTGATCTTTTTCGACAAGTCGCCATTGGCGACCGCGGTCGTCACCTCGGCGATGTTGCGGACCTGGCCGGTCAGGTTGTTGGCCATCGAGTTGACGGACTCGGTGAGATCGGCCCAAGTGCCGGCGACGCCGAGCACGTTGGCCTGGCCACCGAGCCGGCCCTCGGTGCCGACCTCGCGCGCGACGCGGGTCACTTCGCCGGCGAAGGCGTTGAGCTGATCGACCATCGTGTTGATGGTCTCTTTCAGCTGCAGGATTTCGCCCGAGACATTGACCGTGATCTTTTTCGACAAGTCGCCGCCAGCGATCGCGGTCGCGACCTCGGCAATGTTGCGGACCTGGCCGGTCAGGTTCGACGCCATGAAGTTGACGTTGTCGGTCAAATCCTTCCAGGTGCCGGCGACACCCGGAACCTGCGCCTGGCCGCCCAAGCGGCCTTCGGTGCCGACCTCGCGCGCCACGCGGGTCACCTCGCCGGCGAAGCCATTGAGCTGATCGACCATCGTGTTGATGGTGTCTTTCAGCTCGAGAATTTCGCCGCGCACATCGACGGTGATCTTGCGGCTGAGGTCGCCACGCGCCACGGCGGTCGTGACCTGCGCGATGTTGCGCACCTGGTCGGTCAGGTTGCCGCACATCGCGTTGACCGAGTCGGTGAGGTCCTTCCAGGTGCCGGCGACGCCGGGCACCAGGGCCTGGCCGCCGAGGCGGCCCTCGGTGCCGACCTCGCGCGCGACACGCGTCACTTCCGAGGCGAAAGAGCGCAGCTGATCGACCATCGTGTTGATGGCTTCCTTGAGCTGCAGGATTTCGCCGCGCACATCGACGGTGATCTTTTTCGACAAATCGCCCATGGCGACCGCGATCGTCACGTCGGCGATATTGCGGACCTGCGCGGTCAGGTTCGACGCCATCGAGTTGACCGACTCGGTCAAGTCCTTCCACACGCCGGTGACCTCGCGCACCTGCGCCTGGCCGCCGAGCTTGCCGTCGGTGCCGACCTCGCGCGCGACGCGCGTCACCTCCGAGGTGAAGACGCTGAGCTGCTCGATCATGCGGTTGACGATCGTCGCCGAGCGCAGGAACTCTCCCTTCAGCGGCCGGCCGTCGACATCGAGCTGCACGGTCTGTAACAGGTCGCCGCGCGCTACGGCGGTGATCGCGTGCGTCACCGCCGTCGTTGGCCACAGAAGGTCGTCGATCAGCGTATTGACCGAGCCTTCCATCTCGCCCCAGGCGCCATGCTGTAGCGCGAACTTGACCCGGCGCTTGGTCTTGCCGTCGCGGCCAACGATCTGTCCGACCTGCTCCAGTTGATGCGCCATGCGCTCATTCGCAGCGACGATCTCGTTAAACACGTCGGCGATCTTGCCGGTGAGGCCGGTGTGGTCGTCGGGCAGACGGACTGAGAAATCGCCGAGGCGCATCGCCTGCATCGCGTGCAGCAGCTCGTGCAGCTCGTCTTCGCTCACATGAGGGGCGCCATTGGCGTGACCATTGGTCTTGGCGTGGCCGTTGCCATTGGTATGGCCGTATTTCTTCGATGGCGTCTCACCCGGAAGCTTGCCGCGGGTCGAGCGAACGAGACTTTCGGGATTAGACGCCATGAGGTGCTCCTTCGCGCACGCGCGGGGGGGATGGGGCGGCGAGAGGTGATATGGAAAGTCGGTGGTAAACGCGGCGTGCGGCCGTCGAGCGCGCGGCCGTCATGCGGGCAGGCAGGACTTCGTGTTGCGCGGCTGGTCAAGGGCGATCCGGCGTCACAACAGCAGATCATTTGCGAAGCTCACCCTGCCGCCTCTCGATTTCTCTAAAGCTTCCCTGTTCACCAGTAATCAACGCCGGTCATAAATAATTAACCGTACCGGAGGGGCGTGTCGGGCAATTTATCAACAGAAACATGACTTTACTTGACTTTACGGATGACTGCAGCAAATTGTTTGTAACGTTGTGTAAAATTACGTAACTGCAGTGTAACTGTGCCAGTGTCGGCGTAGTCGAGTTTCGGTGCTTGTCCGGAATGCGTTGATTTGGATTATGCTTTTGCAAGTGTTCGGAAGAGGACAGAGAAGGCAATGAGTAATCCGGCATTCAAATTCGATCACGTCCACATCATTAGTGAAAATCCGCGTGCCGCGGCGGCATGGTATGTCGAGATGTTCGGTGCTCAGATCGCCGCCGACACGGTGGCGCGCGGCGCGCCGCAAATCTTTGTCGAGCTTGGCGGTATGACTATCCTGATCCGCGGCCGGCGGCCGGGGGAGGAGCCGGCATCGGCGCGGCCGATCCAGCCCTATGCCGATTTCTCGAGCCACAATGCCTGGGGCACCGACCATTTCGGCTTTATGTACCAGGGCGATCTGGCGGCGCTGTGTGACCGGCTGCGGGAGAAGGGCGTCCGCTTTCCGGTCGAATTGAAGCGCGGCGTCGGCGGCAGCCTCTTGTGCTACGTGGCGGCGCCCGACGGGGTCAGCATCGAGCTGATGGAGTGCTGAGGCGTCACGCCTTGCGGGTCTCGACCATGCGGGTGCAGCTCACCGCAGCGGCGACGAGCGCGATACACGCGGCGACCGACAGCGCCGTGACATTGCCGGCCTGACCGACCAGGCCAAAGATCAGCGCGACCATGGCCGCGCCTACGGTCTGTCCGAGGAGCCGCGCGGTTCCCAGCATGCCGCCCGCGCCGCCGCTGCGTTCGCGCGGCGCAGCGCCGATGATCGCGCGGTTATTGGGTGTCTGGAACAGGCCGAAGCCAAAACCGCACACCGCCATCCGCCAGACGATGTTCGCCGCGCTCGGGTGGCTCGGCAATACGGCGAGCAGGGCGATGCCGACGCCGAATATCGCAAGGCCGACACCGCCGAGAAGGCCGGCCGAGTGGCGGTCGGCGAGGCGCCCGGCGATCGGCGCCATCACCGCTGTCATCAGCGGCCACGGGGTCATCAAGAGCCCCGTTTCGACCGCCGAGCGGCCAAGCGAATGCTGCAGAAAAAACGGCAGCGAAACATAGGCCATCATCTGCGCGACAAACGAGCAGACCGAGGTCGCGATCGACAGCGAGAACAGCGGTATCCGCAGCAGATCGACCGGCAGCAGCGGCCAGGCGCGATGCGTCTCGCGGAATACCATGATCGCGCCGACCGCCAGCGTGGCCATGCCTTCGAGCGCGATCAATGCGAGCGGCTGATGGTGACCGATGCCGTCGATCGTCGTGATGATGAGCCCGAAGGTCGCCGCGCTCAGCACGGCCCCAATGATGTCGAAGCGGTGCTTGCCGCGCGGCGTCACCGGCAGCGATCCCATGCCGAACAGCGCGATAAGGCCGATCGGCACGTTGATGGCGAAGAGCCATTGCCAAGAGGCGACCGAGAGGATCGCCGATGCCACGGTCGGCCCGACCGCCGCGGCGACCGAGACGGTCACCGCGTTGATGCCCATCGCGCGGCCGAGCTGCGCACGAGGATAGATGAAGCGCATCAGCGCGGCGTTGACGCTCATGATCCCGGCGGCGCCGAGCCCCTGTAAGACGCGCGCCGCGGTCAGCTCGATGATCGAATGCGACATCGCGCAGGCCAGCGACGCCAGCGTGAACAGCGCCAGCCCAACGCGGTAGACGCGCCGGTACTCGTAAATGTCGCCGAGCGAGGCGAGCGGCAGCAGGGTCATTACGATCGTCAGCTGATAGGCGTTGACGATCCAAATCGCGGTCGCCGGGCTCGCCGACATGTCGCCGGCGATGGTCGGCAGCGCGACATTGGCGATCGACGAGTCGAGCACCGATATCGCGATCGCCAGCCCGACGGTGAGTATCGCCCAGAGGCGCCGGGGCCACGGCAGCCCGTCTTCCGGGTACTGCGGAGGCGGCAGCCGGACATCGTCCTCTAGTTCCGAGAGGGTTGATGGCGGACGCATGCGCGGCGGCTTGTCGAGCGGCAAGGTCATTACTGTCAAATGGTCCCGAAGCGGGAAGGTTCACCCAAGCGGCAGCGAGCATGTGGTAGCCATCATGCTGCACTGCAACATGAGGTTGACGCAAGTCAGATGCCCGCCACCTAAAGCCGGATCGTCACGCGCATGCCGATGACCAGCGCATTCGGCAGCGGTCTGGCGCCGAAATTGTTGGGAATGCCGGCGTTCGGATTGACGACATATTGCAGATCGGGCTGCAGGGTCAGCCAATCGGTCACCGGCGCCTGGTATGTCGCCTCGATCACCGTCTCGTTGCTCGCATAGCCGGCGTTCGCTTGGCCAAAGGCGACGAGGTCATTGCCGTACTGCCGCGCCGCCGGGCTGATGCCGAGATAGGCGACGGCAAGCCCAAATATGTCATCCTTCCGCTCTTTGAACGGGCCCCGCCAGTTCATGCCGGCTTCGGCGTAAAGGTTGCTGAGATTGCGGTTGCCGGGGCCGGCCATGACCATGGCGAAGACACCGATGCCGTCATCGTCGGTGCCCGGTTGTCGCCAGACCATCTGGTCGACGACGCCGTACACTGCCCAATCGCCCGCATGCTGAAGCGGGCTGCCGCTGCTTGCCGGGTTGGCGAGCAGCCCGCCGGCGCTGTCGAGCCGGCGGTCGGCGAAGTTGCCGGTCGCGTACCAGGCGCCGAGCTTGTAGGTCGTCGGCAGATCGGGCGGTGATTTGGCGTCGGGCGTATACCAGAGTTCGGCGAAGCCCAGCGTGTGGTCGTTGAGCCGGAAGGCGGTGCCGTTGCGGTCGCGCGCCTGCGGGTCACCCACTCCCGGCTGCGCCGGATCCTCGGTGTAGACAGCGCCGACGATGGTGATCTTGTCGGTCGGGCTGTAGAGCGCGCGAACAAATGGCGACGCCAGCGGGTAATTGGGCCCGCCCGACGGCAGGTCCGCGGCGGGCATGCCGGGGAAGCCAAAGCTCGAATTGAGGAACAGGCCGCCATAGGCGGTCACCATCATTTCGTCATTGGCGCCTTCCTGACCGGTGCGGATGGAGACCTTACCGTCGAGCAGAGTCTGGTCGAGCCACAAATCGTAGAGCTTGATGCTCGGGGTCGCCTCGATGTTGCTGACCAGCTGCTGGTTACCGACCAGCGCGCGGCTCGGTCCGTGACCGTGGATGTCGAAGCCCGAGGCGAAGAATTCGCCGCCCTTCCAGCCGAGCAGCGCGTCAAGATCGAGGTTGAGCTTAGCGATCGTCAGCCCGTCATAGCTGAACCCCTGGTGGCCGCCGCCCGACACGTCGGTCCAGATCTCCCTGCGCTCGTGCAGCGAAAAGGTGATGCCCTTGTCTTTGAGGTCTTGCCGCTCTTTGTGAAAAAGCTGGAGGAAATCGCCATCGAGAGGTCGCGGCGGCTGGCCGGGCCGCTCGTCGCCGAGCGCTTCCGGCGGGTCGGGTTCGGCTTGCGGTGCGGGCTGCTGGGTAGCGGCTGCCGTATCGGATGCCGCTTGCGCGTGAGGCGTACAGCCGCAAATCAACCCGACCCCGATCGCGGCCGCCGCGAGGCTTTGCGATAAATGAAACCGCAAGGTGCTTATCCTGCCGCAGCGCGACATCCCCGTCTTCCGCACCGGCTGTTGTAGCGGAGCTAGCGGAAACAACGCGGAAATCGCTTATCCGTTGCGTGTCTCCCTATCTCGGCGTGACTATGCGCCAACACGCCGAATGGAGGGGACTCATGGCCGAGCGCATGCCGTTCCTGAACAAGCCCTACAGCGCCTATTACCATCGCGGTATGCCGCCCGACGACGAGGAGCTGACCCGCGTCGGGCCGGGCACGCCGTGCGGCGAGTACATGCGCCGTTTCTGGCAGCCGGTGATCCTGGCGAACGAAGTGGGCGATCTGCCCGTCAAGCTGCGCATCCTCGGTGAGGATTTGGTGATCTTCCGTGACGGGTCCGGCGAGATCGGCCTGCTGGAATTGCACTGCCCGCATCGCGGCACTTCGCTCGAATTCGGGCTGGTCGGCGAGAAGGGCATACGCTGCTGCTATCACGGCTGGCTGTTCGGCTGCGACGGGACGATCCTCGAAACCCCGGGCGAGCCTGCGGACAGCACACTCAAGGAGAAGCTGTTCCACGGCTCCTACCCGGTGCACGAGCATGCCGGGCTGCTTTTTGCCTATATGGGCAAGCCCGAAGAGCAGCCGCCCTTCCCGATGCTCGACACCTATGACATCCCCGGCTACCGGCTTGTCGCGCGCAAGCCTACGCTGTGGGAATGCAACTGGCTGCAGGTCAAGGAAAACAGCATGGACCCGGCGCATCTCGCCTTCCTGCACACGCTGCCAGGCAGCGAGGGGTTCACCGAAGACCTCAAGGAACTCGGCGAGTGGGACTGGATGGAGACGCCGCTCGGCATGGTCTACATCGACACGCGCCGGCAAGACGACCGGGTCTGGGTGCGGGTCGCCGACTTCATTCTTCCGAACATCCACCAATTCCCACCCAACCAGGACCCGATGGCGTTGCGCAACTCGATCAACCGGCCGCAGGCGACGACCTGGGCGGTGCCGCTCGACGACACGCACACGATGCAGATCGGCTATTACCGCGCACCCGAGGGCAAGGAGCCGCGCCGCGGCTCCGGTTTTGGCCAGGACAACAGCCGTTCCTACGAGGAACGCCAGCGCGTGCCGGGCGATTACGACGCCCAGGTCAGCATCCATAACGGCATGGCGCGGCACGGGCTCGAACATCTCGCCTCGACCGACCGCGGCATCATCATGATGCGCAACATGATCCGCGCTGGCATCCGTGCGAACCGCAAGGGCGGGGTACTGGACTCGCCGATGCTCAAGAATGGCGCGGCGGTGCCGACCTACAGCCACGACCGGGTCGTGCCCGGTATCGCGCCAGCGGTAAGTGCGCAAGCTGACCGCCAGCTACTGCGCGATGTGGCGCGCGATGTCGTCGCGACGTCGATCCGCGAGGGCGGTTTGAGCGGCTGAAGCTAGGCGGCGACGCCCCAGGCGATCGCGTTGCGCAGCAGCGTGACGACGGCGTCGGTCTCCCACGGCACGCGGAAGGTCGGTGGCGTCGTGTCGGCGGGGTCGGCGCTGGCGCGCGCGGCTCGGATGGCCGGGTTGTGGCAATGGCCAAAGGCGAAATACGCGACCGCGCCCTTGCCCACCTCGCGCGAATAGCCGAGCACGCGGCTCCTGCCGTCGGCGAGTAGCGAGGTGTCGGACGGGTAGAGGCCTTCGGTCGCGCCAGCCGCGCTCGGGCCGAATTCCGCGGTCAGCAGGATTTGCGTCGCCGCCGGATCTTGCAGCTCGATGAAATAGGGCTCGTCCTCGACGGTGAACGAGGCGGGAAGGCCTTGGGTGAGCGGCGAGGGGGTCTTGCTGACCTCGACGCGGAACTCGCGGATCGGCGGGTGGGTCAGGAACATGCTGCCGAGCAGCGCGTGGTGCTCGGTCTTGACCGTGCGCCGCATGCGCGCGCCTTCGACGCGCTGCGCTCGGCCACCGCTGGTGCCGTGCAGGCCCAGCCAATGGCCGCCGGCTTCGAGCCAGGCGTGGATCGTCTCGGTCTGCGCCGCATCGGGGTAGGGGCCAGCGACATAGGTGATGAGCAGCTGACAGGTCGGCAGCCATTTGCCGATATCGGCGAAGTCGTTGCCGACCGAGGCCGGAACCCCGCGCTCGGCGAGGAGGGTGAGGAGCCGTAGCCGGGCGTAATCGTGGTCGTGACCGCCCATCGAGCCGGGCGGAAAGCCGCCGGTAACGAGGTGCGCGCGGCCTGGGGTCAGCTCTGCCATCGGATCGCTCCGTTTTCCCGTGTGCTCAGTCGTGCTTCCGGCAGATTACGCCAATTCGCAGATCGGCATTGCTTCTTTGCGGGGTAACGCGGCAGCCTTAGCGCTGGTTGGGTGCGGGGAGGAGCGGTTCGATGGCTGAGATCGCAGCGGGTCCCGGCGAGATGATGGGGAATGCCGGGCCGGGGATGCTCGCCGGGCTGCGCGTCATCGAAGTGGCCGACGAGCGCGCCGAGTATACCGGGCTGCTGCTCGCGGGGCTCGGCGCCGAGGTCATCAAGATCGAGCCGCCCGAGGGCAACGCGACACGGCGGATCGGCCCCTATCTCAACGACGAGCCGGGGCGCGAGCGCTCGCTGTTCTTCTGGAACTACAACCGCAACAAGAAATCGGTCGTGCTCGACCTGCAGACGCCGGCGGGTAGGGAACACATGCTGCGCCTGTTGGGCGGCGCGGACATCCTGCTCGACGCGAGCTGCGGCGCGCTCAACACGGTGCTGGGACTTGACCGCGCGGCGCTCAACGCGCGCTTTCCGGCGCTTGTTACGGCGCGGATGACCCCCTTTGGCGACGACGGTCCCTGGGCCGACTTCAAGGGCTCGGACCTTATTCATCTCGCGCTCGGCGGCCCGATGATGAATTGCGGCTACGACCCCGACCCCAGCCTCGAATACGACACGCCGCCCATCGCGCCGCAGATTTGGCATGCCTATCACATCGCTGGCGAGCAGATGGCGACCGGCATCATCGGCGCGCTGATCCACCGCGAGCGCAGCGGCGAGGGGCAGGACGTGTCGGTGGCGATCCACGAGGCGGTGTCGAAGAACCCCGAGCAGGATTTGATGTACTGGGTCTGCCGGCGGGTGCCGTTGTGGCGGCTGACCTGTCGCCACGCCTCCGAGGGGCCCAATCACAGCCCGAGCATCTGCCACACCAAGGATGGGCGCTGGTTCATCACCCACGGCATGGGCGCGCGCGACCTGAAGGCGCTGGTGCCGCTGCTCGCCAAGTACAACGCGCAGGCCGACCTTGAGCCGCCGCCGCCCGAGGTGGATGTCAAGGCGCGGGCGGTGCCAGGGACGGCGGGGGCCGACGAGGCGCACATGCTCGACATCGTGCAGCGCTTTGTCCGCGCCTGGACTTTCAAGGACATGCCGTGGCTCGAGGCGCAGAACGCCGGGCTGCTCTGGGCGCCGCTGCGCAAGCCGCACGAAAACGCGCTCGACGAGCATTGGTGGGCGCGCAAGACCTTTGCCGAGATCGAGCACCCGGAGCTCGGCCGGTCCTTCACCTATCCGACCAGCAAATGGCTCAGCAGCAGGACGAGCTGGCAGGTCGGCCGCCGCGCGCCGCTGCTTGGCGAAGATACCGACGCGGTACTCGGCGAGGAAAAGCGCCGGCCGAGCCTGCCGGCGCAGCCGCGCAAGGTCGAAAACCCGAAGCTCTCGGCGCTGCATAACAAGCCGTTTCCGCTGCAGGGCATCAAGATTTTCGATTTCGCGTGGTTTCTCGCCTCGGCCGGTGGCACCCGGTTTCTCGCGGCGATGGGCGCGGAAAGCTACAAGGTCGAGTGGAAGGATAATCCCGACACGCGGCTCGCGGGGATGGCGCCGGTCGGCGGCCGCGAGGCGCGCGAAAAGGCGACTGGGCCGCTACCCGGGGTCAAGGACCCCGACATGGGCGGCAATTTCCTCAACAAGAATTCCGGCAAGCGCGGCATCTCGCTCAACATCCGGCACCCGAAGGGGCTTGCGATCGCCAAGGACATGATCCGCATCTGCGATGTCGTGGCCGAGGGGTTCTCGCCCGGGGTCTTACAGCGCCTCGGGCTCGGGTATGACGTGATGAAGTCGATCCGGCCCGACATCATTTACATCCAGCAATCCGGGATGGGAGCGCACGGCACCTATGGCCGGATGCGCACGGTCGGGCCGGTGGCGGCGGCGTTTGGCGGGCAGGCCGAGATGTCGGGGCTGCCCGAGCCGGCGATGCCGGTGAGCTGGGGCTATTCCTATCTCGACTGGATGGGCGCTTATGGCTATGCGCTGGCGCTTTTGGGCGCGATCTATCACCGCGAGCGCACCGGCGAAGGCCAATGGATCGACGCCTCGCAATGCGAGAGCGGGATTTTCCTCACCGGCACGACGATCCTCGACTGGGCGGCCAACGAGCGCATCTTCCGCCGCATCGGCAACCGCTCGCCCTACAAGCCGGCCGCGCCGCACGGCGCCTATCGTTGTGCGGGCAAGGATCGCTGGATCGCGATCGCCTGCTTTACCGACGCCGAATGGCAGGCGCTGGCGCGGATCGCCGAGCAGGGCGCGTGGCTCGACGACCGCCGTTTCGCGACGCTCGAAAGCCGGCTGCAGCACCAGGACGCGCTCGACGCCGCGGTCGAGGCCTGGACCAAGACGCAAGACCGGTTCGACTGCATGATGAAATTGCAGAAGGCGGGCGTGCCGGCCGGGGTCTGCCAGAACGCCGAGGATCGCGTCGAGACCGACCCGCAGCTCAAACACCTCAAATGGCTGACCGAGGTCACCGGCACCAAGATCGGCACCTGGCCGGTCTACGAAATCCCGATGAAATTGAGCAAGACGCCGGCCTATATCGGCGGGCCGATCAATCGCGGTGCGCCATGCTATGGCGAGGACAATATGTATGTGCTGACCGAGCTGCTCGGCCGAACCCCGAGCGAGGTCGAACGCCTGGCCGAGGAAGGAGTGATCTGATGACGAAACCCGAAACCGTCGGCCTGTCGTCGGCGCGGCTGAAGCGGCTCGACGAGGTCATGAAGCGCCGCTATGTCGATAGCGGCTTTCTCCCCGGCATCCTCACCTACGTCTATCGCAAGGGGCAGCTCGTGCACACGGGCCTCGCCGGGCAGATAGACCTCGAGCGCGGCAAGAAGATGCGCGAGGACGCGATCTTTCGCATCTACTCGATGTCGAAGCCGATCACCGCGGTGGCGCTGATGATGCTCGCCGAGGAAGGGCTGATCGGGCTCGACGATGCGGTCGCGACATATATCCCGGAGTGGAAGGACCTCGCGGTCTACGCCAGCGGCACGCCCTCGATCCTGCCGAGCGGTGCGCCGAGCTACATGACGACACCCTGCCTGCGGCCGATGAAGGTGGTCGACCTGGCGACGCACACCTCCGGGCTCACTTACGGCTTTATGATGCGCACCGGGGTCGACGCCGCCTATCGCCGGCTGAAGGTCGTCGATCGCCAGACCGAGGGCGGGCTCAAGGGCATGATCGATCAGCTCGCGCAAGTGCCGCTCGATTTCTCGCCGGGGACGGCGTGGAACTACTCGGTGGCGATCGATGTGCTGGGGTACCTGGTCGAGAAATTGTCGGGGCTGAGCTTTGGCGAGTTCCTGCGCACCCGGCTCTTCGAGCCGCTCGGCATGCACGACACCGCGTTCCATATCGCGCCCGACAAGGTCGAGCGGTTCACCTCCTGCTACCAGCCGGAGGGGAAGGCGATAACGCTGCAGGACGATGCGCGCGAGAGCACCTACGCCGCGCCGCCGCTTTTGGAGTCGGGTGGCGGCGGGCTAATCTCGACCGCGCACGACTATCTGCGCTTCTGCCGGATGATGCTTAATGGCGGCACGCTCGACGGCGTGCAGATCTTGAGCCCGAAGACCGTGGCGCTGTTCAGCCTCAATTTCCTACCCGATGGCCGCGAGGTCGGCGAGATGGCCTTCCCCGGCATGTTCAGCGAGTCGGGCTATACCGGCGTCGGCTTCTCGCTCGGCTGCGGGGTTAACGTGAATGTCGCCAAGACGCGGTTGCCCGGCACGCTCGGCGAATTTTTCTGGGGTGGCGCGGCCTCGACCGCGTTCTGGATCGATCCACGGGAAGAGCTGACCGTGGTGTTCATGACCCAGGTCATCGGCAGCCCGGTGCGGCTCGCGCTGCGCCGGGATTTGCGCACCTTGGTCTACTCGGCGATGACCGAGTCGTTCGCGTAAGGGATTTGGCGCGTAAGGAGATATTGATGGATTTGAACGGGGCGGTCGCGCTGGTGACCGGTGGCAATGGCGGGCTCGGGCAGCGCATCTGCCACGCGCTCGCCAAGGAAGGCGCGCATGTCGCGGTGATGTACGCGCAAAGCCGCGACCAGGCGGAGGGCGTCGCGCAAGAGCTTACGTCGCGCTACCAGTGCAACGCCGCCGCTTTCCAATGCGAGATCACGAGCGACGAGTCGGTCGCGGCGGTGGTCGACGGCGTCGCGAAGCGGTTCGGGCGCATCGACATCCTTGTCAATGACGCGGCGTACAACCATTCGGTGCAATTCCCCGACCTTGACGGGCTGACGATGGAGGTCTGGGACAAGATCGTCGCGGTGAACCTCACCGGGCCGTTCCGGCTCACCAAGGCGGTGGCGCCGGTGATGAAAGGGCAGGAGCGCGGGCGCGTCATCAACATCGCCTCGGTGGCCGGGGTCGCGCCGACCGGCTCATCAATCGCCTATGCGGTGTCGAAGGCCGGCCTGATCCATCTGACGAAATGCATGGCGGTCGCGATGGCGCCGCATGTGTTGGTCAATTGCGTCGCGCCGGGCCTGCTCGAAGGGACGCGGGCGACCGCCAATCTGCGGCCCGAGTTTATCGCCCAGGGCGCCGCGACGTCGCTCCTCAAAAAGCCGGCCGACAAGGATGATTGCGCCGACATGGTGGTCACCTTGTGCCGCACCGAGACGATGACCGGCCAGACGATGGTCATCGATTCCGGGCGGTATTTTCATTGATGCTGCCGACGAAGCAGGAGGGTTTCCATGCCACCTCCCGTGCCGCCCTTCACACGCGAGACCGCAGCCACCAAGGTCCGTATGGCCGAAGACGCCTGGAATAGCCGCGATCCGCATCGCGTCTCGCTCGCTTATTCCGAGGACAGCATTTGGCGTAATCGCGCCGAGTTCATCCGCGGGCGCGCCGAGATCGTCGCCTTTCTTACCCGCAAATGGGCAAGGGAACTCGACTATCGCCTGATCAAGGAGTTATGGGCGTTCACTGAAAATCGCATCGCCGTGCGTTTTGCCTATGAATGGCACGATGACAGCGGCAACTGGTTCCGCTCCTACGGCAACGAGAATTGGGAATTCGACGAGACTGGCGAGATGCGGCGCCGCATCGCCTCGATCAACGATCTGCCGATCCGCGACGCGGATCGGAAATACCATTGGCCGCTCGGGCGACGGCCCGACGATCACCCCGGTCTTTCCGATCTGGGGCTTTGAGGACTTATAGTCGAGACCAGCGCGGCAAAACGAAAGAGCGTTTCCCCATGCAGGACATTTCCGGCAAGACTGCGATCGTCACCGGCGCTGCCTCGGGCATCGGGCTCGGCATCGCCACAGCGCTGGCGGAATCGGGCGCCAATGTCGTCATGGCCGACATTCAGAAGGACGCGGTCGAGGCGGCGGCGCACAGCCTCTCCGGCACCAACAAGCAGGTGCTGCCCGTCAGGATCGACGTGACGACCGAGCAGTCGGTCGTCGATGCGCTGGCCGAGGCCGAGCGCCGGTTCGGCAAGTTGCACATCGCCTGCAACAATGCGGGCGTGCCGATGCACGGCGTCCCGCTCGCCGATGTGAGCCTCGCGGACTGGCAATTCGTGATCGGCGTTAATGTCTGGGGCGTGATCCACGGCATCCGCCATTTCGTGCCGGCGATCAAAAAGCACGGCGAGGAGGGGCACGTCGTCAACACGGCTTCGGTCGCGGGCACACAAAACCGCCGAGGCACCTTTCAAGGGCCGTACTCGATGAGCAAATACGCGGTGATGTCTTTGTCCGAGGCGCTGGAGCACGAGCTTGAAGGCACCAACGTGGGTGTGTCGGTGCTGTGCCCGGGGCCGATCAACACCAATATCGCGCGCGGCGCGCGCAACCGGCCGGATCATCTGGGCGGGTCGCACACTCGGGAGAGCGATGAAAAGGTGCTTGCCGAACGCCTGGCGACCACCGGCCTCGACCCGATGAAGGTCGGCGAACGCGTGGTCGACGCGATCCGCAGCAAGACCTTTTACGCCTTTGTCAGCGCGGTTCCGGCCGATGTGATCCGCGCGCGGCATCGCCGCATAGAGGAGGCGCTCAACAGCCCCTGGGTAACTCATTACTGAGCCACGCATTACGAGAGGGAGACAAGACCATGGCCGATGCCAAACTCGCCGCGAACCTGCCCGATTGGATGGTGGAGCACGCCAACCGCTACATCCAGAGCGGCGGCACTGAGGGGCATATCTACAAGATGACCCAGCCGGGCCGGCCCGAGATCAGCGTGCCGTCGCTGCTGTTGACGACGACCGGCCGCAAATCGGGCCAGAAGCTGATCTTCCCGCTGTTCTATGGCGACACGGGCGACGGCGGGTACATCATCGTCGCGTCGAAGGGCGGCGCGCCTGCGCACCCGCAATGGTATTTGAACCTCGTCGCCAACCCGCAGGTCGAGGTGCAGGTCGGCACCAAGAAGCTGAAGGCGAAGGCCCGCACCGTCAGCGGCGCGGAACGCGCGCGGCTGTGGGATGAGGCGCTCAAGTTCTGGCCGCCTTATGCCGACTACGCGAAGAAGACCGATCGCGAAATCCCGGTGGTGGTGCTCGAGCCGGTGCAGTAGTCAGCTATACCGTCATTGCGAGGAGCCCGAAGGGCGACGTGGCAATCTCCTGCCGCAAAATACCAAGACGGCGGGAGATTGCTTCGCTTCGCTCGCAATGACGGCGGCGCTGTTCACCCCACGCGCACGAATTTGTCGACGCCGCGGTTCTGCGTGAGGCCGGCGTAGATATTGCCCTGCGAGTCGACGCCGATGCCGTGGACATGGCGGCTTTCCATCTTGGCGAGCACTTCGCCCGACGGGCTGCGCACGGTGCAATAGGCCGGGTTGCCGTCGGCCTCTTGCTCGGCGATGTAGTAGTTGCCGTCCTTGCCGCGGCTGATGTCGTTGGGGCCGCCCATCCCGGTCCACTCGCTGATGTACTGGCCGTCGGGCGTGAAGATCTGGATGCGGCGGTTCGAGCGGTCGCAGACCATCAGATTGCCGGCATCGTCAAAGGCGATCGAGTGCGGCAGGTGGAACTGGCCGGGGCCCTTGCCCGGCGTGCCCCACGATTTCTTCAGCGTGCCGTCGGCCGCAAAACGGTGCACGCGGGCGTTCTGGTAGCCGTCGGTGACGTAGATGTCGCCGTTCGGGTGCTTCATCATCTCGGTCGGGTGGTTGAACGGCCCGGCCGCGCGCTCGACAAGCCAGTTTTCGATCTGGCCGGTGTCCGAGGCCTTACCCGGCTCGCCCAGCTGGAGCTTGACGTTGCCGTCGAGCGAGAAGGACTTGCAGACCGAGTCGATGCGATCGGTGGTGTAGACCGTGTCGCCGACGATCTTGAGGCCGTGCGGGTCGGTGACCTCACCCGCGCCCCAGGATGCCAGGTGCTTGCCGGTCTTGCCGTCGAACACGACGACCGGCGGGTCGCGGCGCTGAAACACATAGACGCGGTCCTGGTCGTCGGCCGCGACCCGGCTAATGAGGCCGAACGGCTCGCCGTCGGGCGATTTGAAGAAATCGCGGATGACGTCGTATTGGTAGGCCATGGCGTTTCTCCCTCGCTGTTCCCCGCTCACACCGGCTTGCCGCTGGCGTGCGAGGAGTTGATCGTGAACGTCCAGCCGCTAGGACCCGCGACGGTGAACGAGTCGTGGATGCGGCCGCGGCTGATCTCGGAGGGCTTGAGCCCCTTCTCGGCGTAGTCGCGATGCGTGGCGTCGACATCGTCGACCATCAGGTCGAAGGGCGCCATCGCGCCGGGCGCGGGCGAGTCCTCGGTGTCGCGCACGACGACATGCGTGCCGCCGCGCAGTTCCAGCACCGCGAGATGCTCCATCGTGACAATCGGGCGCAGGCCGACATTTTCGAGCCAGCGCGCCGCCTCGGCAACATCGCCGCACGGTAGCCGTACATGGCCGACCGCGACCGGCGGCCTTTGATCAGTAGTGTCGGGCATGGGCTCCTCCTCGACTAAGTAAGACTTATTCACAAATGATAAACGTGATGAAGGTGACAACCAGACAATGCTGACGTTCACATCATTCGTCTGCGGCTGCACGCGGAGCAGCGATGGTTTTTTTAGCGGCGACCGGCAATTTGAACGGCCAAGCGCTCGCTGAACCGTCCTATTCCGGCTACTCGCTTTTTTCCCAGGCGAGTGTGACCTTGAACTCGGCCTCGCCCTCGCCTGACACGATCCACAGATCGCACTCGGCGGAGAGCGATGCCCTGAATTCCATTTCGACCTTGTCCGGCCGACGAGCCATGCTTGCGATCGAATGTTCGAGGGCGCCCGTCAGCTCAGCTAACGTGCCGAGGGCGGTTTCGAACTGAGCGCGAGTGGCCTTGGCAATGTCCGGCCGAAGGCTAACCTGCGACAGACCGACAGAGGCTCCTTTCCCACCGAACAAGATTCTTTTGCCGCTCGGCAATTCAACTATCATTTGAGAGGCCATCTTCCGAGGTTCCTGCTGATATGCCTGAGACAATCGAAACGGCCTTGGTCTACATCCACCGGCACACACAAGCGAACGAATTTGTAGGGTGTGGAGCGCTGATCGAGGGAGGCTATATTGCGACCTGTCGGCACGTGTGGCGTACCGCCACTGTAGGCCATGACACGAATGCGGCCCAGACGCCTCGGGTTCAAGTGGTGTTCCCGCGATCGCGCGAAAACGGCCAAGTTACCACTTGCTCCGCAACACTCGTCGACGTCAGTGAGGGTGATGAAGAAGGGGCGCGCGACTTGGCGCTTTTACGCCCAGAAACGACCCCAGCGGGCATACTGACGCTTCAGCTGGCGGCTCATGAGCGCTTTGAGGTTGGGGCTGGTTACGCCTATGCACGGTTGGTTCGAACTGATGAAACTAATACCCCGAAATGGCACGACGTATTCCTGCATGGTCAAATCGACAGCAATCTAACGGCTGACGGTCTTCGGCAATTCACTGGCCGAAACATGCATGAGTATTGGTTTACCGCCGGATCGAGTGGTTCTCCCGTATTTGTTGAGGGCGGACAGCAGTTAGCCGGCATAATAAGCCTGTCCGAACTTGGGGCGAATGAGGGTGCAAGTCGGTTACACGAAGCGTTTATAATTCCTGCGACTAGTATTCGGCCATTTGTCATTCGCGGCAAAGAACATATACAGACGGCAGCATCAATTACGGGTGGACCCGCTCAGAATAAAGTTACGCTTTCGATGCCGAGTATTTATGCCGTAAACGAAGTAAATCTTGACATTGCAATGGACCAATTTAAGAGAGATTGGCCTGAGACTCACATTGTCTGGCCCGCCACTTCTGAAAAAATCTTGAAGTTGATTCAAGGTACGGTGGAAAAATTCGATGATATTTCTAAGGCTGATGGTTCTGAATATTTTATTGCGAATGCACCTGCAGCCATTGCAAACACTATTCGTATGCGATCCGTCATCGAGAACCGACTACCTCGCCTCATTCGGCGTCTAAAAATTTTTAGCGATGCGGACGTCAAGACCGTAATTCGAAGTTATCTTTTGTTAGCCAATTCCGAATGTCATCTAACGCTCGCGCTCTTGAGTACATGGGAAGGCTTAGGAACCCTCAAACAACAGCTTCCTGAACCATTTAAGCCGTCTTTTTTGATCAAAACAGAAAAAAGAATATGCAGTGCTTTAGGAGAAGGTTCAGATCTGGTTCACGGTCGACTCCTTTCTATCGGAGATTTTAAAATAGAGCATCCTTCTGGAGGATACGTTTATATTTATTGTCCTAAATCCGTGATTGATTCTTCATATCAAGAAGTAAGGGGTTCACTAACCATTTGCAAATGGCTAGTGCCACAAGTGGAGCTTGAGATAGAGGAGCCCAGGCTCCCCGATACGTATTCTGGCGCTTGGAAATTTGGCGTGGTCAAAGCGCCAGATGGGCGAGAACTTTAAAGCATACATCGGCGCGGATTTGCAGCGGGCACGCTTGGCAACTTACTAAGTTAATTCTTGCGGCGGCTTGTTGGCCAATGATGCCCGCCAACGCGCCTACCCCAACCCCTCGTCTAATACGGCTCTTTCACAAAAATAAACGTCGTGCCGGTGACGATCGGCGCGCTGGCGCCGACAAAGCTGACGTTGACGTCCTTCACCTGGCGGGCGCCGGCGCGGCCGGAGGCCTGGAGCGCGCCCTCGATGATGTGCCACAGGCCATGGATGCGGCCGGTACCGAGGCTGCCGCCAAAGGTGTTGAGCGGCAGCTCGCCGTCGAGTTCGATGCGCCCGTCCTGGATAAAGTCGAGCGCCTCGCCCTCTTTGCAGAAGCCATAAGATTCAAGGCCGTAGATCACCGAAGCTGAGAAGCCATCGTAGATCTGCGCGACATCGACATCCTTGGGGCTGAAGCCCGAGCGCTCCCAGGTCAGCTTCGCTGAGCTGGCGCCGCCATCCATGTAGCTCGCGAGGCTGCCGATGCGGCCGGCGACCTCGAAATGCAGCCGCTCACCGTAGCCGGCGAGATATGCCGGGGTCGGCTTGAGATCGCGCGCGCGCTCGGCGGTGGTCAGCACGATCGCCACGGCGCCCTGCACCGGGATGTCGCAATCGAACAGGCAGAACGGGTAGGCGACCATGCGCGAGGCGAAATAATCCTCACGGCTGAGCTCGGTGCCGTAGAAATAGGCGTGCGGGTTGTGCTGTGTGTGCTTGCGCTGGGTGACGGCTAAGGTCGCCATCTTGTCGCGGGTCTGGCCGTTCTTTTCGAGCCAGCGCGTATAGGCGACCGCCATGCCCTGACCCGGCCCGCCAAACCCGTAAGGCGCGGTGAATTGCGTGGCGCCTGCGGCGTTGCCTGAGGGCAGGTTTTGGTAGGTGCCGCGCGGGTTGTGCATCGCACGCCAGACGACGGCGTATTTGCACACGCCGGCGAGCAGCGCGTTGACCGCCTGCTGCACCGCGCCGCCAATATTCACCGAGCCGGTCTGAATATGCCAGGTCAAGTTCGGCAGCTTTAACATCGCCATCATGCAATTGACCGAAACGATGGAGATGCCGTCGACCTCGGCATGGCCGGTGGCGGGCAGCTCGGGATAGGTGGTGAGGCCGTCAATATCGGACATTTGCAGGCCGCTATCGGCGACGGCCTCCTTGACCGCTGTCAGCGCATGCGCCGCGAGCGGTATCTCGGCCGAGCGCGTGACCTTTGAGTAGCCGACGCCGCTGATGGCGATCTTGCAGCGGTTTTCCCACATCGCCATCGCCCTACTCCTTCGCCAGCCGGAACTGCGGCAGGGTGATGTCGTCGTTCAATTTCTCGAAGATCACCTCGACCCGGCGGCCGACTTTGGCCTCGGTGTATTCGGCGTCGAGCAGGTTGCCGGCCATCAGCGCGCCGGGCGCGTCGTCCAATTCGACGATGATGCTGGCGTAGGGCACCGCCGACGCGAAGCGCTTGTCGCCGGTGTGATACATGATCGTGTAGGCGTAGATCGCGCCCTGGCCGCGCACCGGCTCGAACTTGAGGTCGGTCGAGACGCATTGGGTGCAGGTCGCGTAAGGCGGGTGCTGAAAATGCCCGCAGCTCTGGCAGCGCTGCAGCTCGAGAACCTCGCGCTTCGCGGCGTCCCAGAACGGCCTGGTCCATTCGTTGGGGACGGGGATCGGCCGGGTCACCGCGCTCCAGTCACTCATGGCGTCGTTCTCGCTGCTAGGGCGGAGATACGGCTAGCACACCGGCCGAGCCCGCGAAAGCGCGGAGCCACCCTCGCGGTTATGCGTCAGTCGTATGGCGGGTAGCGCAGCCGCCGGCGAAAGTCATTGCTCTGGCGGTCGAGCTTTTGGCGAGAGCCGGCCAACCGTCGACGCAGAAAGGGGGCGCGGCGGGTGCTTGAGGCTCGCCGCGAGCATCAGCCGGCCGAGCAGTGCGTCACCTTCACCACGCACGCGGTGCCGCCCTGCCGGGTGCACGCGTTCTCCGCATCGCTGATCGCGTTCGACACCGAGGAGCCGTGTCCGCCGCCCCAACTGCCGTCGTCGCTCGCCGCGACCGCGCCGCAATTGTTGTAGAACCAGCTGGCGACGACACAATCTGTCTTGCCGCATTCGCTCAGCGCCCGGTCGTCTGCCTGCGACTTACTCCCATAGTTATCCGAAAAGCCGAAAGCGCCGCTGGCCGGGCTGTAGGCGATCGAGCCATAAATGCGAGAAGACCCGGGGTGCGGCCCCGGCTCCGACCCCGGAATGGTCGTGCAAACATACTTCCAGCCGCCTCCCGGTACGGGAACCGAACGGCACCAGAACGAGGCGTGCGCCGACGTGGCCGCCGTCACGGCGATCGTCGCCAGGATTGTCATCGTCGCCAGCGTCGAGGTCCTCGCCATCGTCTTCCGTCCTTTTGCGGAGCGCCGGATTTGGCCCCTTCACCCGCTTTTGACTCGCGCATCGCGCGAATGTTCCCGCCGCGTCGAACGCAACGCTCCGCGCGGCGCTTGCCGGCGAGCCGGGTCGGCACGAGGTTAAGCGCCTAGCCGAGGTGACGCTGGACAGCGTCAGACCAGGCGTGGCGGTCTCGAGGAGGTGCTCGCCGCAAACGTCGCGGACCAGCAACGCATGGAGCGCCGGCTAAACGTTCCTCAGAGCGCCGTCATACCGCCGTCCACGAACAACAGGGCGCCGGTGACGTAGGAGGCATCGTCGGAGGCCAAAAACAAGATCGCCGCGGCGACCTCTTCGGCCCTGCCCGGCCGTTTCAGCATGGTGCCTTGCGCGGCGTTGGCATTGTACTGCTCGACGGTCTGACCGGCCGCCGCGATGCGGCGCGCGTGAAACGGCGTAAAGATCGGGCCAGGGCCGACGGCATTCACGCGAATGCCCTCCGGCGAGTGGTCGGCGGCAAGCGCCCGCGTCAATCCCGCGATCGCGGCCTTGGTGGTGTCGTACTGCAGGTTGCCGCCGCCCGCGACAACGGAACGTATGGAGGCGGTGTTGACGATGGCGCCGCCTCCGGTGCGGCGCATCAGCGGAACCGCCGCCTTGGCGCAGTTGACGTAACTCATCAGGTTGACGCTGAGGATCTCGTTCCAGCTCGCCGCGCTCGCCTCGTCGACCTTCTCGTATTTGCGGATGCCGGCATTGTTGATGAGGATGTCGAGGCGCCCGAACTTCTCCGCCGCGCCGTTGACGAAGGCGAGGCATGCGGCTTCGGTGCCTACGTCAGCCTGCGTGAAGGCGACCTTGGCGCCGGCGGCCTCGAGTTCGGCTGCCACGCGCTGGCCGCGCTCACCGTCCCGGTCGCAGAAGGCCACGCTCGCGCCCTCGGCGATGAAACGCCTGACCGTCGCCTCGCCGATCCCCGATGCCCCGCCCGTCACCGCTGCGATCTTGCCGTCGAGCCTGCCCATCACCGTTACCTTTCAGTGCATTGCGAAACGTGGATCCAGGATACGTCGTATCCAGCCGGCGGGCACCGCCTTGTTGGCTCGCCTGGGCGATCGACCTTAGCGGGCTGCGGTAGGGGGTAGGCACCGATCGCGGATCGAGCCCCCGCCAGCGCCGACTTGAGCGGTCTGTCGTGCGCCTCCCCTTGCCGGCGTCTTCAGATAATCTGAAGCAAAAATAAAGGCCGCCTTCAAGTTTCCGGCGACCCCCGGTGCGATCATCTCCGTCGACGCTGCTGCGTGGTTGGCAGAACCGCCCCACGCGGAACAGAGCCGGAAACGGAGCTACCATGATGCGCTTCAAGACAGTGCAACAGCCGGACGGGCGTTGGATGATTTACGACGCCCAGAAGGGAGAGGTTTGCTTTGGCACGCGGTCCGGCGACCGACCGGAAGCTGAGCGGTGGGCCAATGTGTTCAATTCGGCGTACGCAGCGTTCCAAGATGAAGCTTGCTCTCCGCGACTGCCTCTTTCGGGCGAACGCTGGGTGCCGCGCCGTAAGGCGACGGTCCTCGCCGCCTTGCGCGAGGGAGAGATCACCGTCGAGGAAGCCTGTCGTTTCTGCAGCTTGTCCCGAAGCGAGCTGGCGAGCTGGGTCGCCTCCTTCGAGCGTTACGGCGCCCCCGGGCTGCGCGCAACGCGGGTCCACTCTATCGCCGGCTGCTCTTGAGCGGCTCGGGCCAAGGCGACAGCGGGAAGCGAGCGGCGCCATGAGGGGGCACGGGCCTGAGCTGGTCATAAGGTTTCGGCGCGCTGTGCGTATTGCCTGTTCGCCGCGCCGCGTGGCGCGACTGTTTCGGGCATGGCGCTATTTCAGCACCGATCCGACAAGCGGGGCGCAGTACAGCGCCGCCGACATCCTGCTATTACCGCTTGCGGGGCTGGCGCTGACATTGCTGCTGCTGGGCACGGTGCCGGGCGCAAGCGACGCCATCAACACCGCCTGCGAGACCGCGTGCCTGCCCTGATTGTTTGCTGATACAGCCGCCGTGCTTATTACATCAGGCTGAGGGGCTGCGAGCTATGCTACGGCGTTCTACATGCCGCCCCGGATGGCGGTGTAGATCGAAAAAATCTGCCGCGTGAGCCTCGCGTGCTGCTCTGCTGGAATTTCGCCGGGGTCGAGCCGGAGCAGAATTTCAGCCGCGCTTTTGAAGAAAAGCCGGCGAGCGCCGACTTGAGTGGCGCTCAGCCGTATCTTATCCAGATATCGCCGTTATGGGTGGATGGCTTCTTAGCCTCCAAAAAGCTCAGAAACGCGAAGCATCTGGAACGGACAATCGCGCGCATACGAGCCATCTTTGTGCCTCCAAACGAGCCGGCTTGCTTTGGGTGCTCGCGCGGCCGAGCGGCGAGAATACGATTGCAAGAAAGGCGTGTAAGGCGAATCCAGGTCTAACTTTTTATGAAGATGCTTTACGAGAGCTTGCCGACCAGTACTCGCCCGAGCCTCGTGGGGGCGCGAAAGCCGCATTCGACTGCGGTGAGGCGGGAGCGGCGCTCCAGCGCGCCCAGCACAAGCCGTTGTTCAAATGGGTTTTCAAATGTTCAAACGGCCGCATCGGCTAAGCCATTGGAATAATGGCGCGCCCGAGAGGAGTCGAACCCCTAACCTCCTGATCCGTAGTCAGGCGCTCTATCCAGTTGAGCTACGGGCGCATATCGGCGGCATCCCGCCGCGAGGGCGGGAACAACTACTCTACCCTAGGGCCAGCGCGCAAGATCGAAGAGCTGCGCGGCAGCCATCCGGACGACAACAATGGGGCGATAGGGTTTGACTTCGCGGCGGTTCTGGGCCTAATCGCCGCCCCGCCGCGTTTGATGAGCCGCATGACCAGTCTCGATATCGCCGAAGCCTCGATCGCCGCCGCGCCGGTGGAAGACGATCCGGCGGCGCGCCCGGTCGTGACCCTGCTGCCGGGCGGGCATCGCCGCGCCGAGGGCGGGCATCCGTGGATCTATTCCAACGAGGTGCAGATGGACGCGGCGGCGAAGGCGCTGGCGCCGGGCGGCCTCGTGACCCTGAAGCGCACCGACGGGCGGCCGCTCGGCGTGGCGATGTTCAACCCGCACACGCTGCTGGCGGCGCGGCTCCTCGACCGCGACACGGCGCGGCCGATTGGCTGGCGCTTTCTGCTGCGCCGCCTGGAACGGGCGCTGAAGCTGCGCGAGCAGCTTTACCGCGCGCCCTATTACCGGCTGGTCCACGCCGAGGCTGACGGGTTGCCGGGCCTGGTGGTCGACCGGTTCGGCGCGGTACTGGTCGTGCAGAGCAACGCCGCGGGCATGGCGGTGCTCGAGCCGCTTCTTATCGAGGCGCTGGCGACGCTGCTCAAGCCCGAGGCGATCGTGCTGCGCAACGATAGCCCGGCGCGGGCGATGGAGGGGTTGGGCTCGGAGGTGCGGGTCGCGGTCGGTGGGGTCGCCGGGGCGGTGCCGGTCGAGGAAAATGGCGTGACCTTTGCCGCCGATGTGCTGGGCGGCCAGAAGACCGGATGGTTTTTCGACCAGCGCGACAACCGCGGCTTTGTCGCGGAGCTGGCGCGCGGCGCGCGGGTCATCGACCTTTACTGCTATTCGGGCGGGTTTGCCGTTGCGGCGGCTTGCGGCGGCGCGGCCTCCGTGACCGGAATCGACCGCTCGGAAGGCGCGCTGGCGCTGGCCGCCGAGGCGGCCGCGCGCAACAAGGTCGACGAGATTTGCGAATTTCGCCGCGCCGAGGTCTTTGCCGAGGCGGCGTCGCTTGGCGCGGCCGGCGAGCGGTTCGATGTTGTGATCGCCGATCCGCCGGCTTTCGCGCGCTCGCGGCGCGATGTGCCGGCGGCGCTGCGCGGCTACCGCAAGCTGGCGCGGCTCGCTGCGGGCCTCGCGACACCGGGCGGCATCGTGTTCCTCGCATCCTGCTCGCACAACGTGCCCGCCGCGGATTTCGCCGAAGCAGCGCGGCGCGGGCTGGCGGATGCCGGGCGTACCGGCCGCATCCTGCGCGAAGCCGGCGCCGGCCCTGACCACCCGGTGCACATGGCGCTGCCCGAGAGCGCCTACCTCAAGGCGCTGACCCTCGCGCTGGATTAAGTTTACACCTCCGCCTTAACCCTGCCCGGTCGAGCAGAGGGGGTACGTCTCACTTTGCTGCGATCGCGCGGCTCGCCGCCCTCGCCGGCGCTTTCTTGGCCGCCGGCATGGTGATGCGGAAGATTGTGCCGTTGCCGGTGGAGGCGAGCAGGACCAGATCGCCGCCATGCACGCGCATCAATTCGCGCGCGATCGCTAGGCCGAGGCCGCTGCCGCCAGGCCGCGCCGAGGCGGCGAATGGGCGGAACAAATTCTCCTGGGCGCGCGGCGGCAGGCCCGGCCCGTCATCGGCCACATCGATGATGGCGTTTTTCCCCTCTCGGACAGCAGCGATGCGCAGCCGGTGCGCGCCAGCCTCGACCGAGTTGCGCACCAGGTTGAGAAAGACGCGGTAGATCTGGTCGCGGTCGGCCTTTACCGCGAGATCGGCCGGCAGGTCGAGAGCGATGGCCATGTCCTCATCGGATACCAGAAGCGCCGGCCCGATCTCCTCGACCAGCGGTCGCAACAGGAAATGGCTCGGCGTGAAGGGCGGCGCGCCTTCGCGCGAAAAATCGAGCGTGCGGCTGCACAGCGCGATCGCGCGGTCGATGGCGTCGATGAGGCGCGGCGCGACCTTTTTGACCTCGGGGGCGGCGCTGGTCGTCAACCCGTCGGTCACCAGCCGCGCGGTCGCCAGGATGTTGCGCAGATCGTGGTTGATCTTGGTGACGGCGGTGCCGAGCGCCGCGAGCCGGGCGCGCTGGCCGAGCGCGTTGCGCACGGTGTCCTGCATCGCTGCGAGTTCCGTTTCGGCTTGGCCGATCTCGTCGCGCCCGCCGCGCGGGGTGATGACGCGCG
>DATMLO010000014.1:0-38525 GCA_035570495.1 Allostellaceae bacterium | reverse complement strand
TTCATCCGGCCGGTGCTGATCGGCGGCGCGGCGCGGCTGCCGTTCCTCTGGGTATTGTTCGGCCTGCTCGGCGGGGTCGAAACACTCGGCTTCATCGGCCTCTTTCTCGGACCGGCGATCATGGCGGCATTGATCGCGCTGTGGCGCGACTGGACCGGATCGCCGGAGACGGAAGAGGTGGAGGCGCCGCAGCGGTCGCCGCTACGGCGCGCTGCTAGCGGCGCTGTGCGGCCGCGGAGAACATAGCAGCCTGACGCGCCTCGCGCTCGGCCCTGGCGGCAGCGGCCTTGCGGGCGGGACGGTCATCGACATCGCGGAACGGCGCCAGGAAGAACGAGGCAAGACCCGAGCGCCCTTGCGGCACTGTCGCGGCGACGGGAATTGCGGCAAAGCGAGCGAGGGTGGCGGTCGAGGCGGAGAACATGTCGGGCTCCTTGAAGAAACGTGGTCTCTTCCCTGCTTCATCGATCGTGCCAAGCCGCCCTGCGAAGAATACGCCGAGGAAATCCCTCAATTTTTATCAGTATGCCTTGATATCGGTCGGACAAGTTTTTGCAATTTGCGACGATATATGAGAGGCGAGTTACGAAAGCTCGCCGGTTGCGCCGCTTGCCGGGCCGCAGGGGTGTTGACTCGACGCGGCGTCCGGATTTTGCTCTTCGACATGTTGTCCTTCGCGATCGCGACTTCCACGGAACTTGCTCAGGAGGAAGCATGAGGTACGTCTGCGAAGCGCCCGACGGCAAAACCTGGTTTCGGATCGAGACCGAGGCCGAGGCCACCGGCGAATCGGAAACGATGCGTCACGCCGTCGAGAAGTATTTCCGCAAGGAGCAGGAAAAGGCGGCGCAAAGCTTTCAACCGATCTCCAAGGTGTCGTTCGAGCAGGAAATCGGTCTGAAGGCGCATATCCAGCGCGAGATGCCGCTGTTCCTGACGCTGCGCGACGGCGAGGGCAATCCGCTGGCGACCGCCATGCTGCCGCCCGGCGGCAAGGACGACCGCAGCTTCCGCCCGATCATCGTCGGCCCCGGCAACGCCGACCCCTACGCAGAGGAAGGCGACGCGATTCGCGCGCTGGGCGAGCATTACGGGATGACCCTGGAGCGCGCGCGCTGCTATCCCTATCGCCGAGACTGACCACGCCCATCCCGGCGCGGTGAGCGAGCGCCTCGCGCCGCTCATTTCGGCGCGGCGCATCCGCCGGCGGGTCGGCGAACTCGCCCGGGAGATCGAGGCAGACCATCGCGGCGCGAAGCTGACCCTCGTCGTCGTGCTCAAGGGCGCGACGGTGTTCGCCGCCGATTTGATGCGGCAGATCGGCATCCCGTTCGTCATGGATTTCGTGCGGGCGTCGTCCTATCGCGGCACGCAATCCTCGGGCACGGTGCTGATCCGCGACCAGGACGGCCTCGATGTGCGCGGCCACCACGTCATCCTGGTCGAGGACATCGTCGACAGCGGGCTGACGATAAACGCAATCATCGCGGCGCTGCGGGATTTGCGGCCGGCGAGCCTCGATGTCTGCACGCTACTGCGCAAATCGGTCGCCGGCGCCGCGCCGGTCGAGATCCGCTACAAGGGGTTCGACATCCCCGATGTGTTCGTCGTCGGCTACGGCATGGATTACGCCGAGCGCCACCGCAACCTGCCGGGCGTCTATCGGCTGACTCTTGGCGCTGGCCGCACACGGTAGCGTCCGACTGCTTGGCATCCGGTTCTCGCCGACCACGTTGAACGGCAACACAGACTAAAGCCGCCTAGTATTGGGGGAACATGGCCGACACGGCTTCCGAGCGGTCAGCGTCGGCGAGGCGCGTGCGGCGCCAAAAGAACTCGCACAGGTAGGAACAGAAGGCGTGCGGTATCTCGTCCCATACCAGATGACGGGCGAGGCCATGCCGGTTCACGTCCATCCCGCATAACGCGCATCCTGTGAGTTCGGGCACCGTTGTCCTCCGGTCTCCTGCCGCTATCCCCCATGGGCAGCGAGCATAACAGTCCCCCGTTGATCGCCGACGATATCCGTCGCGGCGCGTTGATTGGAGGGTCGGAATCTACTCAGGGATTGCCGCCGCTTTAAGCGGTCCGGCCGTACTTATCCCGCCAGCTTCTTCTTCAGGAGCTCGTTGACGAGGGCGGGGTTGGCCCGGCCCTCAGTCGCCTTCATCACCTGGCCGACGAAGAAGCCGAGCACCTTGGGGTTCGCGGCGTATTGCGCGACCTGGGCCGGGTTGGCGGCGAGCGCGGCGTCGACGGCGGCCTCGATCGCGCCGGTGTCGGTGACCTGGCGCAGGCCCTTGGCTTCGACGATCGCGGCGGGATCGCCGCCGGTTTCGACCATTTCGGCGAAGACATCCTTGGCGATGCGGCCGGAAATCGTGCCGTCGGCGATCAGATCGATGAGACGCCCGAGCGCGGACGCCGACACCGGCGAATCCTCGATGCCGAGCCCCTTGCGGTTGAGCGCGCCGAAGAGATCGCCGGTAACCCAATTGGCCGCCGATTTCGGGTCGCGGCGTTGGTTGTCATTGCCTTGGGCGACCGTCTCGAAATAGTCGGCGGTCGCGAGCTCGGCGACGAGCACGCCGGCTTCCTCGACGCTCAACCCATACTCGGCGACAAAGCGCGCGCGCTTCGTGTCGAGCAGCTCGGGCAATTGGCCGCGCAGCTGCTTGACCCATGCCGGGTCGAGCACCAGCGGCAACAGGTCGGGGTCGGGGAAATAGCGGTAGTCGTAGTCGTTTTCCTTCGAGCGCATCGGCCGCGTCTCGCCGCGCGCGGTGTCGAAGAGCCGGGTCTCCTGAGCGATTTTGCCGCCGTCCTCGATGATCGCGATCTGGCGGCGCGCCTCGATCTCGATCGCCTGCATCACGAAGCGCACCGAATTCAAGTTCTTGATCTCGCAGCGCGTGCCATAGGGAGCGCCGGGCTTACGCACCGAGACGTTGCAGTCGCAGCGCAGCGACCCCTCCTCCATATTGCCGTCGCAGGTGCCGAGGTAGCGCAGGATCGAACGCAGCTTGCGCAGGTAGATGCCGGCCTCCTCGGCCGAGCGCAGATCGGGCTCGGAGACGATCTCCATGAGGCCGATGCCGGCGCGGTTGAGGTCGACATAGGTCTCGCGCGGGTGCTGGTCGTGCAGGCTCTTGCCGGCGTCCTGCTCAAGGTGCAGCCGGGTGATGCCGATCTCGCGGGTCGAGCCGTCGGGCATGTCGATCTCGACCCGGCCGTTTCCGACGACCGGCTGCTTGTATTGCGAAATCTGATAGCCGGCGGGCAGGTCGGGATAGAAGTAGTTCTTGCGGTCGAAGACGCTGTGCAAGTTGATCTCGGCGTCGAGGCCGAGCCCGGTCTTCACCGCCTGCTCGACACAATGCCGGTTGATGACCGGGAGCATGCCGGGGAACGCCGCGTCGATGGTCGAGACCTGGGTGTTGGGCTCGGCGCCAAACGCGGTCGCCGCGCCCGAAAACAGCTTCGCTTGCGCCACGACCTGGGCGTGCACCTCAAGCCCGATGACGATTTCCCAATCCCCTGTCTTGCCACTGATTAGTGTCGTCACGGCTGCGCAGGCCTTTGCTGCAAGTTGATGGTGCGTCCTTCGAGGCGCCTACCGGCGCACCTCAGGATGAGGGGCTTTCTCGATGGCGTCGCCAAATCATCCTTATCCTGAGGTGCTTCGCGGAGCGAAGCCTCGAAGGGCGCAATGACGATCATCCGACGCCCACTATCCCGCCAGGAAACTTGGTAGATGGGTGAAGTTCGCGGCGCTTTCCAGCACTCCGGCGACGCGCAGAACCGTTGCCTCGTCAAAGGCGCGGCCGATGATCTGCATGCCGAGCGGCAGGCCGTCCGATAGCTCGGTCGGCACCGAGACCGCCGGCACGCCGGCAAGGTCAGCCGGCACGGTGAACACGTCGTTCAAGTACATCGCCACGGGATCGTCGCTCTTTTCGCCGATCGCGAAGGCGGCTGACGGCGTCGTCGGGGTCAGGAGGCAATCGCAGCGCTCGAACGCGGCGGCGAAATCGCGGGCGATCAGGGTGCGGACGCGCTGCGCCTTCAAGTAATAGGCATCGTAGTAGCCGGCTGATAGCACATAGGTACCGATCAGCACGCGGCGGCGCACCTCGGCGCCAAAGCCTTCGGCGCGGGTCTTTGAGTACATGTCGTCAAGGCTGTCGCCCTCGACCCGGAGACCAAACTTCACCCCGTCATAGCGCGCGAGGTTCGACGACGCTTCGGCCGGTGCTATCACATAGTAGGCCGGCAGGGCGTATTTGGTGTGAGGCAGCGAGATGTCGGAGACGATTTCCGCGCCGGCCTCTTCGAGCCATTTAGCGGCGCTCTGCCAGGCGGCCTCGATCTCGGGGCGCATCCCGTCGACGCGGTATTCCTTGGGGATGCCGATCTTGAGACCGCGAATGTCGCCGGTCAGCGCCGCCTCGAAATCGGGCACCGGCAACGGCGCCGAGGTCGAGTCCTTGGGGTCGTGCCCGGCCATCGCGCCGAGCATGATCGCGGCGTCGCGCACCGTACGGGTCATCGGCCCCGGATGGTCAAGCGACGAGGCGAACGCCACCACACCCCAGCGCGAGCAGCGGCCATAGGTCGGCTTCAACCCGACAATGCCGGTAAAGCTCGCCGGCTGGCGGATCGAGCCGCCGGTGTCGGTGCCGGTCGCGCCCATCGCGGCGCGCGCCGCGACCGCCGCCGCCGAGCCGCCCGACGAGCCGCCCGGCACCAGCGGTCGGTTGTTGCCGGGGCGGCGCCAGGGATTTTCGGTCGGGCCGTAATGACTGGTCGTGGTCGACGACCCCATCGCGAATTCATCGAGATTGGTCTTGCCGAGCATGACCGCGCCGGCCGCCCACAGCTTTTCGGTTACGGTCGACTCATAGGGCGGCGTAAACCCGTCGAGGATGTGCGACGAGGCGGTGGTCAAGACGCCCTTGGTGCAGAAGAGATCCTTGATCGCCAGCGGGATGCCGTCGAGCGCGCCGCCCTCGCCTTTCGCCAGCCGCGCGTCGGACGCCGCGGCCATTTCCAGCGCCCGGTCGGGGGTCGTGGTGACAAAGGCGTTGAGCGGCGCGATCTTCTCGACCGCGTCGTTATGCGCGGCGGTGAGCTCTCGGGCGGAGAATTTCTTGGTCCGGAGCCCATCGCGCGCCTCGGCGATGGTGAGGCTCGTGAGGTCGCTCACTCGACCACCTTGGGCACCGCGTAGAAGCCGCGCGCGGATTTTGGCGCGTTGCCGATGGCGGCATCGCGATCGTTTCCGTCGGTTACGACATCATCGCGCATCGGCAGCGTCATCTCGGCGACGCTCGACATCGGCGGCACATTCTCGGTATCGACCGCCATCAGCTGCTCTATCCAATCGAGAATGCCCGAGAGCTCGCCGGCCAGCGGCTCGAGCTCGTCCTCGGCGACGCGAATGCGCGCCAGGGTGGCGATACGCGCCACGGTGGCCTTGTCCAACGCCATGATTTCAAAGTCTTTCGCGGCAAAAGCGGCGGGTTAAAGCTATCATCGGGGATGCTTCTCGACAACCCCGCGGCCTTGCGAGCCGCCGTCCCGGCGGGCGCGCGGCTGATCGGCCTCGATGTCGGCACCAAGACGATCGGCCTCGCGCTCAGCGACACGCGGCTCGTCATTGCCAGCCCGCTCGACACGATCCGCCGGCGCAATTTCCGCGACGACATGGCGGCGCTGCTTGCGCTCATCGACCGGCATGGCGTCGGCGGCACGGTGATCGGGCTGCCGCTGGCGCTCGACGGGCGCGACAGCCCACGCACGCAATCGGTGCGCGCATTCGCGCGCAACCTGATGGCACAGCGCGATATGGCGGCGCTGTTGTGGGACGAGCGGCTGTCGACAGCGGCCGTCACCCGCGAGATGATCGCCGCCGACATGACCCGAAAGCGCCGCGCCGAGATCGTCGACAAGGTCGCCGCCGCGTACATCCTGCAGGGTTGCCTCGACGCGATGGAGCCAGGAACTTGAAGGACTGCGGCATGATCGCGGTTGCCGAGCGGACGCGAGGCGGGCCATAGATCGCCGCATGGCATCGGTGGACTTGATAGCGGCAAAGGGCGACGTGGCGCGGCGTGGCGCGCGGCCGGTCGCCGTATGGCTGCTCGTTTGCTGCGCGATGATCTTCGCGATGGTGGTGATCGGCGGCATCACCCGGCTCACCTGGTCGGGGCTGTCGATCACCGAATGGCAGCCGGTGATGGGTGCGATCCCGCCGCTTTCGGCCGCCGATTGGCAGGCCGAGTTCGCCAAGTACCAGCAGACCACGCAATACAAGACGCTGAACGCGGGGATGAGCCTCGCCGACTTCAAGACGATCTTCCTCTGGGAATACGTGCACCGGCTGTGGGGGCGGCTGATCGGCTTTGTCTACCTGCTGCCGTTTCTCTACTTCCTCGCGCGCGGCCGGATCCCGCGGCGACTGGCCTGGCCGCTCGCCGGGATTTTCGCGCTCGGGGGCGCTCAGGGCGCGCTCGGCTGGTGGATGGTCGAAAGCGGTCTCGCCGACCGGATCGAGGTCAGCCAATACCGGCTGACGGCGCATCTCGCGCTGGCGCTGGCGATCTACGCCGCGACGTTGTGGACGGCATTGGGGCTGCGGGGTGAGGTGGGGGATTCCAGAAGCGCCCTCGCATGCCCACCTCACCCGGCCGCCGCTACGCGACGGCCACCCTCTCCCCCCAATGGGCGGAGAGGGATAATTTTGCGGCGCGGTGCCGAGGTTGTGCTGTGCCTCGTCAGCCTGACGATCGTCGCGGGCGGGTTTGTCGCCGGGCTCAATGCCGGGCTCACCTACAACAGCTTTCCCTTGATGGACGGGCGGTTCGTGCCCGCAGGCTACGCGCAACTCTCGCCGTTTTTTCGCAACTGGTTCGAGAATGTCGCGGCGGTGCAATTCGACCATCGCATCCTGGCGATGGGAACGGTCGCGGCGATCTGCGCGCTGTGGATCGCCGCGCGGCAAGCCGCCCTGCCCTCGCCGGCGCGGCTGGCGCTCCATGCGCTGCTGGCGATGGCGCTGGTGCAGATATCGCTGGGTATTTCGACCTTGCTCCTTGTCGTGCCCGTGCCGCTCGCGGCCGCGCATCAGGTCGGCGCGGTGCTGCTGCTGACCGCGGCGATCGTGCTGCGCCACCGGCTTCGCTAAGCCGGCGCCGCGGCCGCGGGCCCACAAGCCCGCAGCCGCGACCTCATGAGATGATTGGGCCGGTTACTTCGTCAGCACCCAACCGCCCTGGTAATGGGGATGCTGGCCGACATAGTGATATTGCCAGCTGTAATGCCAGTTGCCCGTTTCGGGCTGGCCATACTGCGCGGCCGAAGCCGGCGTGAGGTTCATGAACACCGCGAACGCGACGGCGGCGGTGGCGGCGAGAAGCGTCTTCATTTGATCTCTCCTTTGTCCGTGCGGTCGGGCTAATGCCGACCGCTAGCGAACAGAGTGGATCTGGTTGCCGCCCGGTTTATTCACAAACGAGAGTTTCTCACGCTGTCGGTGAGAAACTTTCATCCATGGTCTCTGTTCGCGTTGGTTCGGCGGTTTCGGCGCGCACCGGCGGCCGCGGCGGGCTGACGAACGAGACGAGGATGAAGCTGATGATCATCAGCAGGAACCAGGAACCGTATTTGCCAAAGCGCACCAATTCCCAATCATGGGCCTGGTGCGGGTAAAGCCAGACGGCGGTGAAGGTGCCGATATTCTCGGCCAGCCAGATAAAGAACGCGATCAGTCCGAAACCGAGGATCAACGGCATCCGGCGCCATTTGCGGTATGGCCGGTAGTGCACCCAGGTCGGGCCGAACGCGATGCCGACAAAGAGAAAGAGGAAGCCCCGCATATCGGGCACGTAATGGTCGGTGAAGAAGTTGACATAGATCAGCGCGGCCAGAACCACGGTCACACGCCGGCCCGGATGGCCCGAGTAGCGCATATCGAGGATGCGGGTGATCCGCGCGAGATAGCTGCCGATCGACGCGTACATAAAGCCGGAAAAAAGCGGCACATGGCCAATGTGGAAGATGCTCGGCTCCGGGTAGGTCCATGAGCCGACGCTTGTCTTGAAGAGTTCCATCAGCGTGCCGGTCACGTGAAAGACGAAGATGATTTGCGCCTCTCGCACGGTTTCCATCCGCAGCAGAAGAAGCAGGGCCTGCACGACAAGCGCCGAGAGAAACAGGAAATCATAGCGGGCCAAGATCGCGTGCGGCGGCCACAGCCATTTCGTCAGCAGCAGGAGGCCGAGCAGAATGCAGCCAAACAGGCAGGCCCAACCCTCCTTGAAGACAAAGAGAAAGAACTCCCACGCGTAACGGCCGGCGACCGTTTTCGGGGTGTAGTTCTCGAGCCGAACCCGGATTTCGTGAAACCGGGTTTGTGTCCTGGCCAGCATGCTAGCGGCGCCGCCAGCGAAAATCGGTTGCGGCTTTTGCTATCGGAAAAATCACGCAACGGCCTCCCCCGGCGGCAGAAAATGGACGCCGCCAATTACCGCCCCATATAATCGAGGTCCGGCCGGGAGAGTACGATGGCAAAGAACGGCAAGACTTTGACGGAATGGCAAAAGCTCGCCGAGGGCGAGCTGCGCGGCAAAGCGGTCGACAGCCTCGACTGGACGACGCCGGAGGGCATCACCGTCAAGCCGCTCTACACCGAGGCCGATCTCGAGGAGATCGCGGCGCAAGGCTTCCCGTTCCGCGAGGCGGTGCCGGGCGCGGCGCCCTATCTGCGCGGGCCGCGCGCGACGATGTACGCCAACCGGCCGTGGACGGTGCGGCAGTATTCGGGTTTCTCGACCGCCGAGGAGTCGAACGCCTTCTACCGCGCCAATCTCAAGGCCGGACAGATGGGGCTGTCGATCGCCTTCGATCTGGCGACCCATCGCGGCTATGACAGCGACCACCCGCGCGTCATCGGCGATGTCGGCAAGGCCGGCGTCGCGATCGACAGTGTCGAGGACATGAAAATCCTCTTCGACGGCATCCCGCTCGACAAGATGAGCGTGTCGATGACGATGAACGGCGCGGTGCTGCCGGTCTTGGCGGGGTTCATCGTCGCGGCCGAGGAACAGGGCGTCGGTCAAGAACAGCTCCAGGGGACGATCCAGAACGACATCCTCAAGGAGTTCATGGTCCGCAACACCTATATCTACCCGCCGGCTCCCTCGATGCGGATCGTCGCCGACATCATCGAGTACACCGCGCGGCATATGCCGAAATTCAACTCGATCTCGATCTCCGGCTACCACATGGAGGAAGCCGGCGCGACGAGCGTGCAGGAGCTGGCGTTTACGCTGGCCGATGGGCTCGAGTATGTGCGTGCCGCGCTGTCGCGCGGGCTCGACATCGACGAATTCGCGCCGCGGCTGTCGTTCTTTTTTGGCATCGGCATGAATTTCTTCATGGAGATCGCCAAGCTGCGCGCCGCGCGGCTCTTATGGGCGCGGCTCATCGGCCAGTTCAAACCGAAAAACCCGCAGAGCCTCGCGCTGCGCACGCATTGCCAGACCTCGGGGGTCAGCCTCACCGAGCAGGGGCCGCACAACAACATCATCCGCACGACGATCGAGGCGCTGGCGGCGGTGCTCGGCGGCACGCAATCGCTGCATACCAACTCCTTCGACGAGGCGCTGGCGCTGCCGACGCCGTTCTCGATGGGGATCGCGCGCAACACGCAGCTGATCCTCGCCGAGGAGACCGGCATCCCGCATGTCATCGACCCGCTGGGCGGCAGCTATTACGTCGAGAGCCTGACGCACTCGATCGCCACCGCGGCGATGAGGCTGATCGACGAGGTCGAGAAGCTCGGCGGGATGACCAAGGCGGTCGAAAGCGGCATGCCGAAGCTGCGCATCGAGGCGGCGGCGGCCCGCCGCCAGGCGGCGATCGACCGCGGCGAAGAGGTCATCGTCGGCGTCAACAAGTACCGCGCCGAGGAAAAGGCCGATGTGCAGCTCCTCAATGTCGACAACGACAAGGTGCGGACGGCGCAGATCGCCCGGCTAAATCGGGTGAAGAAAATCCGCGATCCGGAGAAATGCGCGGCGGCGCTCGCGGCGCTGACCGAGGCGGGCAAATCAGGCAAGGGCAACCTGCTGGAGCTGTCGATCGCGGCGAGCCGGGCGCGCGCGACGGTCGGCGAGATTTCCGACGCGCTGGAAGTCGCGTTCAGCCGGCATCACGCGGCGACGCAGTCGGTGAGCGGCGTCTACGGCGCCGAATACGCCGATGACGCGGAATTTCATCGCATCCAGCGCGAGATCGACGCCTTCGCGCGCGAGGAAGGCGGCAGGCCGCGCATGCTGGTCGTCAAGCTCGGCCAGGACGGGCACGATCGCGGCGCCAAGATCATCGCCACCGCCTTTGCCGATATCGGGTTCGACGTCGATATCGGGCCGCGGTTCCAGACGCCCGAGGAGGCCGCGTGCCAGGCGGTCGAGAACGATGTCGACATCGTCGGCGTGTCGAGCCAGGCGGCGGGACATAAAACACTCGTGCCGACGTTGATCGAGGCGCTAAAGCAGGAAGGCGCGGGCGATATTCTGGTGGTGTGCGGCGGGGTCATCCCGCCCGGCGACTATGATTTCCTCAAGAAAGCCGGGGTCGCGGCGATCTATGGCCCCGGCACCAACATTCCCCGCGCGGCGGCCGAAATCCTGTCGCTGATCCGCACCCAGCGCGTCGCGGCATAGTGCGGGACTTACGCTAAGATTACATCAAAGCTACAACTAACAGTAATACTCGGCCTAGCCAGCGTTCGTAGCCCCTTGTATAGTCAAATCCGAACAGGGAGACGAAAATGGCCGGGGAGACAACAATCCAAGGCGCCGCGCCGCGTCTTGTCGCGAAGATCATCGCGAGTTACGTCTCGCATCATAACCTTGCACCCGAGCAAATACCCGAGCTGATCGTCTCGGTACATCGCTCGATTGCCGGGCTCGGTCAGCCGGTCGAGACCAACACCTTGCCGACCCCAGCGGTGCCGTTGCGCCGCTCGGTGCAGCGCGATGTTGTGATCTGCCTCGACTGCGGCTGGAAGGGCAAGATGCTGCGCCGCCACTTGACGACGCGGCACGGGTTCTCGGGCGAGGAGTATCTCAAGCGCTGGGGCCTGCCCGGCGACCATCCGCTGACCGCGCCGGCCTATTCGGTGCAGCGCTCGAACCTGGCGAAAGAACTGGGATTGGGCCGCAGCGGACGCGGCAACGGCGGACGGCGTCGCCGACGCGGCTGAGGCCCGTCAGCGCCGGACGGCGCCGGCCTCGGTGACGATCACGTCCATCGCGATGTCGAAAGGCTGCGGGTAGATCGTGTCGATCGCCTGGCACGCAAAACCGACACCGATCGCCAGCGGCCGCGGGTCCATCGCGCCGAGCGTGCGGTCGAAATAGCCGCCGCCATAACCCAGCCGATAGCCGGCGCGATCGAACCCGACGAGCGGCGCCAGAACCATCGTCGGCAGCACGATCTCGCGCCGCTCCGGGATCGGGATGTCCCAGACGCCGGCGGTGAGCGGGTCGCCGGGCGCCCAAGCGCGATATTCGAGCGGCCCCTTCTTGTCGATGACGACCGGCAGCGCCACCTCGCGCCCGGCGGCGACGAGCGTGTCGACCAGCGGGCGCGGATCGAACTCGGCGCGGAACGGCCAGTAGATGCCGAGAATGCCGGGCCGCCCGGCGACGATCTCGCGCACCGCGGCGGCGATGGGCTCGCCCTTGGCGCGACGCTCTGCCGGCGACATCGCCATGCGCAGCGCGATCAGCCGCTCGCGCTCGGCGCGCCGCCAGGTCTTAACCTCGATTGAACCCATCGACCCGTCCTGACTTCACCGCATCTTTACCGTTCCATGGAATGCTGCCGCGACCGCCCGGAAGGAGCGGAGTCCGCTATCGTGAGGGCCTCGTGGCGATTCGAAAATGGGTCGCGGCATTCCTGCTTGCGACACTTGCATTCGGCCCTCTGCCGGGCCAAGCAGATGATGCTCCGCAAAAACATTTCCTCTGGAAAGTGACAGGCCCGAGGGGGGTCGTCTATTTGTTCGGCACGATTCATATCGGCAAGCCGAATTTTTACCCGCTACCGGCGGTCATCGAAGACAGCTTCAAACACGCCGATACGCTGGTCGAAGAAATCAAAAGCGACCCTGCGGATGCTCAGGAGATGAAGCGCTGGATCGCCGAGCACGGCATCTATGCCGGCAGCGACACGATCGCCAACCATCTGAGCGAGCAAACCATCCGGCATCTGGCGATACACCTGAAGGACAGATCGTGGCAGGAGCAACAGGTCATCGCCAAGATGCGGCCCTGGGCGATCGCCGCGCTGATCGATGAGGAAGACGTCAAACGTCTGGGCCTCGATTCCGAACATGGGCTCGACAAGCATTTTGCCGGAGAGGCCGACCAGCTTCACAAACCGCTCGAAGCCCTCGAAACATTTGCCTCACACCTGCAATTGTTCAGCGATATGACGGCCGATGTCGAAGACAAATACCTGATGCAAACTCTCGTCGACGCCGAAGAACCGAACTCGCATCTCGAAATGATGATCGAGGCCTGGCAGGCGGGCGACAGTGAAAAGCTGCAAGAGATGCTGACCGAGAACGTCAACAATTATCCGCGGCTGAAGTCCCTTACGAAGAGGCTGCTCGACGACCGGAACGACGCGATGACGAAACAGATCGAGCAGTATCTCTCGACCAGCAAAACCTATTTTGTCGCCGTCGGCGCCGCCCATATGGTCGGGGAGCACGGCATCGTCAGCCTGCTACGAGCCAAGCAGTTTACCATCGAGCAGCTGTAGCCTCAGAACAGCCCGGTGATCCGCCCGTCCTCGGTCAGGTCGATGCTGTTCGCCGCCGGAACGCGTGGCAAACCTGGCATCGTCATGATCTCGCCGCAGATCGCCACGACGAACTCGGCACCGGCGGAGAGGCGGATTTCGCGGACCGGCAGGATGTGGTCAACAGGCGCGCCCTTGGCGTTGGCGTCGGACGAGAAGCTGTACTGCGTCTTCGCCATGCAGACCGGGAAATGGCCGAACCCGTTTTTCTGCAATTCGGCGAGGCGGCTTTCCACGGCCGCGTCGCAGGCGATGTCCTTCGCGCGATAGATCTTCTGCGCGATCGTCTTGATCTTGTCGCGCAGAGTCATCTCGTCGGGATAAAGCACCTGGAACTTTGACTGGCCGCTATCGGTGAGCCGCGCGACGACCTCAGCGAGCGGCGCCGCGCCCTCGCCGCCATTGGCCCAATGGTCGGCGATCACAGCCTCGGCGCCATGCGCCGCGCACAGCTCCTTGAGCTTTGCGTGCTCCGCCTCGGTGTCGGCGCTGAAGCGGTTGACCGAGACCACCGTCGGCACGCCGAACTGTTTGATGTTTTCGAGATGCCGCCCGAGGTTCGCGTAGCCCGCCTCGAGCGCCTGAACGTTCTCGGCGCGGAGCTGATCGCGCGGCACGCCGCCATGCATCTTGAGCGCGCGCACGGTGGCGACGACCACCGCGACATCGGGCTTCAGCCCGGCCTTGCGGCACTTGATGTCCATGAATTTCTCGTCGCCGAGATCGGCGCCGAACCCGGCCTCGGTGACGACATAGTCGCCGAGCTTCAGCGCCGTCTGGGTCGCGACCACCGAGTTGCAGCCATGCGCGATATTGGCGAACGGTCCGCCATGGATAAAGGCCGGGCTGTTTTCGAGCGTCTGCACCAGGTTCGGCGCGAGCGCGTCCTTCAACAGCACGGCCATCGCGCCGGCGGCCTTGAGGTCGCTCGCCCGCACCGGCTCGCGCGCACGTGTCTGCGCGACGATGATGTTGCCGAGACGCTGCTTCAGGTCGGCGAGGTCGTTCGAGAGGCAGAAGATCGCCATGACCTCCGAGGCGACGACGATGTCGAACCCGTCCTCGCGCGGGAAGCCGTTGGCGACGCCGCCGAGCGACGAGGTGATCTGCCGAAGCGCCCGGTCGTTCATGTCGAGACCGCGGCGCCAGGTCACGCGGCGCGAGTCGATGCCGAGCTCGTTGGCCCAGTAGATGTGGTTGTCGACCATCGCGGCGAGCAGGTTGTTGGCGGCGCCGATGGCGTGGAAGTCGCCGGTGAAGTGGAGGTTGATGTCCTCCATCGGCACGACCTGGGCGTAGCCGCCGCCGGCCGCGCCGCCCTTCATGCCAAAGCTGGGCCCGAGGCTCGGCTCGCGCAGGCAGATGATCGCCTTCTTGCCGATGTGGTTGAGCGCGTCGCCAAGGCCGACCGTCGTCGTCGTCTTGCCTTCGCCGGCCGGGGTCGGGGTGATCGCGGTGACGAGAACCAGCTTGCCGTTCGGCTTGTCCTTGAGCGAGTTGACATAGTCGAGGCCGACCTTGGCCTTGTAGCGGCCATAGGGCGACAGAGCTTCGTCGGAGATGCCGAGCTTGGCGGCGATCTCGCCGATCGGCTTCATCGACGCGGCCTGGGCGATCTCGATGTCGGATTGGGGGTTTTTGTGCTGGTCGGCTCCGCGCGCCACGGCAGGTCTCCTCGGCTTTGTCTGTTCTGTTGGCCCAAGGTCTTAGCCCCTGCGGCCGGGCGAACGCAACCGCCGCCGCGCCGCACCTGCCGCGACACCCCCGCAGCGAGATCCAGGAAACGCTGCCGGTGCGTTTGACTGGCGCGGACGCAGCGGTGGCGATATAATCGGCGGCGCTCGCATATAACGGCGATCGACCTTTCCCCCCAGGAACTTGAGGACCCCCAATGACCTGCCTGACTTGGACGAGGTGGCGCGCTCATCTCCTGCTTTCCGGCGCGGTCGCCGCGCTTGCGCTCGTCGCGCTGACGACAGGGTCGTCGCCGGCGCAGGCCCGCGTCTGGGTCAGTGTCGGGGGGTGCTGCGGCGGCTATTGGGGCGCCGGCCCGTATTGGGGCTACCCGCCGCCTTACGCCTACTACCCGCCGGCGGCTTACTATCCCCCGGCCTATCCGCCCGCGCCGGGCTATCCTCCCGCGCCTGGCTATCCTGCTGCGCCGGGCTATCCCGCGTCCGGGGCGTATCCGGCGCCGACGGCTTACACGCCGGGAACGCCGGCGGCACCGACCGCTGCCGCCGCGGGCCAGCCGCAGATCAGCTATACCAGCAAGCCGGCCTTCACCAATTCGGCCGGACAGACCTGCCGCGAATACAAGGCCAACGATAGCGGCCGCGCTGTCTTTGGCACCGCGTGCCAGCAGGCCGACGGTCAGTGGCGGGTGGTCAACTGATTTAGTTTCGTCGTTCCAGGAGAGCGCGCAGTGCCGGCTGCTGGCGCCGGCGATGCCGGTTAGCCGGCGCCCCGGCGGCTAGCGAAACTGCGCCTCGCACTTGTACTGGCTGTTGTAGTGGTCGCAGCGCGACTGGAACTCAACCGAAGGCGTGCTGAAATAGTCGTTCGGGTTTGGCGCGTGCTTCGCTACGAAAAAGCCAAGCACCACGAGCAACAGTGCAAGGTAGAAGATGCCTTTGATGGCTTTCCCCAAAATGCCAAACATCGAGGGTCCTCGTTCTTCAGCCGGCCACCTCCCTATCACGGGAGCGTTAACCGCCGGTGAAATCCAAGGTTCGCTCCAATGTCGCGCCACGGAATGACGCCTGATAAGTTTGGGTCGCGATAACGGGAAGGATTGAGCAATGGCGCGGCCGATCGTCTATGGCGCGGCGATGAGCCCTTACGTGTGGAGCACGCGGCTGGCACTGGCCGAAAAGGGTGTCGCGCACGAACTCGTCAGTGTCGGTATCGACGAGTTCCGCAGCGAGCCGCATCTGGCGCGCCATCCGTTTGGCCGCATACCGGCGTTCGAGCATGACGGGTTTGAGCTCTACGAGACTCAGGCGATCATGCGCTACATCGACGAGGCGTTTTCCTCGGCGCCGCTGCAGCCGATCGAGCTGCATCCGTTCGCGCGCATGAACCAGATCATGGGGATCGTCGATTCCTACCTGACGCCGTGCCTGCTGCACGGGGTCCTTTTCCAGCGCTTTGTCGCGCCGCGGATCGGCAAGCCGACAGACGAAGCCAAGGTCGCCGAGTCGCTACCGCGCGTGCGGCAGTGCATCGGCGAAATCGCACGGCTGGCGGGCGGCCAGGAATTTCTCGCCGGCGATGCGCTGAGCCTCGCCGACCTGATGGTCATCCCGCAAATCTACTACTTCAAGCGGCTGCCCGAAGGCGCCGCCCAAATCGCCGAGTTGCCGGCGCTCGCCGCCTGGGCGCAGCGCATGGAAGAGCGGCAGAGCGTGCAGGTGACCCGGCCGCCCGGCTTTTGAGCCGCGCGGCTCAAACGTCTGTAGAACTTCACGATTTATTACCGACGATTGTTCCGGGCTGGCTCTTGAAGCGCGGCCCGGCGGCACGATCTTTCTCAACCGTTTGGCGATGACGCCATCGGACGTGAAACGATGAGTGCGCTAGAGGTTGTTGCGAAGCCGGAATTTCCCAGAGCTGAGCTCGATTGGCTCGTCCACCTGCGCCAGGCGCGAACGCATAGCGACGGCGCGCCGGCCTTCACGCTGGTCTTCCCCGGCGCCCAACTTAGCGACGACGTGATCCAGCAGGTCAAGGCGACCTGCGCCAATACCTCGCGCATCCGTTTTTGCCTGCGCTCGGCGATGATCGTGCCCGAGGCGCAGATGGGCCTCTACCACGTGTTCCTCGTGCCGGACGAAGGGTTTGGCGCGATCATCCGGCTGCATGAACGGCTGCATGCAGGGCCCCTCGCCTGCTGCCTGCGGCCGGAAGCGCCCTACATCCCGCATGTCACGGTCGCCAGCACCAAGGAATTCCGCGACGCGCGGCAGACCATGGCGCTATTGAACGCCAAAGACCTGGCGATTTCCGGACGGATCGACGAGATCGAGGTGCATGAACGCGACTCCGCAACGCCGCGCTGCGTCGCGAAAGTGGCGCTCAAGCACGGGTTTTTTCACTAAACCCGCGTCATTGCGAGGAGCGCGATAGCGCGACGCGGCAATCTCCGGCCATAGAGGGCCAAGGCGGAAGGAGATTGCTTCGCTACGCTCGCAATGACGGCCGTTACCTGACCGGCCGGAACAGGCGGAATGGGTTGGGCAGGCGCTGCAGCTCGCCCTCAACGCGCCCACGCAGCTTGCCGACGAGGGCGACATCGGCGAGGCGCCGGTCGATAAAGGCGCGCGTGTCGGCGAAATCCTCGGAGCGATCCTCCAGCCAATACATCAGCGTCGCGGCGTAGATGCCGGCGAGCGTCGCGCGCTTGGTGTAGAAGCTGAAATCGGTCGAGGCGTCGCCGGCGGCGTACCAGATGCCGTCGACCGTGTCGTAGATGAGGCGCATACCGAGCACCGCGTGCGGCGGCAGCGCCAACACCGAGAGCGCGCGCCGCACCGCCTCGCGCCACGGCTCGACGACCTCAAAGCGCAAACCCAGCGCGCGCTTGACGCGCGAAGCGGTGCCGGCAGTTTCGGATGCCGTCGCCTCGAAGCGATCGAGCATGCGCCGGTCGGCCCAGGCGCTGAACGCGGCGACGATGTCCGGCGCGCCGCGCGGAAACAGCGCCAGCGCCTCCTCGGCCGGCATGTCGAGCCGGCGAGCCGCACTGCGCAGCGCGCCATGCGACCAGCCGTCAAACGCGACATCCGGCAGGATCGCCTCGATCAAGCGGTCGCGGTCGTGCTCGGCCAAGGGGCTTTTCATTGGGTCTCGCCCTTCAAGAACTCGGCGAGGTCGATCGGGTGGCGCTGCAGCTCCTCGGTGAAGACCAGGAGGCGATGATCGGTCATCCGCTGCGGGTAGAGGATGCCATCGAGATGGTCGCATTCGTGCTGCACGACGCGCGCATGGAAACCGGCCGCCTCGCGCTCGATGGGCTGGCCGTCGAGCCCGAGGCCGCGGTAGCGCACGCGCAGATGGCGCGGCACGACGCCGCGCATTCCGGGCACCGACAGGCACCCTTCCCAGCCGAGCGCGATCTCGTGGCCGATCGGCTCGATGACCGGGTTGATGAGCACGGTCAGCGGCTGCTCGCCATCACCGGGCAGGTCGCCGCTGCGCTCGCCGGCGACAAAGAACGTCACGATGCGGTGCGCGGCATGCACCTGCGGCGCGGCGATGCCGGTGCCGCCGGCATCGTCCATCGTCTCGAGCATGTCCTCGACGAGCTTCTTGACCCAGGGCGCGGCCGGATCATCGACCTCGGCGGCGCGGGCGCGCAGAATGGGGTTGCCCATCTTGGCGATCTTTAGGAGAGCCATGCGCTTTATATGAGACGCGGCGCGCCGGCAGTAAAGCCACGATAACCGAGGGCCGGAAAGCCGGGGTGGATCGGTTCCCGACAAACATGCGTAGTTGCGCGAGGACAGCGCAGCGGCGGAGAGGAAACAAATGACCTGGCGAACCTACCTGACGTCGCTTGTCGCCGGGATGGCCGGCGCGGCGATCGTCTTGGCGATCGGGTTGGCGTGGAATTCGAGTTCGCATGGCGGGCTGGTTCAAACACCAAGCGGCGTTACGCCGGAGCAGCCTTCCGCCGCGTCGTCCGTGCATCCGACCACTGCGCCGGCCGCGAGTTGGCGGGCCTTTGCCGGCAAAGGCGGCTTCAATCCCGCCTGCGACTACCGGATTCATCTGCTGATCCCGGCAGCCAAAGCAGCCAAAATCTCGATCGACCTATCCCGCTACGCCGATGCTTCCTCGTTTATTTATCCCACCGTCGTGAACAGCCATTTCCTGCAAGCGGTCATCATCGAGCCTGGAGAGCCGATCGCGCTCAACATCAGCGACGCCAAGGGCGGCGACTGCGATGCGGGAAACGCCAGCCTCGATAACCTGCCGAGAATGTGTTTCGAGACCAAGATCGAGGAACGCCGCCCCTGACGGTGGGCCGCGACAGCGGCCCTCTTCAGCTCAAAGCGAGATTGCGGTAGCCGCCGGCGGCTACCGCGTCGCAATGCTCGCGAAACGCGGGGTGGCCGCCGCTGTAGCGCATGATCTTGCGTGTCTGCTTGCCCTCGACGTTGCGGTTGACGCCGGTCATCCACGAGTCGATCTCGTTCATCAACAGCCCCTCGCCGAGCGACATGACATGGGCCGTCCAGTCGGCGGTGCCCTCCGGGGTCGCCTCGACGCGGGTGACGCCGTTCTTGCGCGCGTGGGCGACAAGCTCCGTCACCCACTCGACGCTGTATTGGGCGACGCGCGGGAAATTGCCGAGCCCGCCATGCGGTCCGACGACCATCAGGAAATTCGGGAAGCCCTCGACAAACACGCCGAGATAGGTTTGCGGCCCGTCCTTCCACCTGTCCTTGAGCTTCTGTCCGTCAAGGCCTGTGATGTCGATCCGGTCAAAGGCGCCGGTGATCGCGTCGAAGCCGGTCGCGTAGATGATGATGTCGAACTCGTATTCCTGGTCGCTCGTCTTGATGCCGGCCGGGGTGATGCGCTCGATCGGCGTCTCGTTGATGTCGACGAGTTTGACGTTGGGCTGGTTGTAGACCTCGAAGTACCCGCCTTCGAGCGGCACGCGGCGGGTGCCGAAGCCATGGTTTTTCGGGATCAGCTTTTCGGCGACGACCGGGTCCTTGACCCGCTCGCGGATTTTGCGCGCGACGAAATCCGAGATCAGCGCATTGGCCTTCCGATCGGATAGGATATCGCTGAAATTGCCCTGCCAGATGCCGAAGCCGGGCGAGGCGTAGAGCTTCTCGAACAGCGCCTCGCGTTCCGCCGCGGTCACCTCGGTCGCCTTGCGCGGGTCGGGAAGATGGATAAAGCAGCCGGGGCTTTCGGCGCAGAGCGCGAAGATCTCGTCGTAGCGGGCGCGGATGTCGCGCATCTCGTCATCGGCGATCCTGGCGTTGTGCAACGGCGCCGCCCAGTTTGGGGTACGCTGGAACACGGTCAGCGAGCCGACGCTTTTGGCGATCGTCTGGATCGTCTGGATCGCGGTCGCGCCGGTGCCGATGATGCCGACCCGCTTGCCGGCGTAGTCGATCCCTTCCTTCGGCCAGAAATGCGTGTGGCAGGCCTGGCCCTTGAAGCTGTCGACGCCGGGGATATTCGGCATGGTCGGTGCCGAGAGCACGCCGATCGCGGTGATCAGGAAGCGGGCCGTGTAGCGACGCCCGTCTTCGAGCACGACATCCCAGTGCCGGGTCTCGTCGTCGTAATGCGCGGCGGCGACAGAGCTCCTGAACTGGATGTCGCGGCGCAGGTCGAACTTGTCGGTGACGTGGTTGAGATAGCGCTCGGTCTCGGGCTGGCCGGCGAAACGCTCCTCCCAGTTCCACTCGTCGAGCAGATCCTGGGAGAAGGAATAGCCGTAGGTGTAGCTTTCGGAATCGAAACGCGCGCCGGGATAGCGGTTCCAGTACCAGGTGCCGCCGACGCCGGTGCCGGCCTCGAACACCCGCACCTTGAGCCCCAACTGGCGCAGCTTGTAGAGCTGATAGAGGCCGGAAACCCCAGCGCCGATGACAATGGCGTCGAATTCTGGGGCGTCTTGCGCTTGCGTTACAGGGGCGACGGCGGCCATGGCGCTTCCTCGGCAAAATGATAAGCCAGCGATATTATTTTCCGAACTTCAAGCGAGGTTGGCAACCGCTGTTCCTGCATGGCGTTATGACCAAAGCCCCTGGCAGCGCCTCGTCTCGGCTTCACAGAAGCGCCCGCAAGTGATAGGTTGCGCGCCCCTACCGGCTCAACTGCGGAGTCATGCGCCCGTGCAAGTCCTCGTTCGCGACAACAATGTCGACCAGGCTCTGCGAGCCTTGAAAAAGAAAATGCAGCGCGAGGGCGTGTTCCGGGAAATGAAGCTCCGCCGCAATTACGAGAAGCCGTCCGAGCGCCGCGCCCGCGAAAAGGCCGAGGCCGTGCGCCGCTATCGCAAGCTCTTACGCAAGCGCATGGAGCGCGAGGGGTACTAACCCACCGGTTACAATTGAAGCGCGTCATTGCGAGCGGAGCGAAGCAATCTCGCTCCGCTTTTGTTTCGTACGCATACGGAATTATCGCCATGCTCACCCCCTCCGGCGCGCTACGCTCGCCACCTCCCCCGCAAGCGGGTGAGGAACGAATGCGAACACTGTAGGATCCTCACCCGCTTGCGGGGGAGGGGAACCATGCGAAGCATGGTGGAGGGGGCGTGAGGGCACCCAAGAAGACATTCGGCCGAGCCCGCATGTTACGCCGGAATATGAGCCTGCCCGAGGTGGTGCTGTGGCAGGCTTTGCGGCACGGACGACTCGCGGGACTGCGCTTTCGCCGGCAGCATCCGGTCGGCCCTTACATTCTCGATTTCTTCTGCGCTTCTGTACGTCTGGCGATCGAGGTCGACGGGTTACTGGGGCTCAAGCGCATCGCGACGAGCGTCGCCAGACGTGGCTTGAGCAACGCGGGATTACCGTGTTGCGTATTCCTGCAAAAAACATTTTGCGAGATGAAAACTTGGACGGGGTTCTTCGCGGTATTGAAGCGGCGGTGGCCGTTGCCCCCTCCGGCGCGCTACGCTCGCCACCTCCCCCCAAGCGGGTGAGGAACCTTAGGCACTACTCCAGATCCTTGACGATCTCGTCGCACATCTTTTTGGCGTCGCCGAACAGCATCATCGTGTTGTCGCGGAAGAACAGCTCGTTCTCGACCCCGGCGTAACCCGACGCCATCGAGCGTTTGACGAACAGCACGGTCTTGGCGTGCTCGACGTCGAGGATCGGCATCCCGTAGATCGGCGATGCGTGGTCGGTCTTGGCCGCCGGGTTGGTGACGTCGTTGGCGCCGATCACGAACGCAACATCGGTCGAGGCGAAATCGCGGTTGATCTCGTCGAGCTCCTTGACCTCGTCATAGGAAACATTGGCCTCGGCCAGCAGCACATTCATGTGCCCCGGCATGCGCCCGGCGACCGGATGGATCGCGTAGCTGACCTTGACCCCGTCTTTTTTCAGGAGGTCGGTCATCGCCTTCAGCGAATGCTGCGCCTGCGCCACCGCCATGCCATAGCCGGGCACGATGATGACCGAGCCGGCATTCTTCATGATGAAGGCGGCATCCTCGGCGCTGCCCGACTTGACCATGCGGTCGCCGCTGCCACGTCCCGTCGCGGCTGCGCCGCCCTCGGTGCCAAAGCCGCCCAGGATCACGTTGAAGATCGAGCGGTTCATCCCCTTGCACATCACGTAACTGAGGATGGCGCCCGACGACCCGACCAACGCCCCGGTGATGATGAGCAGCGAATTTGACAGCGTGAAACCGATGCCGGCCGCCGCCCACCCCGAATAGGAGTTCAGCATCGAGATCACGACCGGCATGTCGGCGCCGCCGATCGGCACGATGAGCAGGAAGCCGAATGCGAACGACAGCAGCACCAGCAGCGCGAACACCATCGGGCTTTCGGTCGCGACAAACATCACGATCAGGAATATCAGCACGGCGCCGAGGATCGCGTTGAGCAGATGCTGACCCTTGAAGGTCAAGGGCGCGCCCGACACGAGACCCTGCAGCTTGGCGAAGGCAACGAGCGAGCCGGTAAAGGTGATCGCGCCGATCGTCAGACCGAGCCCCATCTCGACAAGGCTCTCGGGATGGATGCTACCTCTGACGCCGATGCCGTATTCCTCGGGCGCACCGAATGCCGCGCAAGCGACACACACGGCCGACAAGCCGACCAGGCTGTGAAACGCCGCGACGAGCTGGGGCAGCGCGGTCATCTGGATCTGACGGGAGATAAAGGTGCCGATCGTCCCGCCGATCAAAAGGCCGGCGATGATCAGCCAATAACTCACGACCTGCGGCGTCGCCAAGGTCGTCACCGCGGCGATGACCATGCCGGCAATGCCGAAATAGTTGCCGTTGCGCGCCGTTTCCGGCGACGACAGGCCCCTCAACGCCATGATGAAGCAGATCGAGGCGATCAGGTAGAGAAAGGCCGAATAGCTTTCGCCCACGGTTGTTCTTTCCGCCGGTTATTTCTTGCGCTGGAACATCTGCAGCATGCGCTGCGTGACGATGAACCCGCCAAAGATGTTGACCGCGGCGAGGGTCACCGCGATGAAGCCCATGACCTTTGCAAAGCTAAAGCCAGACGGGCCGGCGGCGATCAGCGCGCCGACGATGATGACGCTCGACACCGCGTTGGTGACGCTCATCAGCGGCGAGTGGAGCGCCGGGGTGACGCGCCAGACGACGTAGTAGCCGACAAACACCGCGAGCGCGAACACGGTCAGCTCGAAGACAAAGGGCGTTCCGGCATGCGCCGCCGGCGACGGCAGCGAGGACAGCTGCTGCGTCAGCCGGTCGAGGTTTTGCGCGAGCGCCTTGGCGTCGCCGGCGAGCTCGCCGGCGGCTTGTGCGAGCGCAGCGGGATCCGCCATGTGTCCTCCGTCAGCTGGCCGCCGGCGCGGCGGGCTCCGCCGGTGGCGGCGGCGGCGCTGGTGATGGTGCCGGGTTCAGGGCCGGGTTGACCACGGCGCCGTCCATCGTCAGCAATGACGCCTTGATGATCTCGTCGTCGGTGTCGATCTTCAGCCCCTTTTCCTTGTCGACGATCAGCGCGAGGAAGGCCGACAGGTTGCGCGCGTAGAGCAGGCTCGCATCGACCGGGATATGCGCCGGCGCGTTCGCGTAGCCGATGATCCTGACCCCGCCCGCGGTGGTCACGGTTTCCTCGGGCTTGCTACCCTCGACATTGCCGCCCGACTCGACCGCGATGTCGGCGACGACCGATCCGGGAGCCATAACGCCCAGCATGTCGCCGGTCAGCAGGATCGGCGCCTTGCGGCCGGGAATGAGCGCGGTGCAGATCACGATGTCGATGCGTTTGAGCGCGTTGGTGATCAGTTCGCGCTGACGGCGCTGGAAATCCTCGCCCATTTCGCGCGCGTAGCCGCCGGTCGTCTCGGCGGTCTTCATCGCCTCTTCGTCGACCATCAGGAAATTCGCGCCGAGGCTCTCGACCTGCTCTTTGGCGGCGGCGCGCACATCGGTGGCGAAGACGACGCCGCCCAGGCGCCGCGCCGTGGCGATCGCTTGCAAGCCGGCGACCCCGGCGCCCATCACCAGAACCCGGGCCGCCTTGATCGTGCCGGCGGCGGTCATCATCATCGGCATCGCCCGGCCAAACTCGGCGGCGGCATCGACGGCCGCCTTGTAGCCGGCGAGATTGGCCTGCGACGACAGCACGTCCATCGTCTGCGCCCGGGTGATGCGCGGCACCAGCTCCATCGAGATCGCGGTGACGCCGGCCTTGGCGTAGGCCTCGACCTCGTCCTTGTGCTCGAGCGGCGCCAGCAGCCCGAGCAGCACCGCGCCTTTTTTCATCAGCTTCAGTTCGTTGAGCTGCGCGCCCTTGCCGAGCAGCGGCCGCTGCACCTTTAGCACGATATCGGCGCCGTCGAGCGCGGCGGCCTCGTCGGCGGCGATCGTCGCGCCGGCCGCCTCATAGGCGCTGTCGATAAAGAAGGCGCTGTCGCCGGCGCCGGTCTCGACGGCGACGTCGAGCCCCTGCCCCTTCAATTGCTTGACCGTGTCGGGCGAGGCCGCGACCCGTCGCTCAAACGCGCGTCTTTCCTTGACGATGGCGATCTTCATCGCGCGCGACGGTCCTCTATCGGCGGTGGCGCTGGCAAGGCCGCACAATGCCGCGGCGCGAAAAGAAAGTGAAGAGCACACCGGGCACGGCTGCCGCCACGCCTGCCATGCTTCCGACGTAATCCACCGGCATGGTACAGTCAGCCGGGAGTGAGGCGAGGGCCGGCGGCGGCATGTGGTCGCATGCCGAACCGACGGCGTGATCCCCAGTTTGTACGATTGTTGCACGGTTGTTGCGCATCGACCCCGGAATAATCTTGAGGCCCCCGCGTTGTCGTTCCGTTGGAAGTTTGGAGCAGCGCCGGACCAAGCGGCGAACCGGGCGGAACCGGTGAGCAAGCGGTTCAGCGATCAATTAATCGCGGTGCTGCCGCGGTTGCGGCGTTTCGCGGCCGGCCTGACCCGATCGGCGAGCGAAGCCGACGATCTGGTCCAGGCGGCGTGTGAGAGGGCGTTGGCGCGGGAGCATCAGTTTCAGGAGGGAACGCGGTTCGACAGTTGGATGTTCCGCATCGTTCAGACGATCTGGATCGACCAGCTTCGGGCCCGCGATATCCGCAAGGAGGATGGTGACGTTGCCGAGGAGCGACTCGGATCTGATGAGCCAGTGCGACGCGTCGAGGCGCGGCTCGCATTGTCGGAAGTGCGGCGGGCGGTTGCGCTCTTGCCGCCGGATCAGCGGACGACGCTGATGCTCGTGACGGTCGAAGGCCTCAGTTACAAGCAGGCGGCGGAGGTCACCGGCGTGCCGGTGGGAACCATCATGAGCCGCCTTGCTCGCGCGCGCATCGCGATCCAGCAGATGCTGGAGAACGGTGCGGTCGCGCGCAGGAGCGCAGGCGATGCAGAAGCATAGCGACGAAGCCCTGGTGGCTTATCTCGACGGCGAACTCGACAACGACGAGCGCGCGCATGTCGAAGCCTGGCTCGACGCCGACCCGGCGGTGCGCGACCGCCTGCTGGCGCTCGCCGAATCGGCGACGACGCTGCGCAGCGCCTTCGCCGATTTTGTCACCGAGCCGGTGCCGGAGCGGCTGATCGCCGCCGCGCGCGGCGAGACGGTATCCGCGACCGAGGCCGAGATCGTCATGTTGCGGCCGCCGCGCCCCGCCGCGGAGGCGCCGTCCTCGGGCCGCTGGTATGTCCAGCTCGCCACCGCGGCCGGGCTGTTCGGCATCGTGGTCGGCGGCGGAGTGGGCTATTTCGGCAACAGCATTTTTGCGCCCTCACCGATCCCGGCCGAGCGGCAAATCCAGACCGCGTCGCTCAACAACTGGCTCGACAACGCAGCTGGCGACTACAAGCTGATGGTCAATGCCGGCGACACGCTGGTCGACGTGCCGGCCAGCGGCGACAACGGCGATGTCCTGCAGAAGGTCAGCCAAAGCCTGCCGCAGCCGGTCCGCCTCCCCGATCTGAAGCCGTGGGGGCTGAGCTTCCAGGGCGCTCGGCTGGTCGTCGTCGATGGCCGCCCGGCGGCGCAGCTCGTCTACACCACCGACAACAAGGCGATCGGGCCGCTGGCGCTGATCATCGGCTCGACCAAGCAGCCGGATATCGCCCCCGCCTTCGAGCGGCGCCAGGATCTGAACCTGCTGTATTGGCGGCACCAGGGCCGCGCCTCGGTGCTCGTTGGAGAGAGCGAGATCGGCTACCTCTGGGGCATCGCCAACGACGTCGCCTGGCAGCTCGACGCGATCTAGGCCCGCCGTCCGCGGCGATAGCGCCGCTTCGCCCGCAATGACGATGCGTTTCAATAGGCTATAATCCCGGCCGGGGATCGGATAGGGCTCGGCCGATGCGCTTGCTGCTGGTCGAAGATAACGAACGTTTTGCCGCGCTGCTCCGGCAAGGACTCGCCGGCGCGGGGTTTGCCGTCGACGTCATGGCAACCGCGAAGGACGCGTCCGCCGGGCTCGAAATCGGCCGCTGGGACGTCGTCGTCCTCGATCGCGGCCTGCCAGACATGGATGGGCTCGGCGTGCTGACCGACATGCGCGGCCGCGGCGACACGACCCCGGTGCTGATCCTGACCGCGCATGGCAGCCTCAAGGATCGCGTCACCGGGCTGCAATCGGGCGCCGACGACTATCTCGTCAAACCGTTCGCGCTGGAAGAGCTGGTCGCGCGGCTCCAGGCGCTGTTGCGCCGGCCGGGCAATCTGCTCGGGCTGGCGCTGCGGCTCGGCAATCTGACGCTCGATACGGTCGCCCGGCAGGTGTTTGTCGATGACAAGCCGATCGCGTTTTCGGCACGTGAGATCGCCGTGCTCGAACATCTGTTGCGGCGCAGCGGGCGGGTCGTCGCCAAATCGCTGCTCGAAAGCAATCTCTACGGGCCGGCGCAGGAAATCGGCTCGAACGCGGTCGAGGTGCACGTCCATCGCCTGCGCCGCCATCTGGCGGAGACCGGCGCATCGGTGCAGGTGCACACGGTGCGTGGGGTCGGCTACATGATCGGCGAGGACAACGAGCCAGGCCGCGCGACCGACGAGGACTGTTAGCTTGTTCCGCTTCCGCTCGGTCGTCGGGCGCGCGATCGCGCTCAATCTGATGGCGATCGCCGTGACGTCGATCTTTATGCCGCTCGCGCTTTACCTGATGCTGAAGCATGCGGCGGACGATCTGCACGAGCACGCGCTGCGTGAGCAGGCGACCGAGCTGGTCAATCTCATCGATCGCGGCCCGGATGGTCAACTGCGGGTGCATTTGACGCCGAGCCTCGCCGATCTCTATTCGCCCGACTATGCGCGGTATTCCTATGCGGTCGGTACGCCTGATGGCCGCGTCCTGCTGTCGTCGTTCGCCGACAAGCGGTCGATCACCAAGACCACACCGCCGATGGACGCGATGGTCACTTTTTCCGGCCGCTATGACGGGATCGAGATTTTCGGCATCAGCGAGCCGGTGGAGATTGCCGGCGAGCGGCTGTGGGTCGAGGTCTCACAGGATCTCGCGCATCGCGACGTGCTGATCGACGACATCGTCGCCGATTTCTTCACCCGTGTTGGCTGGATCACCGCGCCGATCTTGGCCCTGCTATTGGTCATCGACGTCGCGATCATCCGCCGCGCGATGCGCCCGGTCATCGCCGCCTCGAACCTGGCCGAGCGGATCGGCCCGCTGCGCACCGATCTGCGGCTGCCCGAGGCGGATATGCCGCGCGAGGTGCAGCCGCTGGTGCACGCGGTGAATCAGGCGCTCGACCGGCTCGATGAAGGCTTCCGCGGGCAGCGCGAGTTCACCGCCGACGCCGCGCACGAGCTGCGCACGCCGCTCGCGATCCTGCGCACCCAGATCGACATGATCGCCGACCGCGAGCTGGCGCAGTCGCTGCGCCAGGACGTCGAGAACATGAGCCGGCTGGTCAACCAGCTGCTCGAAATGGCCGAGCTCGAAACCTTTGTCATCGACTCGGACGAGACCGCCGACCTTGTTGCGGTGGCGACCGAGATCGCCGCTTTTCTGGCGCCGATCGCCGTAGCCAACGACAAGCGCGTCGCGGTCGCGGGCGTACACGATCCCGTCTATGTGCGCGGCAACGCCGACATGCTCGGCCGGGCGCTGCGCAACCTGGTCGAAAACGCCCTTGTCCACACGTCGCCGCAGACGACGGTCGAGATCACCATCGACGGACACGGCGCGATCACGGTCAGTGATCGTGGGCCCGGCGTGCCGGCGGCCGAGCGCGAGCAGATCTTCCATCGCTTTTGGCGCCGCGACCGGCGGCGTCAGGGCAGCTCCGGGCTTGGCCTGTCGATTGTCGCGCGCATCGCCGAGCGCCACGGCGCGGCGGTGTCGGTCGCCGACCGCCCCGGCGGCGGCGCGGCGTTCACCCTCAAATTTCCGCAAGTGGTGGCCGCGCCGGAGAGCGCGCGGCCGGAGCTTGCCGCCGCTAAATAGCGGATGCAGGACTATTTTTTCTCGATGCGGTAGACGTAGTCGTTAAGGCCGAACTCGGCTGTCTTGTCATCGAGAAAATGGAAATCGATCTCGTTGCCGCAGCCCGTTTCGAGTGTCTTCCACGAGGTACCCTTGAAGCCCAGCGCCGCCGCGGCAGCCGCCGGGTCGGGCGGCGGCTTGCCCTCGTGCGGCTCGGCCAAACTGCCTTGAAACAGCATGTCGGCGCCGCCCTCGGTGATCTTGTATTTGAGGTTGTGGCAAGCGAACTGCTTCGGTCCGTCGATCGCGCCAGGGCGAAAGGTCAGGGTCTTGCCGACCAGGGTCTTCATCTCGCTTTGATCGGGCGTCGCGGGATCGGCCCAGGGCCCCACCACCGCCGAGGCGATCTGCCAGGCGCCGAGATAGAAAGCCGGGCCGTCGGCCGCCGCCGGTCCGACGAGCGACAGGACAATCGCGCCGGCCAGTAGCGTCGCGCCGCCGCGCCGGGCCGGATGGCCGCTATTCGGCATGCTCGGATTGCAGCTGGATGTAGTTCTCGATGCCGATCTTCGGGATCAGGCCAAGCTGGGTTTCGAGGAAGTCGACATGCTCCTCCTCGCTCTCGAGGATGTCCTCGAACAGCTCGCGGCTGATGTAATCCTTGACCGTCTCACAATAGGCGATCGCCTCGCGCAGCCGCGGCATCGCCGCCTGCTCGAGCTTGAGATCGCACTCGAGCAGCTCCTGCACGCTCTCGCCGATCAGCAGCTTGTCGAGGTCCTGCAGGTTCGGCAGGCCTTCCAAGAACAGGACGCGGTTGATGAGCCGGTCGGCGTGCTTCATCTCGTCGAGCGACTCCTTGTACTCGTAGTCGCCGAGCTTGGTGACGCCCCAATGCTTGAGCATCCGGGAGTGCAGGAAATACTGGTTGATCGCGGTCAGTTCGTTCTTGAGCACCGCATTGAGGTGCTGGATGACGGTCGGATCGCCGCGCATGATTGGCCTCCTGCGTTGGGCCGCAAGAGCTTAACGCGAAAAGCTCGCCGACTGTTGCAAGTTAATGATTAGTCGTCGCCGCCGACTTCTGTCGTCGCGCTGACCTGCTCGCGCAGCATTTGGCGGACAAAGGGCACGCACTTGCCGCATTGCGGCTCGCAACCGAGCGATTGATACACCATCGACACCGAGCAGCCGCTGTCGCAGCTAGCGCGCACATCTCGGTCGGTGAGAGCATTGCACAGGCAGATATACATGCGCGCCTCGACCCCGGGTATCGATTGGGGGTGCGAAGGATTTAGCGAACTTGCGAATGCCTCGCAACATCATTCGCGCGCGTACCAGCCATGCCGTGAACGAAGGGGTCATCCATGCCCGATCGGCGTCTCGCGCGTCGCGGCATCAGCGGCTATTGTGCGGCGAACGTAACGCTTGCCCGCGCGGGAAGCAAAACAGGAGGAGACCCATGGCCGAGACCCCCACTTTTGGCCGCTACGCCGAAATTCCCTATGACGAGATGACATCGGAACAAAAGGAAGGCTACCACTCGCTGATCGAGACGCGCGGACGGCTGCCGGGCCCCAACAAGATCTATGTCCACAACCCGAAACTGGTGAAGGTGATGGGGCCGCTCGGCGCCTATTTCCGCACCGGCTATTCGTTGTCCGAGCGCGAGCGCGAGATCGCGGTCGTCATCACCAACGCGCATTTCCATTCCGCTTACCCGACCAACGCGCATGAGCGCGCCGGCAAGGCCGCCGGGCTCCCCGCCGACAAGGTCGAGGCGATGCTCGCCGGCCAGCCAACGTCGTTCGACGACGAGCGCGAGCAGGTCGTCTACGAGATGGCGGTTACGCTGATCAATTCGCGCTGGGTGTCGAAGGGTCTCTATGACCGCGCGGTGAAGGCGCTCGGCCATGAGGGCGTCACCGACGTCACCTGCCTGATGGGGTTCTATTCCAGCGTGTCGATGACCCTCGCCTTCTACGACGTCCCCGCCGGGGCCGAAGGCCTGGAGCGCTAAAACCTATCGGAGTCTCGGGCGGCCATGCCCGGTCGCCCGGGGCCCGTTTTTCGCTATTCGATCGCGCCGTGCGATGGCCGGCCAGCGCCAATGTCGAAATATTCCTGCTCGACAATCGTGATGATCTCGCGCGTCGGGTCGGGGAGCGTCGTAATGCGGCCGGGGAGTTCGCCGCTGCAGCTCAGAATCTGCGAGATGTCGCCATCTTTCGCGCGGAGCGGCAGACGCAAGGTTTCAATGACAGCCGCGCGACCGGAGACCAGCTCGACACGGCGCCGGGACCGCGAACCGCACGGCCATTCGACGATGTCTTTGAACTCGCGGCGCATCACCGCGACGGCCGAGGGCGACACGCTCTCATAGCAGTCCATGCCGGTGATCCGCCGGTTCCAGCGGCGCTCGATTTCGGTGCCGACCAGCCGGTAGCGCCACTTGTCCTCGCCTTCGCGGCCGATGATGCTGATGACCGGGAGGATATGGATGATCGCCATGGGGTCGAAGCTGTCGCGGCTGGGCACCCCATCGACGCGGGGCAACTTCATCCACGCGTCGAGCAGCTCGCGTGCGACAGGGCCCAGGCGATCGGCGATCTCGTCCACGAATACGCCTTCGTTCATAGCGCCTTATGATGCAGGCGAGATGGTAAAGGCATTACTACCGCCCGTCGGCACCCAAGGCTTGGGCACGGTCGAGGTCAGGCGCGTTTTGCGTTCGCCGTCAGGATGTCGACAAAAGCCTTGAGGGTCATGCCCGGCCGGGCGCCGGCGCGTTCCGCGGCCTGATTGACATGCGACAGCACGCCGTCGTGGTAGAGCGCGCGGGCGTCACCGATCGGCGCGCTCTCGGCAGAGGTCGCGCCCGCCGGAATGTTGCGCGCGTCGAGCGGCTTGAGCCGGGCAATGCCCGCGCCGTCCATCCCAACGCCGCCGTCGCTGAAGAAGCAGGCGTGGACATCGGGCGCGACCGCGTTGTCGGGCCGGCCGCCCGACAGCGCGCCATGCGACGCGGTGACGACGATCTTGCCCTCGTCCTCCGGCACGATCATGCCGATCGAGTCGGCGCAGACGAGGCCTGGTTTGCCGTCGCGCAGGATATAGCGCGCGCCATCGGTGATCGCCGGCGGCTTTTCGGTGGGTGGGGTCGCGGCACGCATCAGCTCGGCGCAGTCGCGCACGCTCTGCCCCACCTTGCAGCCGAGCGCCGCCGCGGTCTTGTTGACATGGCTGATGACGCCGTGCGCCAGCATATGATCGCCATCGCCGATATGGCAGGTCATCGCATCGGCGGTCGCCGCCGCCATGCCGATCTGGTCGAGAAACGGCAGGCCGACGATGCCCGCATCGTCCTTGCCGATCCCGGCATCGTTCATGATGACCGCGCGCGCCGGCCATTTCGCCGCGTTGTAGGGCGTTGTAGCGGCCGCCATAGGAGCCGGAAACCGCGACATGCAAGCGATGCTCCTCGCGCAAATTCGAGCAGCTGGCGACGGTGACGATCTTCACGGCGTCATTTGATGCGGGCATGGGGTCTCCTCCGGCTCGATCGTTCCGAGGCCATCGAAACCGATGGCGATATCGCATAGCATGGACCTCATAACCCCCGAAACGAACCGAGGAAACGCCATGCTGATCGTCGACGCCCAAGTCCATATCTGGTCGGCCGGGCCGCCGACCAACGCGATGCACCGCCAGGTCCTGTCGTACAGCGCGGAAGAATGCATCCGCGACATGGACGCGGCTGGGGTCAGCGCCTGCCTGCTGCACCCGCCGGGCTGGGACCCGAATTCCGGGAAAATCTCAGAGGACGCGGCGGCCAAATACCCGACACGCTTTGGCATTCTCGGCAATTTCCCGCTCGACAAGCCGGAGAACCGCGCGCTGATCGACGGCTGGAAGAAGCGGCCCGGCATGCTCGGCCTGCGCTATGCGTTCACCGCGCCGCACCAGGCGAACTGGATGACCGACGGAACGATGGATTGGCTGTGGCCGGCGGCCGAAAAAGCCGGCATCCCGATCGCGCTGATGGCGTCGAACTATTTGCCGCTGGTCGGCCAGATCGCCGAGAGGCATCCCGGGCTCAGGCTGCTGATCGACCATTATGCGCGGGTGCGCGGCGGCTCGGACGACGCGGCGCATGCGAACCAGCCAGCGCTCTTGGCGCTCGCCAAGCACAAGAATGTCGCGGTCAAGTGCACCGGCGCGCCGGGCAATTCGAGCGCCTCATACCCCTACAAGAACATCCACAAATACACCCAGCAGATCGTCGAGACGTTCGGTCCCGAGCGCAGCTTCTGGGGCACCGACATCACCCGCATGCCGTGCTCGTGGAAGGAATGCGTGACGATGTTCACCGAGGAGATGCCGTGGCTCAAAGGCCGCGAGCTCGAAATGGTCATGGGCCGCGCGGTGTGCGAGTTCCTGGGGTGGAAGCTGTAGCGCTGGCTTGAGGTGTCGTCCCCGCGAAAGCCGGGACCCACTTTTCCACGTTCCGCGAAACTGACACGTGGGACGACATGCTATGGTGGCCGGGCCGCCAGTCACGGAGCGCGCCATGGCCGATCTGGAGCCGATCCCGGCCGATTTGTCACCGGTCTACAACTTCTACGCTTTTGTCGAGGGATCGGCGAAACCCCGACTGGCAATTTACCTCCGAACCGTCTGGGAGGACGCCCGGCATGGGAGGATATCCGCTGGTGCTTCCGGTGGACATCCCAGGCACGCCCAATCTTACCTGGACGGCCACAGCTTCGGTTAAGCCGGGGGCGGAAGTCACCGGCTTCTCCAGGACAACGCATGTCGCCACGATGACCGATGGCATGTATTCGGCGCAGGTAACCCAGCGGTCGGCTCCAATCAAGGGTGCCTCGGGCGCTCCCGGCAGCGGCTCCATGGTCTCGAAACAAGCTCAGATCGGCATGTTAGAGACGCCAAGCTTCCTTGCGGAATTGAAAAAGTAGCTGACGCCTCGGCGAGGCGATGCCCATTCCCCGTCGCCAGTCGAACCGCCGCTATCGGCGCGTTGCGGACCCCTGGCTAGCATCGCCTGAGTGACCGTTCAGCGTACCCAGAGCCGTCGTTCGGTCAGCGTAGCCCGAACTTCGGCGGAGCGCCGGAAGCAGACTTTCACTGACCGAGGCGGCTCGGCCTAAACACACTCCCGCCCTAGAAGAAGATGCTGACGTTCTTGGCGAGCAGCACGTTTTGGTCGAGCGTTACCTTGCGCTCGGCGATCTTCCACGCCCCGTCGGATCGGCGCAGCCGATCGCGCCGGGTGCCGACATAGAAATCCTGCTCGGTCTCGCCGCGGCTGCGGTAGGCGATGAAGTTCGAGTAGACCCGCACCTCGGAGTCGGCCGCTGGTTCCACTTGGATGTTGGTGATCAGGTGCCGGGTGCGCGACGGCGGGTCCTCCGCCCAAGCCATGCCGGTATCGAGACGGCGGACCCGGCCAGTGAGCGTTTGCTTGGTCTCGTCGAGGATCGCGAGCTCGTCGTCGCGCGCCATGTCGTCATCGACATAGCGCGCAGAATCCAGGATGGAGATCGCCTTGCTGTGCCGCGGATAGCGATTGCTGCGCCCGCTCATCCAATAGCGGACATCGTCGGCCAGCAGCGCCAGCCACTCGTCGAAGCGCCGCTCGTCAAGCAACCGCGCCTCGCGGTAGAGGAATTGCTCGACCTCGCGGAGGACGTCCACGTTCATTCGGCGGCGCTCGGCAGTGCCGGGCGCGGCGCTAGCGCCGACCAATCCTCGGCCGCCATGATCTTCGCCCAATGTCCGTAAAACTGCCGGTGGTTGCTCTCGCTCACCCGGTGGTCGCTGGCCCAGGCGCCAAGACCGGCGTCGAAATGCTCGCGCCCTAGGCCCATCTGCTGGTTCAGCGGCATTCGCCTCGATATCGTGCCGCGGCAGGTCTGCGTGCATTCCTGCCAATTATCCATGTCGTCCTGCTCGAAGGTGCCCGACGGGCTGAAGCCGCGAATGCCGGCGAGCCGGATCGCGTTCTTGACCTCGGGCGGAGCCGCCTTGTCGGCGAAGACCCACGACCACACCTCGGTTTTGTCGGGGCCGCGCGGATGCCAGACGCGGAACGTTCGCGAGGTCGCGCGCAGCATCGAGAAATTGGGGAACATCGTGCCGACGATCGGGTTGATGAGACGAGAACGGGCGCCGAGGCGCGCCTCGACCTCGGGTTGGATGCGCTTCTCATATTCGAGGATCTCGGGCATTGGCGGGTCGCCGACATCGTTGGGCCCGACGCAGATCAGGATGTGCCCATTGCCCGGCGACACCATCGCCCCGGTGGTGTCGCTCTTGGTTGAGACGCCCGTGCTGAAATCGGTTTTGACCGCCGACAAATGTGACCAGGCGACGTGGTAGGTGTCGCCGCCGAAGTTTTCCGCCGGGAACTTCCAATTGCACGGCATGACCCATTTGTGCATGCCACCGATCACCTCGATGCCGCCCTCGCGGCGATCGAAGAAACTGTCGAGATACCAGGTCATCTCGCCGAGATAGTCGATGAGCGGCGGCGCAGCGGGATCGAAGGTCGCGAAATAGAGCCCCTTGTAACTGTCGAGCTGGGCGACCGGGACGAGGCCCCAATTCTTGCGCTCGAGCGCGTCGTAATACGCATCCTTCAGATGCGGCACGCCGACAAGCAAGCCGTCGTTGCGGTAGGTCCAGCCGTGATAGGCGCAGGTGAAGCTGGCGGCGTTGCCGTCCTCGGCGCGGCACAGCCGGTTGCCGCGATGCCGGCAGATGTTGAGAAAGGCGCGCACAGTGCCGACGGTGTCGCGCACCACCAACACCGGGTCCTCGCCCATATAGGTGGTGAAGAAGTCCCCGGGATGCGGGATCTGGCTTTCGTGGCACAAGAACAGCCAGCAGCGCGCGAAAATGCGCTCCAACTCCTGCTGATAAATCTGGGGCTCGATGAAAATCCGTCGGCTGAGCAAGCCGCTGTCATTGTCGACGAGGTGCGACATGTCGGTTTCCATTAGCGACCTCCTCAGGGGTTGGGGGAGCGTCGGGGCATGCGCAATGTCGCGCCGGCATCGACCGTCACGACCGTGCCGGTGATGCGTCCAGCACCGCGCTGCGAGGCGAGAAACACGTAGGCGCCGGCGATGTCGTCGGGCTGCAGCGCGACCTGCAGCGGATTGCCGGCGCGCAACCGCTCGACGACCGCGGGATCGGCGAATTGCGAGCACTCGTCCTGATGCAGGGTCGCCAGGCCGCGCAGGTCGGTGATCGTTCCACCGGGCGCCACGCCGTTAACCCGCACGCGCGGCGCAAACTCGATCGCGAGCTGGCGAATGAGGCCAACGACGGCGTGCTTCGAGGCGGTGTAAAGCGAGCCGCCGCCGCCCGAATTGAAGCCGGCGACCGAGGCGGTGAAGACGATCGAGCCTTCGGTCTTGCTCAGCTCAGGCAGCGCGGCCTTCGCGCCGAATAGGCAGCCTTTGACGTTGACCGCGAACAATTCGTCGAATGCCGTCGACAGCTCATCCTCGGGAAATTCGGCGAGCGGCACATAGACATCGAAGACGCCAGCATTGCCGACAAAAATGTCGAGGCGGCCGAAGGCGTCGACCGTCGCGGCGACGGCGGTTCGGTTATCGGCCCATTGCGCGACATCGCCCGAGAGCGCGATGGCCTTGTCACCGAATTCGGCGGCAAGCTCGTCGGATCGCTTAGCAACCCGATCGAGGATCGCGACCCGCGCACCCTCCTCGATAAAGCGCGTCACGACGGCCCGGCCAATGCCCGAGCCGCCGCCGGTTACCAGCGCTACCTCTCCGTCGAGCCAACCCATGGAGACACCTCGACCCGCGGGCTGCTGACGCGCCGCGCTTCAACGCGCCGACCGCCGCTTAACTATAGCACATTGCGTGCCGCATGCAGGCGGCCACTCATCCGGTGAACCCCGAGGCGAGCGCCGGCCGGCTCCGCGCCGTCGCCGGCGGGACGATCTCGCGCCAGCGGCGGCAGGCGACCGTATGGCCAAGCTCTTCCTCTAGCTCCGGCTCGGCGTCGCGGCACTCCGCCTCGGCGTGCGGGCAGCGTGTCGAGAACACGCAGCCGGGTGGCAGGCGTACCGCGCTCGGCGGTTCGCCTTGTACCGCGAGCCGCCGCCACCCGGGGTCGGGTTCGAGGCGCGGCACCGCGTCGAGCAGGGCCCGCGTATAGGGGTGGCGCGGCGCGGCAAAAAGCTGCGCGGTCGGTGCCGTCTCGACGATGCGCCCGAGATACATGATCGCGACACGGTCGCAAAACCGCCTCACCACCGATAAATCGTGCGAGATGAAAAGGTAGGTCAGACCGAAACGTTTCCGTAGTTCAAGCAATAGGTTGAGAACTGTCGCTTGAACCGACATGTCTAGACCTGAGGTCGGCTCATCGAGGATCACGAAGCGCGGGCGCAGCAACAGGATGCGCGCCAGCGCGACGCGTCGCAACTGGCCGCCCGAGAGCTCGTGCGGGTAGCGTTTGGCGGTCGGCGCGTCGAGTCCGACCGCTTCCAGTATTTCGTCTACCCGGGCGCGGCGCTCAGCCGGGGTGGCGACATCGTGGATTTGCAGCCCCTCTTCGAGGGTGCGGCCAATGCTCCACCACGGGTCGAGCGCGGCCGCTGCGTCCTGATGCACGTAATGGATCGCGCGTCGCCTCTGCCGCGCGAGGCGCGGCGCGAGCCCGCTGACCACCGAGCCGTGCAAGCGGATTTCGCCGGAAGTCTCGCGCTGGAGGCCGAGCAAGGTGCGTCCCAGCGTGGTCTTGCCGCAGCCGGATTCGCCGACCAGTCCGACGATCTCGCCGGTCTGCACGCTGAGGCTCACGCCGCCGACCGCGCGCACCGGCGGGATCGTCTTGCGCAACAAGCGCCGTTCACCGCCGAGCAGCACCGTCACGTCCTGCATCTCGACAATGTTGCCTGCTTGGGTCACAGCCCGACCACCTCAGGCTGGTCGTAGAGCACGCAGTCGACACGCCGACCGGCGGCGTCGGCCGAGAGATGCGGCGGACGCCGCTGGCAGATTTCGCGCACTTCACTGCAGCGCGGCGCGAAGCGGCAGCCCGCGCCAGGGTGCAGCGGCGACGGCACGCTGCCGGGAATACCGTTGAACGCAATCGCCCGGTCGGGATGACAAGCGAGCAGCGCCTTGGTGTAGGGATGGCGCGGCTGGGCAAGAACGTCGGCGGTCTTGCCGCTCTCGACCGTCTGTCCAGCATAGATCACGCAAAGCTCGTCGCAGAGCTGCACGACCACACCGAGATCGTGGGTCACGAACAACATCGACAAACCGAATTCCTCGGTGAGATCGCGGAGCAGATCGAGGATCTGCTGCTGGGTGGTGACATCGAGTGCCGTCGTTGGCTCATCGGCGATGACGAGAGCCGGCGAGGTGGCGAGCGCCGCGGCGATCACCAGGCGCTGCCGCTGTCCGCCGGAAAACTGGTGCGGGTAGCGCGCCAGCGCAGCTTCCGGTTCAGGCAATTGCACACGGCGCAACAGACCGAGGATACGCTCGCGGTGGCGCAAATCGCGTCCGCTTCGGCCGAGCCCATCGTCGGGCGCGTGCCAGCGCATAATCTCCATGAGCTGGGTCCCGACCTTGAAGACCGGGTTGAGCGCCAGATACGGGTCCTGGGGGATGAAGCCAATGCGGTTGCCGCGAATGCGGGTGTTGAGCACGTGCTCGCCGAGACCGAGCAGGTCCTCGCCGTCGAACAGGATCGCGCCGGCCTCGACCCGCGCGCCGGGCGGCAGGATTCCGATGATCGCGCGGATGATCGTCGACTTGCCGCAACCGGACTCGCCGACGACGCCGAGAATGCGGCCGCGGCGCAGCGTGAAATCGATGTGGTCGAGGATTTTCGCGACACCCTCGTCGCCCTTGATTGACAGACGCAGGTCGTTAACTGCGAGGATCGCGTCGTCGGAAGGAGACATCAGCGCGACCGCCGCAGCCGCGGGTCGACAATGTCGCGCAGCCCGTCGCCAAGCAGGTTGAAGCCGAG
>DATMLO010000013.1:0-35219 GCA_035570495.1 Allostellaceae bacterium | reverse complement strand
TGTTCTGGCCGATCGATATCGTCGCGCGGCCGTTGCTGATGTCGCGCTGATCGGAGCTAGATCAGGTTGGACACCACGCCGAGCACCCAGACGATCGTCAGCACCAACGCCGCGACGACGACGATCAGCAGGATTTCCAGCGCGTGCACCACGCGCGCGGCGGTCGAGGGCCGATCGTCAATGCTCTCGCCCTCGATCAGATAGTCGTCGGGTACGCCGATCGGTTCGTGGGCTAGCGGCGGGCCCTCGGCCTGCTGCATCGGCTCGATGCGCCGTCGCCCGAACAAGGTCAGTGCCATATCGCGCTCGCCGTCAGTGTTGCGCCGTGACCGGCGCGGCCAGAGCCGCGTCGCCATCGGCCGGGGAATCATGGATCGAGTTGCCGACGTCGCTGGACAGCGCCTCGGCATGGATCTGATCGAGCTGTTCCATATTCTTGTACAGATACTCGGCGCGATGCTCGGAGTTCTGGTCACCGTGCCGTCCCGCCGCCCGGTACCAGGCGTAGGCGTCGACCTGTGAGGCGCCGACCCCATCGCCCTTGTCGTACATCACGGCGAGATTGGTCATCGCCTGGACCACTCCTTGCGTCGCCGCGCGACGATACCACAGCGCCGCCTCGGCCAAGTCCTGCCGCACGCCTTGGCCCTTAGTATAGCAGACCGCGAGATTGTATTGTGCCAGCGGATACCCGCCTTGCGCCGATTTCAGATACCAGTTGGCGGCCTCGGTCAGGTCGGATTTCACGCCGCGCCCGCGTTCGTACATCACGCCGAGATCGTATTGCGCCCGCGGGACCCCGTGATTGGCCGCGGCTCGGAACCAGTTCGCCGACGCCGCATAGTCCTGCGCCACGCCCTGGCCCTTGGCGTAGATGATGGCCAACTCCAGCTCGGCGTTGGCATCGCCGGCCGCGGCGCCCTGCTGAAAATACGCGACGCGCTGCGCGGGATCGGCTGGCGCCGCCGCGACCGGGTATTGGCGCGCGCCGGCAAACGGCCCCAGATGGCGGCTATGCGCGATGACGACGAGGGCCACGAGCGCCGCGCAGATGATTGCCGCGGCGATCATCCGCGTACGGTTTGCGAATAGCGGGACCGCGTCGAGCTTGACCAACCACCGCTTCATGACCTCCCGCGAGCCGACTGACGAACGTGCCGTCTCAGGCGGGGCGAGCTCGGCCAGTTCCGGGGTCGCCGGCGCCGATGCGGCCTGTTCCTGCGGCGCGACCGCCGTCTTTTCCGCAGCGGGCGCCAGAAAGCTGCGCCGCGGCGGGCGACTCGCAAAGGGGTCGAGCTTCGGCTCGATCAGCGGCGGCAGGTCGACGACCGGCTCGCCGTGGTCGTCGTCGCCGACCGGCGGCCGCGCGTCGGCGCGAGCGTCGGGATCGGGGAGGGTCGCGCCGGCGGCGTCGCTCGGACTGGACATGCCTACCAATGCTACCGGCCTGCGTCCGATTTCAAGCGCCAAATCGATCGACGCCGTGATCGCCGCGATCGCGACGGCTCACCGGCGAGCCTATTCGTAGCCGGGCGGCGGCACAAAACCACCGATCTCGCCGGCGAGCAGACGAGCGAATTCGATCGTCGTCGGGTCTTCGCCTTCGGCCCCAATGATCTGCAGCCCGACCGGTAGCCCATCGGCCGTCAAGCCGATCGGCGCGGCGGTCGCTGGCAAATAGGACAGCGCGGCAAGCCCCGCCCAGGTGATCTCGACAGGCGGGTGCGGCTCGCCGTTGATCATGATCCGCCGCGCGCCGACATCCGGGTTGTGGTCGTGCGGGAATGCCGCGGTCGCCGCGACCGGCGCCAGCAGCACATCGTATTGGGTAAAGAAATCGCGCCACTGGTAACGCAGCTTGCTGCGTTGCTCGTTGGCGCGGCCCCAGGCGCGATGCGACATCGTGGCGCCGCGAGCGACGTGGGCGCGCGGGCTCGTGTCCTCGAGCGAGAGCGTCTCGGCAATCTTGACCTGCTCGGCAAAGGCCTCGTCGGTCAGCCGGCCGGCGGTCGCGGCGCGCAGCAGCTGCATGAAGAGCCGATGGTTGTCCGCGAGCGTGACGCTCGGCCGGGCGCTCTCGTCGACCTTGGCGCCGGCCTCACCGATCGCCGCCACCGCTTTGGCGATCAGCGCCGCGACGCTGTCGTCGATCGGCGCTTCGGACGCCGAGGTCCAGACCGCGACGCGAAAATCCTTGAGGCTGCGGCCGCGCGGCGGCGGCGGCACGACTCGCCATGCCGTCTGCTGTAAGAGGTCGGGTCCGGCGAGGATGCCAAGCGCTAGCGCCAGATCCTCGGCGTGGCGCGCCATCGGCCCGACCACCGAAATGTCGGTCGGGGTGACAATGCCCGGCGGGCTGTGGCCACGCGTCGGGATCAGCCCCCAGCTCGGCTTATGGCCGTAGACGCCGCAGAAATGCGCTGGGTTGCGCAGCGAGCCGCCGATATCGCTGCCGGCGCCGAGCGCGCTCAGCCCGGCGGCGAGGGTTGCCGCCTCCCCGCCTGACGAGCCGCCCGGCCCGCGGGCAAGGTCCCACGGGTTGTTGGTCGTCCCGTAGATGTCGTTGAAGCTCTGCGAGTCCGCGAGCATGTACGGCACGTTGGTCTTGCCGTAGATGACCGCGCCAGCGCTTTCCAGTCGATCGACCACGACCGAGTTGGCGGCCGGGATATTGCCCTTCCACACGGGATTGCCAAAGGTCGTCGGCAGCCCGGCAAGGTTGAACGACTCCTTGATTGTCATCGGCACGCCGTGCAGCGGCCCCCAGTTTTCGCCCTTGGCGAGCGCTTCGTCGGCGGCGCGGGCGCGGGCGCGCGCCTTGTCGATTTGCCACACGACGATCGCGTTGAGCTTGGGGTTGTGCGTGTCGGCGCGCGCCAGGAAGAAGTCGAGGAGCTCGACGCAGCCGATCTTGCGGTCGCGGATATCGGCGGCGAGCTGGGTCGCCGAGGCGAAGGCACGGTTGTCCATGGGGGGCTTACCTAAAGAGCATGAGTGCAGATCAGGGTATCGCGAATTCGGCTTTGACTAAAGCCGGCCTCGCTTCAAGATCGCGCGCCGCCACGACGGGAACCGTGAATTGCGCTTAGGCATCGTTTCGGACATTCATTGCAACGCCGCCGGACTCGACCGGGCGCTGGCGCTGATGGGCGACATCGACGAGCTGATCTGCCTCGGCGACAGCATCTGGGAATACCGCTTCTCGAACGACGTCGTCCGCCTGCTGCGCGAGCGACAGGCACACACCATTCTCGGCAACCACGAGGAGGTGTTTTTTGGCCCGCTCGGCGAGCGGGCGCGGGCGCGCGCCGACAACGACGACGAGCTGATGGATTGGCTGCAAAGCCGGCCGCACCGCACCGCGCTCGATTGCGCCGGCAAGCGGGTGCTGCTGGTTCACTCGACGCCATGGGAGCCGCGCGGCGCCTATATCTACCCGGACCACCCGCAGCTCGCCAGGTTTGCCGAGGCGGACGCCGATTTCGTGCTCTACGGCCACACCCACCGTCAGCTGGCGCAGCGGATCGGCCGCGTGCTGGTGATCAATCCCGGCTCGGCCGGCGACGCCCGCGATCACGGCAACGGCCGCCAGCTAAGCTGCGCCGTGCTCGACACGGCCAGCGAAGACGTCCGCATCATCGATTTCCCCGACCCGCGACGTGACGACTGACCACGATGACTGAACCCGTGCGCGACAAACAGATTCATGAGAAGCCGGGCCGCTATTTCGAGGACTACCCGGTCGGCGCGGTCTATGTCGGCGGGCCGATCACGGTCAGTGAGGAAGACATCCTCGAATTCGCCCGGCGCTATGACCCGCAGCCGATGCATATCGACAAGGCTGCGGCCGAGGCGGGCCAGTTCGGCGGGCTCATCGCCAGCGGCTGGCACACCGGCAGCCTGGTGATGCAGCTGATGGTCAAGCATTTTGTCCCGACCCCGGGCAACCTCGCTTCGCCCGGCCTCGACGAGCTGCGCTGGCTGCGTCCGGTGCGGCCGGGCGACAGCCTCAGCCTGCGCGTCACGATCGAGAGCGCGCGGCTGTCGCGCTCGAAACCAGGTCAGGGCGTCGTCACCGGCCTTGTGGAGGCGCTCAACCAGCGCGGCGAAACCGTCATGTCATTAAAGCCGATCAGCCTGATGCGCTGCCGCCCGGCATCATGACCGACACCATGAAAGACACCGCCATGCGCCGATTGCTGCTTGCCGCCCTTGCTTCGGTTGCCGTCGGCGCGCTGTCGCCCGCCTTCGCCGAGCCCAAGGCGCCCGCCGATCCGGGTCTCGCCGCGTCCGATGCGACCTTACTGCAGGACGAAGCCAAGGCGACCGCCGAGTTTCAGCGTCGCCTGCGCAATGAGGTCAGCTTTCGCGGCGGGCTCCTTATCATCGTCGACCGCAGCGTCGCCAATTCCGGCGTGACCGTGATGCCGGCGACGGTGATGTGGGGGGTCGATTGCGGCGATGGCGGGATCACGGTGACTTTTGGCGCCGGTGGCGGTGACACCGACAACGGCGCGGTGCTACAGCTGACCAGCGCCGGCGTCAGCGACGACAAATGCGCGCGCCTCGCCCCGGCGCTCGGCGAAGCCCTGCTGGCGCTGACGAAGGGGAACTGAGCGCTTTCCTCTCAGACGGGCCACCCCAGCCAATCGCACAGCGCCCGGCCCATCGCCAGCTCGAGATCGGCGCCCCTGAGCCACGACAGCTCCTCGGTGAACAGGGTCACTGCTTGCGCGTAGCTGCAGGGGATGCCGGTCATGTCGGTGCCCCAGAAAAACCGCCGCGGCCCGAACGCGTCGAACACGCGGCGCAGCGGCGCGTGTAGCCGGCGATAGGGATAGGGCTCGCTCGAATAACGCGGCAGCGCCGAGGCCTTGGCCGCGATATTGGGATGCCTCGCGACCGCGATCAGCGCGGACAGATCGCCAAATGCCGCCTCGTCCTTGGCGTCGCGCACCAGCGCCAGATGGTCGATCACAAAACGCATGCCGGGGTGCCGCTCGGCGAGCCGGCCGAGTTCCGACAATAGGCCGGGGATCGACACCATCGCCGGTAATCCCGCGCGCTCCGCCGCTTGCCACAGCCAGTCGCCCTCGGGCTCGGTAAACAGCGCCCGTGCGCCGTGGCCCGCCGTCGTGACGCGAATGCCGAGCATGCCTTTCTGCTCGCGCCAATGGTCGAGGGCGTGCGGGTCGGGCGCATCGAGCGGCGGCCGGCCCATCACCGCGAATTTGTCGGGATGCGCCTTCGCGGCGGCGAGCGCGAGGTCGTTGCGATCGCCCTCCCAGGACGGCGGCACGATGACCGCGCGATCGATCCCGGTCGCCGCCATCTCGGCCAGCAGATCGTCCTTTGAGAACGGCTGCGGCCGGTGCGCGCGATGCGCATGGCCCACCGGCCACGGCCGCTCAGGCGTATCGGCGCCCCAGATATGCACCTGCGCATCGACGATCAGCATGGGCGTTCCTCCCCGAATACCGTGTCATTGCGAGCGGAGCGAAGCAATCTCCCGCCGTCTTGGCCCTCCTCGGCAAGAGATTGCCGCGTCGCGCATAGGCGCTCCTCGCAATGACAGCGACCCTTCGCTTGTCAATCCTTCGGGGTTCTGTTTCGATCGCCCGAGCGCCGCGGGAGGAGACATGGCGGATTCGATCATTACCGATACTGCGACCAAGATTTTTCAGGACCTTTGCGAAGCCGACACGGTCAACAAGGCCGAGAAAGGCGAGTGGCCCAAGGCGCTGTGGGACGCGCTCGAAGAGTCGGGTATGCCGCTGATGTGGGTGCCGGACGAGTTCGGCGGCGCCGGCGCGGAGCTTGGCGACGGGTTTGCGGTGCTGCGCATCGCCGGCCGTTTCGCGGCGCCGGTGCCGCTCGCCGAGACCTTGCTCGCCGGCTGGCTGCTAGCCGAAGCCAAGATCGCCGCGCCGGCCGGGCCCATGACGATCGCCCCGGTGCACGAAGACGGCAACATCACGATAGACGCGGCGGGCAAGCTCTCAGGCCGGGCGCGGCATGTGCCGTTCGCCCGCGATGCTCAGCACGTTGCGGTGGTCGCGGCGCGTGGTGGCGAGCCGGTTATCGCGCTGGTCGCCGCCGAGGGGTTGACGATCACCCCCGGCGTCGGCCTCTCCGGCGAGCCGCGCGACACAGTGTCGTTCGACGGCGCCACGGCGCTCGACGCAAAGCCGGCGCCCGGTCTCGACCCGGCGCGGCTCACCTTGATCGCCGCCGCCGCGCGCACCCAGCAGATGGCGGGCGCGCTCGAACGCATCCTCGACCAGTCGGTGACCTACGCGATGGATCGCGTCCAGTTTGGCCGGCCGATCGCCAAGTTCCAGGCGGTGCAGCACAACCTCGCGGCGCTCGCCGGCGAGGTCGCGGCCGCCAGCGCCGCGGCCGACGGCGCGGCCGAGGCCATCGCCGCGAATGGTATCACCAGTGACATCACCGCCGCCGAGGTGGCGATCGCCAAGCTGCGCGTCGGCGATGCCGCCGGCGCCGGCGCCGCGATCGCGCATCAGGTGCACGGCGCGATGGGCTTTACCTACGAGCACACGCTGCACCATTCGACGCGGCGCCTCTGGGGCTGGCGCGAGGAATTCGGCAACGAGACGCTGTGGGCCGAGCGCCTCGGCCGCATGGTCGCCGCCGCCGGCGCCGACGAGTTGTGGCCGTTCGTGACGAGAGGATCGTGAGGCGACGATGCAGAACACTTTCCAATTCGATCCCGCCGATCTGCCGCCCGAGTGCAAGGAGCTGCGCAAGGAGGTTCGCGCCTTCCTCAAGCAGGAGATCGATGCCGGCACGTTCAGTCCGCAAGGCAAACGCGGCGACAACGCCGCCCTCTTCGCCAAGAAGGTCGGTGCCAAGGGCTGGATCGGCATGACCTGGCCCAAGGAATATGGCGGGCACGGGCGCACGCAGCTCGAACGCTACGTCGTGACCGAGGAGATGCTGGCGCATCGCGCGCCGACCCGGCACTACTCGACCGCCGACCGCCAATCCGGCCCGGTGCTGCTGCGCTACGGCCAGGAAGCGGTGCGGAAGGAAATCGTCCCGCGCATCGTCTCTGGCGAGTTGTGCTTTTGCATTGGGCTGTCCGAGCCCAATTCCGGCTCCGACGTGTTCGCCGCGTCGACCCGCGCGACCAAGACAGATGGCGGCTGGCTGGTCAACGGCCGCAAGATCTGGACGTCGAACGCACACCAGGCCGACTACATGATCGGCCTCTTGCGCACCTCGAACAAGACACCCGAAAACCACCGGCACGGCCTCACGCAATTCCTCATCGCGATGAAGTCGCCGGGGATCACCATCCGCCCGATCATCAACCTGACCGGCGCGCACGACTTCAACGAGGTCATCTTCGACGATGTCTTCGTGCCCGATCTGCACATGATCGGCGAGGTCGACATGGCCTGGAAGCAGGCGAGCGCCGAATTGGCTTATGAGCGCAGCGGTCCCGACCGCTGGCTCGAAACCCTGCAGAGCCTCGTCGAGCTGGTGCGGATCGTCGGCCCCGAGCCGAGCGAGCGTCAGGCCGAGGGCATCGGCCGCGAGGTCGCGCATCTCGCGACCATGCGGCGCATGTCGTTGTCGGTGGCGGGGATGCTTCAGGCCGGCAAGACACCGGCCGCCGAAGCCTCGATCGTCAAGGATCTCGGCACCAATTTCGAGCAGGCGCTGCCCAACAAGGTGCGGCTGATGGCGCCGGTGCGCGGCGACAGCGACCCCGACAGCAATGACGACCGCTTCGAACAAGCGCTCAACTACACGACCCTGATCGCCCCCAAGCTGACCATCCAGGGCGGCACCCGCGAAATCCTGCGCGGCATCATCGCCCGCGGTTTGGGGCTCAGGTGAGCGGATCGCCGATCGTGCGTCCTTCGAGGCTTCGCTGCGCGAAGCACCTCAGGGTGAGGAAATTTATGTGATGCCGTTTAGAAAGGCCCTCATCCTGAGGTGCGCCGTCAGGCGCCTCGAAGGACGCAAGGCCGCCTTGCAACACGAGTAGCACATGCCCGACCTTAGACCCCTGCTCTCTCCGAAAAGCCTTTGCATCGTCGGCGCGGCAGCCGACGAGTCGATCCGTGGCCGGCTTACCAAACAGCTGATCGGCCATGGGTTTGACGGGCCGATCTATCCCGTCACGCGCAGCCAGGACGAGGTACTCGGCCACAAGGCGTACAAGAGCGTCGCGGATATCCCCGAACCGGTCGACCTCGCGGTGATCGTCGTGCCGGCGGCGCATGTCATCTCGACGATCGAGCAATGCGGCGCCAAGGGCATCCCCGCCGCCGTCATCATCTCGTCGGGTTTTGGCGAAGAGAAGAGCGAAGAAGCCGCGCAGCGCGACGCGCAGCTCCGCGCGCTCGCGGAAAAGCTCGACATGGCGATCTGCGGGCCGAATTCCGAAGGGCTGGTCAACCCGCTGCGCCCGCTGGTCGCGACCTTCAGCCCGGTGTTTCACGACACGACCAAGAATCTGCTGCCCGAAGGCAGCCACGCCAAGCCGATCGCGGTGTCGTGCCAGTCGGGCGCGCTGACCTTTTCGTTCCTCAGCCGCGGCGCCTCGCGCCAGCTCAAATTCACCACACAGGTCAGCTCGGGCAACCAGACCGTGCTCGAGGCACATGACTATATCGAGGCGGCGCTGGACTCGGGCGCCGCCGACATCTTCATGGTCTACCTCGAAGGCATCCGGCAGCCGGCCCGCTTCCGCGCCGTTGCAGACAAGGCGGCCGCCGCCGGCAAGCCGCTGATCGTCGCCAAGGTCGGACGCTCTGCCGCCGGCCGCCGCGCCGCCGCGTCGCACACCGGGGCGCTCGCGCAATCCGGCGATATCGACGACGCCGTGTTCCGCCACCACGGCATCATCCGCGGCGAGGATATCGACCACATGGTCGATGTCGCCTCGGCCTTCGCGTTCTGCAACCTCCCAAAGGGCAACCGCGTCGCGATCATCACCGGATCGGGCGGCAGCGCGGTGTGGATGGCCGACATCCTGTCGGCGCACGGGCTGGAAGTCCCCGAGCTCGAAAAGGACTTGCAGGCGAAGATCATGGCGCTGCTGCCGAGCTACGCCTCGGCGCTCAACCCGATCGACGCCACCGCGCAAGCGATCGGCGAGGTCGGCTATGCGCCGATTGTCGAGCTGGTACGTCAATCGCAGCGCATCGACACGATCCTGCTCATCTCCTCGGTGGCCAACGAGACCACCGCGCGCAAACGCGCCGAGGAGCTTCACGGCATCGTCGCGGCGACGCCGCAGCCGATCCTGATGGCGACCTACACCACCGCGACCGCGGGCGCGATCGGCGCCTTCGCCGATGTCGGCATTCCCTGCTACACCTCGTTTCCAAGCTGCGCGCGCTCGATCAAGGCGCTCGCCGATTACGGAAGCTTCCGCGAGCGGGTCTCGCGCCGCGCTGCGCCGGTCGCGACGACGGCATCGGTGCGCGACACGGTCGGAAAGGCGCTGGCCGAGTCAGGCAAGATCCTGACCGAGGTGCAAGCAAAGGCGCTGCTCGCCGCCTATGGCGTCAAGCGCGTGCCCGAATTCCTCGCCACCGGCGAGGACGATGCCAGCGAAGCGGCGATGCGCATTGGCGGGGCCGTTGCGCTCAAGGTGCAGTCGCCCGATATCGCGCACAAGACCGAGGCGGGCGCGGTGCTGCTGGGCTTGAGCGGCGCCGCGGCGGTGCGCGAGGGCTATCGCACCGTGCTGGTCAACGCGAAGCGGGCGCAGCCGAACGCGAAGATCGACGGCGTGCTGGTCCAGGCGATGGCCAAGCGCGGCCAGGAGATGATCCTCGGCGTGACCCGCGATCCCGTCTTCGGGCCGATGCTGATGGTCGGGCTCGGCGGCATCCATGTCGAAGTGCTGAAGGATGTCGCCTTCGCGCCGGTGCCGCTCGATGCCGAGGAGGCGCTGGCCCTCGTCGGCGAATTGAAGGGCGCGGCGCTGCTCGACGGCGTGCGCGGCGCTAAAGCCGCCGACAACCAGGCGCTCGCCGAGCTGATGGTCGCGCTCTCGCGCTTCGCGGCCGACCACGCCGACCAGATCGCCGAGATCGATTTAAACCCGGTCATCGTCCACGAAGCGGGCGAGGGCCTCAGCGTCGTCGACGCGCTGATCGTGAAACAGTAACTGGGCGTCATTGCGAGGAGCACAGCGACGAAGCAATCTCCCCCGGTAGAGGGCCAAGACGGCCGGAGATTGCTTCGCTGCGCTCGCAATGAACCCGATTTTTAAGGAGCATCCCATGACCGACCTCGGCACCTATCGCGATATCGGCGTCAGCCTCGACGGCAATGTCGCGACCGTCGAAATCCGCCGGCCGCCGCATAATTTCTTCGACAGCGACCTGATCGCGCAGATCGGCGAAGCGCTCGAGCGGATCGACGCTGACGATGCCTGCCGCTCGGTCGTGCTGTGCGCCGAGGGACGTTCGTTCTGCGCCGGCGCCGATTTCTCGAAGCGGATGGACACCGGCACGGTCAACGAAGGCTCGCGCAGCGGCGCCGGCAAACACCTCTACAAGGAGGCGAGCCGCCTCTTCCGCGCCAAAAAGCCGATCGTCGGCGCAATCCAGGGCCCCGCGGTCGGCGGCGGGCTCGGTCTCGCGCTGGTGCCGGATTTCCGCGTCACCTGCGCCGAGGCGCGGTTCAGCGCCAATTTCAACCGGCTCGGCTTTCACCCCGGCTTTGGCCTCACCTACACGCTGCCGCGCCTCGTCGGCGAGCAGCAGGCCGCGCTGTTGTTCTACACCGGCCGGCGCATCCCAGGCGACGAGGCGGTGCGCATCGGCCTCGCCGATCTGCTCGTGCCGCAAGCCGAGGTCCGCAGCGCCGCCCAGGCGCTCGCGCTGGAAATCGCACAGTCCTCGCCGCTCGCCGTGCTGGCGACCCGCGAAACCATGCGCCGCGGCTTTGTCGAGGCCGCCGAAGCCGCCACCGAGCGTGAGCTGGTCGAGCAGGATTGGCTGCGCCGTACCGAGGATTTCGGCGAGGGCATCAAGGCTTATGCAGAGCGCCGGCTGCCGAATTTCCAAGGGCGGTAGTCGCGAGCGTTCGCCAAGACGCGCGATGGGATTTCTAGCTGACGCGAACTGCAGGATCTACGCGCTCCAGACAATCCTTGATTAATCATTTTCGCCGATAGTCTCTTGGATGAGCGAGGCGAGAGTCCAACGCGCCCTATTGTGCTTCCTGGTGGTCATGGGCCTTATCCTGACCTATTGGGGCATACGGGTACCTGATTGGTGGCTGGCCGCGATGGTCGGCCCGCTACTCATGGGTTGGGCGGCATGCGCCGCGCTGCGAGTAAATCGCGAAATCCGCACGACAAACGCGCAGTTGGCTGTGCTGATGAAAAACGTCGGCTTCCTTCATGAGCTTCGGCTCAGCGACGGCTGCGTCGACGTTGCACGAAAAGCCTTCGCGCAGAAAAAAAGTGAAGGATTGTATCGGTGAATGCAGAGGACGCGCTGATGCAGGAATTTGTCGATGACAGCGTGGAGCAGCGCGCGCTGCTTGGTCACGTCGCCTTGTGCTTCGTTGTGGCGGGCGCCCTGGGATTCCTTGGCGGTGGGTTCGCGGGCGCGGTGCATTTCGCCCATCCGTCGACCGTGATTCGTTACCTCATGGTGTCGGTCTGCGTCACGACCAGCTTTGTAATTTTTTGGTGTTCGCCGAACGGCCCGAGCCGTTGGCGGCCGTTCATCATTTCGAGCAAGCTTGCCGAGAGCCTATTTGGAGGTGCCGCCGGGGTCATCGTCCTCGGAGGCGCCGCCGCGATGCTAACCGAATATATCTAGGCCAGTGCGTCCGTTGACTGCTCATGACATCGCGGCAGATCGGGTAGCACGGTGCACCCAGGAAGCTGCAACAACCGCGGCCGAAGGCGAGTGGTCGAGCACCACAAATTGAAGACAGAATCGCCGGTCCCAGCCACCGGCTGATTTCCGTGGGCTTTAGAAGCGCATTTCAGAGCGCGCAATGTTTGCCAACCGCTCGCGAAAACAGTCGGTATGGCAATAAAACTGCTGCCACTCGCCGTTACCCTCTCTGGGGGTACTTACGACCACCGTGCAAGGATCGGGGTATGTCTGCTCGACCGTCTGGCCGCAGAAACAGCACACGACCTCAAATACCCATCGCTCCGACATGCCGGTAAGTTACCCGCAGTCGCCACTCTTGACAACGCGGCGATGTTCTCTATATGTTCTTAATGCTCGCAGCCGTTCAATTCGCCCTGTCCTGGTTCTGGCCTCTGCTAATGCCGCGGCCAGGACGCAAGCCACCGCCTGTTATCGAACCCAATAACAGGCGGATAACAGGCGGTGAACAGCCTGATAAAAGCTTCGTGTCGGAAACGGGCGGGCTAAACCCCCAACAGCTCGACATCGAAGATCAGCGTCGCGTTGGGCGGGATGACGCCGCCGGCGCCGCGCGCGCCATAGCCGAGCTCGGACGGGATGACGAGCGTGCGCTTGCCGCCGACCTTCATCCCGGCAACGCCCTCGTCCCAGCCTTTGATGACCATCCCGGCGCCGAGCCGAAACCCAAACGGCTGGCCGCGATCGACCGAGCTGTCGAATTTCTTGCCCTTGTCGCCATTCGGCTCCTGCAGCCAGCCGGTGTAGTGCACCGACACATTGTTGCCGGCGGCGGCTTCGGCGCCGGTCCCGACTTCGTTATCACGATAGATGAGGCCGCTGGGCGTGGTGGGCATGGTTGGCTCCGCTGGGTTGCTCGCTTCATAAAGCCCGGCGAGATCGAGAAGTTCAACAGCCTCGTCGTGCCAGGCGAACTACTAGACCACGCGGCGCTAGACCGTGCGGCGTACCCCGACCGCCGCGGCGGGTCGCTTGCTGCGGCCGCCCGCGGCAAGGGTCTCGTCGATCTCCTCGATCGAGCGGCCCTTCGTCTCAAAGCCGATAAACCAATAGGCGATGCCGGCCATCGCCGACCAGCTGGCGAGGTAGATAAAGGACGGGATGATCGCGGCGATCGTCACAACGGGTTTGACGATGTTCGACGAGCCGACAATCAGCGCCAGCCCGATCGGTCCGATGATCTTGCCGATCCCGCCAAAGCCATAGGCCGAGCCCATCCCGGTCGTACGCAGCCCGGCCGGCCACACCTCCGCCGCGTAGGGGCCCATGATCGCCGATCCGCCGTCAAAGAAGAAATCGGCGGCGACGAGAAACAGCCAGAACAGCGAGATCGCACCGATATACTGGTCGTGCAGAAAGCCTGCGGCGAGCACCATCGCGGCGCTGCCAAAACCCTGGAGCGCACCCGCGCCGCGCCGCCCGATCGCTTCGGACAGCGCCGAAAATGTCACCCGCCCGACAAACCCGGCAAGGCTGACAAAGATCAGCAGAAACGAGGCGCGCTGGGGCGTCACGCCAAGCTGCAGGACAAACAGTGTCGGCGCCCACAACAGGATGCCGTAACCGGTCGTCTGCATGCCGAGATTACTGAGCCACGACACCGCCATGCTGCGCGGGTAGCGAAACAGCTCGCGCCAACGCGGCTGATAAGTGCTCGCCGGGTCGAGGACGGGCATCGGCAATTCCTCGGGCGGCACCATCAGCGCCCAGGCGAGCGAGCGGCGCGCTTCCTCCGGCCGCCCCATGCGCAACAGCCAGCGTGGCGATTCCGGGACCCAGGCGCGCACCAGCAGGGTCAAGAGGCCAGGGATCAAGCCGCAGGCGAACAGACCGCGCCAGCCGACGACCGGCGCCAGATAGGCGCCCAATATCGAGCCGATCATCACACCCAGCGGGATGAACGCGGTCACCAGCCCGCCGACAAAGCCACGCTTCGACGCCGGGACGAATTCCTGAACCAGCGGCAGGTCGACGCAATAAAGCCCGCCGACCCCAAACCCGACGAGAAAGCGGAATACGCTGAGGAAAATCCAGCCGTGATCGGGGGTCAGCGCGAGGATACCGGTAGCGATCGAGAAATTGAGAACCGTGCAGATAAAGACCGCGCGCCGGCCGATCCGGTCGGCGAGCCGGCCCCAGATAAAGGCGCCGAGAATGGCCGCGACACCGGACGACAAGAGGATGATCGCCGACTGGCCAAAGCTCAGCCCCCATGGCCCGACGATAAACGCGAGCACAAAGCCAATGAGGAAATAGTCGAAGAATTCGAGCATGTCGCCGAGGATCGCGGCGGCGATGATCCGCATCTGGTTGGCGGTCAGCGACCGGGTTGCATCAAGCCGCTCGAACATCCCCGCGTCCCCTCGCAAAGGCGCCGCCCTTTGCTTCGCGAGCCGGGCGGCGGCATGACTTTTCGGTTAATGCGACTGCACTGGAGAGCGCCCAGCCTGTCAACCAACGGAGCGGCAGACCACCAATGCGCGCGTGCTCAATTGCCCGCGCCAACACTGTCATTGCGAGGAGCAGAGCGACGAAGCAATCTCCCTGCCCGAGGCACACAAGGCAAAAGAGATTGCCGCGCCGCCCTTCGGCGGCTCGCAATGACACGGGTTGAAGGAGGATGCGATGGCGGCGGTGCGGCTCGGCAACGGCGACTACACCTTCGAAGTCCAAGAAGACTGGGCGAAAATCCCCGACGAGATCGTCCTCGGCGATTGCGCCGCGGTCGGCGTCGACAGCAAGGACAATGTCTACGCCTTCAATCGCGGCGACCACCCGGTCGCGGTGTTCGACAAGGACGGCAACTTCTTGCGCAGCTGGGGCGAGGGTCTGTTTCCCCGGCCGCATGGTGTCCATGTCGCGCCCGACGATACGATCTGGCTGACCGACGACGCCGACCACACCGTCCGCCACTGCACGCTCGATGGGAAAGTGCTGCTGACGCTCGGCGTGCCCGGAAACCCCTCGCCTTACATGTCGGGCGAGCCGTTCCACCGCTGCACCCACACCTGCCTCTCGCCGCAGGGCGATTTCCTCTACATCTCCGACGGCTACGGCAACGCCCGCATCCACAAATACACGCCCGGCGGCAAGCTGCTGTCGTCCTGGGGCGAGCCGGGCACCGATCCCGGCCAGTTCAACATCCCGCACAATATCTGCTGTGACCCCGACGGCTGGCTCTACGTCGCCGACCGTGAGAACCACCGAGTGCAGATCTTCAACGGCGACGGCAAGTGGGAGACGCAGTGGAATTATCTCCACCGTCCCAACGGCATGTGCCTCGGGCGCGGCGCGCACCCGCTCTGCTATATCGGCGAGGGCGGCCCGGCCGGCGAGATCAACCGGCTGTGGCCCAATATCGGCCCGCGCGTCAGCATCCACACCACCAAGAACCATGAGGTCATGGCGCAGCTCGGCAAGACGCCGGGCGGCATGTTCGCCGGCGGCTTCACCTCGCCGCACGGCATCGCCGTCGACAGCCGGGGCAACATCTATGTCGGCGAACTCAGCGGCCGCTCGTGGTCGCGCTTCTCCGACGGCGACGCGCCGAAGAAGCGCCGGGTGATCCACAAGCTGGTGAAGGTGACCGCCTGAGCGGTCATCCTCGGGATTGACCCGGGGAACTCCTGCCCTAGAGGTTTATCAGCTCGATATTCCCAAATACATCGAGCCGCCCCGTCCAACCGGGCGGGATCACGCAGGTCGCGTCGTATTCCTCGACGATGCAGGGGCCCTCATGCGGTGCAGCGAGGTCGCTGCGATTGACGACGCGGGCATCGAGCCAGCCTGATGACGGGCCGAAATAGGCGCGGCGGGTCGGCGCGGCGATCGCGATATCGGGCGCGAGGCTCGCCGCGGCTGCGGATTCCGCACGCGGCCGATCGGGGATGCCGCGGCCGATGACTTCAAGGCTCACCAGCTCGACCGGCTCGTCGACCCCGGCGCGGTGCCCGTAGGTGCGCTCGTGCTCGACGCCGAACGCCTCCTCGATCACCGCCAGCGCCGCCGCGTCGAGCGCCCCGGCGGCGACCGGCACGCGCAGCTCAAACGACTGGCCCTGATAGTGCAGACTGGCGAAACGGCTAATCGCGATCTTGTCAGCGGCGAACCCATCCTCGCCGAGCCGGGTGCGCGCCTCGCTTTCGAGACCCGCCAGCACGTCCTGCAGTGCGGCCGGGTCGGCGCCGCGCAGCAGCAGTTTGCGGGTGCGGGTGAAGTAGTATTCGACCTCGGCGTAGAGCAGCCCGAACGACGAGAACACCCCAGCCGAGGGCGGGATCAGCACTTTGCCGATGCCGATTTCCTGCGCCATGCCGGCCGCGAAGATCGCGCCGTTGCCGCCAAACGCGACAAGCGCGTATTCGCGCGGGTCGCGGCCGCGCTCGCTCGACACGGCTTTCAACGCGCGGATCATCGTCGACGCGGCGATCAGATGCGCGCCATAGGCCGCGGCTTCGAGGCTCATGCCGAGCGGCTTCGCGATCGTCTCGGTCAGCACCGCGCGCGCCTTGTCGATGTTGAGCTTCACCGCGCCGCCGACCAAGTGGCCCGGGTTGAGATAGCCGAGCGCGAGATTGGCGTCGGTGACGGTCGGCTCGGCGCCGCCCTGGTCGTAGGCGACCGGGCCGGGCGAAGCGCCCGCGCTGTGCGGCCCGACCTGCAGCGCGCCGCCGGCATCGATCCACAGGATCGAGCCACCGCCCGCGCCGATCTCGGCGAGGTCGATCGCCGGCACCTTCAGCGTGTAGCCGGCGCCCGACAACAGCCTCGAACCCAAAACGATGCCGGCGCCGACCTGGTACTCAGCAGCGCGCGTCACCTCGCCGTTCTCGATCAGCGACGCCTTGGCGGTGGTGCCGCCCATGTCGAACGAGATCGCGTTCTTGACGCCGATCCGCCGCATCAGCGCTTGCACACCGACGACACCGGCCGCTGGCCCCGACTCGATGATGTGCATCGGCGTCACCGCCGCGGCCCTGGCGGTAGTGAGCCCGCCATTCGACTGCATCAAGAGCGGCGACACCGCGATGCCGATGCGCTTAGTCTCGGCGATGAGGCGGTTGAGGTAGCGCTCGACCACCGGGCGGACATAGGCGTTGATGACCGTGGTCGACGAGCGCTCGTATTCGTTGATGACCGGCAGCACCTCGGCGCTGATGCACAAGGTCGTCGCCGGCGCCAGGCGGGCGACGATCTCCTTGACGCGCTCCTCATGCGCCGGATTGAGGTAGGAGTGCAGCAGGCAAACCGCGATCGCCTCGACCCTCTCGCTCACGAGAAAGGCGGCGGCGCTCTCGACGCTCGCCTCGTCGAGCGGCTTATCGATCCCGCCCTGTGCGTTGATGCGCTCGTCGACCTCGACCCTGAGGCGTCGCTCGACCAGAGGCGGCGGCTTGGTCCACGACATGTCGTAGAGCCGCGGCATACGGAGGTTGCGTATTTCCAGTACGTCGCGAAACCCGCGCGTGGTGATGAGCCCGGTCTTCGCGCCCTTGTGCTCGAGGATCGCGTTGGAGGCGACCGTAGTGCCGTGCAGCAGCTCGACGATCCGCCCGCCGCCGATCTCGCCGAGCAACTCCGAGAGCCCGTCGACAATGGCCCGGGCATAATCGTCGACGGTCGAGGAGACCTTCTTGGTGAAGCGCTCGCCGCCCTCGCCGAGCAGCACGATGTCGGTAAAGGTGCCGCCGATATCGACCCCGGCGCGGAAAGATTTCATCTATTTTGCCGCCAGTCCCCAGCTGTAAACCGGAGCTTCGGCCCAGTTGCGCTTATCGCGCATCTGCCGTCGCAGCGCGCTGGTTGCGGCCTCATCGACGTCATCGCCCTCGATGACCACGCCGTAATCTATGCGCGCGGCCGCGCGGCTGACGAATTCGTTGCGCACGTCCTTAAGCACCAGCGCCGGGTCGCGCTCCAGGGGGTCGCCCCAGCCGCCGGCGCCGGCGACCTCGTGGCGGAACAGGTCGCCCTTTTTCATGTTCATTGTCAGTTTCGAGGGCAGCGGGCCGGGGTTGCGGTCCGGGTTCAGGTAGTTCATCGACGGCTTGCCCGCCCCGCCGCCATAGAGTCCGTAGGGGCGGAACTCGCGCCGGTCGGAGCGCACCTGGAGGATCGCCTCCTCCGCCAGCAGCTTGTATTCGCGGCGGAACGGCGCGCCGCCGCGCCATTTTCCCGGCCCCATCGCGTCCTGAATGAACTCGTAGGCGGTGATCTGCAGCGGCTGCTCGGTCTCGGTCACCTCGATCGGCTGCGAGGCCATGTTGGCGTAGATGTTGGAATTGCCGTCGAGCCCGTCGGCATCCGGCCGGCCGCCCCACGCGCAGCAGGTGAAATCGACATAGATGAACGGCTTGCGCTTTGTGTCCCAGCCGCCGATCGAGACGCCGGTATTGCCGCCGTCCGACGCGGCGAAGACCCGGTCGGGCAGCATCTTGGCGAGCGCGCCGAACATGCAGTCGACCATGCGGAAGCCGGTGAGGCCACGCGCCGCGCAAGCGCCGGGCAGCGTCATGTTGGCGATGGTGCCTTCAGGCGCCTCCACCGTGATCGCGCGGAACACGCCCTCATTGGTCGGAATGTTCTGCGGCAGAATCGAGCGGATGCCACAATAGCTCGCCGACTTCGTGTAGGAGAGCGTGTTGTTGATCGCTCCCTTGACTTGGCGAGCAGTGCCGGTCCAGTCGGCCTTGATGCTATCGCCGGTCTTAGTGATCGTGACCTTCAACGGGATCGGCACGCCGACATCGATCCCATCATCGTCAATATGATCGAGGAAGTCGTAGACACCGTCCGGCAACTCGTTGAGCGCCGCGCGGGTCATGCGCTCGGCGTAATCGACCAGCTCGGTCATGTAGTCCTGGAGCTTCGCGTTGCCGTAGCGCGCCGCCATCTCGATGAGCGCCGCCTCGGCGATATGGCAGGCGGCGAGCTGAGCGCGCAGATCGCCGAACACCTTCACCGGCACGCGCACGTTGGTCTCGATCAGGCTGAAGAGGGTCTCGTTGCGCCGGCCCTTGTCGTAGAGCTTCAGGGGCGGGATACGCAGCCCTTCCTGGTAGATCTCGGTCGAATCGCTAGCGTTCGACCCCGGCACGCGGCCGCCGACGTCGGTGTGGTGGCACACTGCGCAGGCCCAGGCGACGCGCGTCTCTTCAGCGAAAATCGGCTTAAACGCGAACACATCCGGCAAATGCATCCCGCCTCTGAACGGGTCGTTGAAGACAAAGACATCGCCTGGGTGGATGTCGTCGCCAAAGGTTTCGAGCACCGAGGCCATCGCGGTCGGCATCGAGCCGAGATGGCCCGGCAAGGTCAGCCCTTGCGCCACCAGCACCCCCGCGCCGTCAAACATGGCGGTCGAATAATCCATGTTGTCCTTGAGCACGCCCGAATAGGTCGTGCGAAAGACGGTCAGCGCCATCTCATCGGCGACGCCGAACAGCGCGTTCTTGAACAATTCGAACTCGATCGGGTCGCTGATCATCGCCGCGTTCGCCTCCTGGCACGCGGCTGATTGCAACTCAGGTGTCGGTGGCGATCAAGGGGCCTTATGAGCGCTCGATTTCCTCGAGCACCGGCCAGAATTCCTGGAACACCCGCGCCCGGCGGTCGCGCTCCACGTCCCCTGCCTTTGACGCGTCGGGATGGAAGCGCTTGCTGAATTCGCGTTTGAGCCGGCGGAACTTGGCGTCACCGCCCGAAACCGGCCCGGAATTGAGCCGTGTCTGCAACAACGCGAGTTCGGTTTGTAGCGCGGCGATCGTCTCGGCGTCGCGGTGCTGACGGGCAAGGAATTGGCGAAGAATGGCGTTAGACGGCTGCTCGGGCACGGGCACCGGCACGGCTGCAGGCTTTGCCCGTCGTTCGAGGACCGCCAGGCGGGTGCCCATGGCGACTTTCGTACCGCGCGTCACCAGCCATTCAGCGAGAACGCCTTTTTGCGCATATGCGAGCTCGACCACGACGCCATCGCGATGCAGCGTGACCACGACGTCCTCAGGCTTGAGAACGTCCCCGGGCATCTTTTGCCATTGGACTTCCCACGGCGGCTCCTCCGCCGACGCCGCACCCAGAGTGCGTTGCAAGCGGCGACGCCGGCTTTCTTCGCAGGCATCCAGCAGCCGATCGCGGTCGGGCGCCACCAGCGCAAGACCGCGCGAAGGGCAACGCACCCTCAATTCGGGCCGATGAAAAAGCATCCCGGCGTCTACCCCACCCCTATTCCCTGGTGCCAGCATCGCGCCTACGGTTTAAAAAAACCTAACCGCCATATCGACAGCCACATCTCGAGGGAGCTTCGCCATGCCCGACCTGCCCCGCCTCAACCCGGCGATCCGCGCGCTGGAAAGCGGCAAGCCGACTTTTGTGACCTTCTCGCCGGCCGAGATCGGCGCGGCGCAGTCGATCGCCGCCCAGCCGTATGACGGCGTCGTCTTCGAGATGGAGCACAATCCCTACGACATCCGTCAGCTGCGCGACTGCATGCAATACATGCTCGACCGCGCGCAGATCGTGAAGTCGGGGAGCCTCGCACCCGCCGTCGCGCCAATGGTGCGTATCCCCCCCAATGGCGGCGAGTTGAACCAATTCATCGCCAAGCAGGTGCTCGATATCGGCGTTTACGGGATCGTCTGGCCGCATGTCTCGACAGTCGACGAGGCCCGCAACGCCGTGCAGGCCTGCCGTTATCCGCGGCCGCGGGTAGCGAAATACTACGAGCCGGCCGGGCAGCGCGGCGACGCACCGCGCACCGCCGCGTGCTATTGGGGCATCGACCAGCAGACCTATTACAAGCGCGCCGATACCTGGCCGCTCAACCCCGAGGGCGAGGTGCTGGTCGTCATCATGTGCGAGGAGAAGCGGGCGATCCGCAACCTGCCGCAAATGCTGAAGGAGGTGCCGGGCATCGGCGTCGTGCTGGTCGGCGAGGGCGACCTGTCGCAGGACATGGGTTTCCCGCGGCAATACGAGCATCCCGAGGTCGCCGCCGCGATCGACGAGATCCTGGCGATCTGCAAGGACCACAACATCCCCTGCGGCCACCCGCATGTCGACGCCAACAATGTCGAAAAGCTCGTCGAAAAGGGCTTCCGCTGGCTGATGCCGGCGCCAACGCAATCCTTCACCGCGCTGCAAAAGGGGCTGGCCGCCTGCGGACGGAAGTAGCGGCCCCAGGCGTCATTCCCGCGAAAGCGAGAACCCTTGAGCACGGGTTCTCGCCAACATCGTACTGTCCGTGTTCATAGGTTCCGTGTTCATCGCTGCGCGATGCCCCGGAATAACAACGAAGGGTGCAGCGGGTCTTGCCACCCGCCGCCGCGTGCGATGGAATGCGCGCCGACTGATCCGACCCCCAGTGGACCAAGACGGAGGAAACCATGGACGCTGACGCCAAGAAGACCGCGCTTCGCATGATCCCCTACGGCATCTATGTGCTGACCGCGGATGACGGCAAAGGCAATGTCGCCGGCGCAACGGTCAACTGGGTGACGCAGACCGCGTTTGCGCCGCCGCTTGTCGTCGTCGGGGTCAAGACCGACAGTCACGCTTACGCGATTATCCAAGGCACCAAGAACTTCACGCTCAACATGCTCGGCAAGGAACACAAAGGCCTCGCCTTCACCTTCTTCAAGCCGGCGGCACTCGATGGCGGCAAGCTCTCGGGCCAGGACATCCACAAGGGCGGCAACGGCGCTCCGATCCTCGACGCCGCGCTGGCAGCGGTCGAATGCAAGGTCTCGACGATTGTCGAGCAGGGCGACCACCACATCGTCGTCGCGGAGGTCGTCGAGGCGCATGTGCCGAACCCGATCTCGGGCCGGCTCGACAGCGCGATCCTCGAAATGCGCGACCTCGGCGACAACGTCTATTACGGCGGATAGATGCCCGATGGCCGGGTAACTCCGGAACGCGGCAAGCCGCGAAAATCCGTCGTGCCGGCACGGCGGCGGCGCCATAGCACGCCGCCGCTGAGCCACGAGCCGCCCGACGGCGTCGAAGCTAGCCTCGCTCATCTGATCGCGCACGGTCGAGCCGACGAAGTCATCTCGGTCGGGCTCGAGAGGCCGTGGTTCGACGATATTTACCACCGCGTCTTGAAGATGGGCTGGCCGAGCTTTTTCGCGCTCGGCGCATCGAGCTATCTGGTCGCCAATCTGCTTTTCGCGGTGCTTTACTTGTTGCAGCCGGGCGCGATCACCAACGCGCATGCCGGCTCGTTCCTCGATGCGTTCTTTTTCAGCGTCCAGACGATGGCGACGATCGGCTATGGCGTGATGTCGCCGGCGACGGTCTACGCCAATTTGCTGATGACCCTAGAGACGGCGGTGGGGCTGATGTTCGTCGCGCTGACGACCGGCCTGGTGTTCGCCCGCTTCTCGCGCCCGACGGCGCGGATCATGTTCAGCCAGGTCGCGGTGGTCGGGCCGTATAACAGCAAGCCCGCACTCACCGTGCGGCTCGCCAATCAGCGGCAGAACCAGCTACTCGCGGCCCATGTCTCGATGACCCTGGTGCGCGACGAGCTCACCGAGGAGGGGAGCCTGTTGCGGCGCTTCTACGACCTGAAGCTGGTGCGCGATCGCTCGCCGATCTTCGCCCTGACCTTTACGGCGATCCATGAGATCGATGCGCAAAGCCCCCTCCACGGCGCGTCGGCTGAAAGGATGGCCTCAGTCAACGCCGAGCTGGTGGTCAGCGCCAGCGGCGTCGACGAGACTCTGGTGCAGCCGGTGCAGGCCCGGGCCTCCTATCTGCCTCACGAAATTCTCTGGAACCACCGCTTCGCCGACATTATCGGCTGGACCGAGGACGGGCGCCGGGCCATCGATTATGGGCGGTTTCATGATACCGTGAGCGTTACCCCGTCCGCCTGACCGGAGGATCGCCGCATGGATACGCACAACCTTGCCTGGCCGAAGGAGGGCAATGCGCGCGTTCCCTATCGCGTGTTCTCGGACCCGGACGTCTACCGCACCGAGCTCGACCGGCTGTTCCTCGGGCCGACCTGGCAGTTCCTGGTCATGGCGAACGAGCTGCCCAACCCGGGCGACTACAAGACGACATTTCTCGGCGAGACACCGGTCGTCGTCACCCGCGGCGACGACGGCGAAATCCACGCCATGGTCAATCGCTGCGCGCATCGCGGCAACCTCGTCTGCCTGAAGCGCCAGGGGCACACCGACGACGGGCTGACCTGCGTCTATCATTCGTGGAACTACGATCTCGCCGGCAATCTGCGCAGCGTCGCGTTTCGCCGCGGCATCGGCGGCAAGGGCGGCATGCCGGAGAGCTTCAAACTCGAAGACCACGGCATGAGGAAGCTGCGCACCGACCATTTCGCCGGGCTGGTGTTCGGCACGCTGTCGGACGAGGCGCCGCCGCTTGCCGAGTATATCGGCAACGAGATCGGCGGGCGGCTCGGCCGGGTGATGCGAGCCAAGCCGAAAATCCTCGGCACGACCTCGCAGGTCCTGCACAACAACTGGAAGCTCTATGTCGAGAACACCAAGGACACCTATCACGCGACCTTGTTGCACACGTTTTTCACGACGTTCCGCGTCAGCCGACTGACCGCCGGCGGCGGGGTCGCGGTCAGCGAAAGTGGTGGCAACCACACCAGCTACACCCGCGGCCGCACCGACACGGTCGGCGCCGCGCAAAGCGACAAGCTCTACGCCAGCATCCAGTCGATGCGCGATGGGCTGAGCCTCGCCGACCCGCGCCTCCTCGATTCGACCGACGAGTTCGGCGACGACATCACGGTCCAGATCCTAAGCGTCTTCCCGAACTTCATCGTCCAGCAGATCCACAATTCGGTGGCGCTGCGCCTGGTGCTGCCAAAGGGTCCGGCCGAGACCGAGCTGCAATGGATTTATCTCGGCTTCGAAGACGATGACGACGCGATGACCGAGCGGCGTCTGCTGCAGAGCAACCTCGTCGGCCCGGCCGGTTATGTGTCGATGGAAGACGGCGCGGTCGGCAATTTTGTCCAGCGCGCAATCGTCGGCTCCGAGGACGAGCATTCGGTGATCGAGATGGGCGGGTTCGATCACCGCTCCGACAACACTCGCACCACCGAAGCCTCGATCCGCGGCTTCTGGCACGCCTATCGCCCGTTGATGGGCTATTGAGCGGATGCCCCCTGCCGAGGTCGAGCGCCGGATCGAGCTCGACGCGCTGTACGCCGACTACGCCCACTGCCTCGACAATGACGAACTCGAGGCATGGCCGGACTTCTTCACCGACGATTGCCGCTATCGCATTACCTCGGCCGAGAATTTCGAGGCTGGGCTGCCGCTCGGCATCGTCTACGCCACTTCGAGGGCGATGCTGGTCGACCGCGTGATGGCGCTGCGCAAGGCCAATATCTATGAGCCGCAGCGCTATCGTCACCTGATCGGCGCGATCAAGATCGGCGCCGAGGAAACGGGCGAGCTGCCGGTTGTCGCCAACCTCATCGTCGTGCGCACCATGCAGGACGGCGCGATGATCGTGTTCGCCGCGGGCCGTTATGTCGATCGGCTGACGCGGCGGGGCAACGACTGGAAATTCGCCAAAAAAGAGGTTGTGCTCGACAGCCGCCAGATCGATACGCTGCTGGCGATACCGCTCTGAGACGCGCTCTAGGGGAATTAGATCAAATGCCCCGCAATCGGGAGAACTGGAACCGTTAATCGGCGTTAGCCTGCGGTTGGGGTCATCTCGCGCCCCGAAGGTCAGTTCCATGAGGATCCTCGTCATCGACGACGACGTGCTGCTGCTCCGGACGATTTCGCGGATTCTCACCGCCGATAGTCATGAGGTCTTCACCGCCAACGACGGCGAGCGCGCGATGGCGATGTATCGCGACCTGAAGCCGGACATGGTGATCACCGACATCTTCATGCCAGGCCAGGAAGGGATAGAGACGATCTTCAGGCTTCGCCGCGACGACAACCCGGTCAAGATCATCGCGATCTCCGGCACGGACGCCGAGATGCTCGACACAGCGCGGCTGATTGGCGCCGACGACATCCTCGAAAAGCCGTTTCGCGCGCAGGAGCTGGTGAGCCGGGTGCGTGCGTTGGCGACGCCGCCGGCGTAACGGCGTCGCCATCTGGACGGACGCGGCCGAGGGTTCGCCAAGGGATCGACAGCAGCGGCGGCGCTGCGTCAAACTGCGCTCTCATGCGAGCGATATCGCACCTATCCGCAGTTACGCTTGCGGTTTTTGCCGCTGTGCTGGCGCTGACCGCCTGTCCGAAGGCCGGCGTCGCGGGCGCGCCGATCGTTGTCGCCTCGAAGATCGACACCGAAGGCGCGCTGCTCGGGCAAATGATTGCCACGGTGATCGAAGCGCAGGGTCTGCCGGTCGAGCGCCGCATCGGGCTCGGCCCAACCAATATCGTGCGCGCCGCGATCCTCGCCGGGCAGATCGACATCTACCCCGAATACACCGGCAACGGCGCGCTGTTCTTCCACCGCGAAGACGACCCGGCATGGAAGGACGCGTCCAAGGGCTACGCCGAAATCGCCGCGCTGGATAAGACGCAGAACCATCTGGCCTGGCTGAAGTCGGCGCAGGCCGACAATACCTGGGTCATCGCGATCCGCAAGGATCTCACCGGTTTCCCGCCGCATCTGTGCGTTGGCGATCTTGCCGCGTATCTCAAAGCTGGCGGCCGGTTTCGGCTTGCCGCCTCGGCCGAATTTGTCGAAAGCCCATCGGCGCTGCCGGCGTTCGAAGCCGCCTACGGCTTTCACTTGTCGGGTGACCAGCTCCTGACCCTGTCGGGCGGCAACACCGCCGCAACGTTGCGCGCCGCGGCGGAGGGCATTTCAGGGGTCAACGCCGCAATGGCCTACGGCACCGATGGCGCGATCGCCGCGCTCGGCCTCGAAGCGTTGTGCGACGACAAACACGCCCAGGTCGTCTACGCCCCCGCGCCGGTGGCGCGCCAGGCGGTGCTCGATGCCAATCCCGGCATCGCGCCGGCGCTCGACAAGGTGTTCGCGACCTTGACCCGCGAGGTGCTGCAGCAGCTCAACGCGCGGATCGCGGTCGACGGCGAGGATGCGCGGGCGGTCGCCTCCGACTACCTCAAATCGCGGCAGCTGACGCAATGAGCGCTGCCGAGAACGTGCCGTCGCCGCGGGTCTCCTGGTTGCCACAGAACCAGGTGCTGCCTTGTCTGATGGTGGCAGCCACGCTGGCCGGGATCGACGCGGGGTTTTTGAGCGTGGCGCCGAACCGGCTCGTCTCGGGAACGCCCGTGATGCTCTGGGTGGCGGCGGGCACACTCCCCGCCATCTCGCTCACCGCAGCGGGCGCTAGCCTTTTCGCGCTCGGTTTCGCCATGCCTCGCCGACCGCTGCATTATCTGGCAGCGGCGGTCGCCGGCGCGGCCTTGGTCGCGATGCTCGCCGCCGCGGGCGCCGCAGCCACGACATTCGCGAGCGATGCGGCGGCGGCAACGTCGATATCGCTGGGCGCTGGGTTCTGGGCGATCTTCGCCTGCACCGCGCTGGCGTTGATCGATTCGTTGCGCCGCGCCGAGGCCGGCGCCTTCCTCCAGCTCCTGGTCGCGGCCATCGCGGTAGCCGGTTTCTGGCTGATGGCAAAGGCCGGGCTCTTCGACGCGCTGGCGCTAGCCCGCGAATATGCGAGCCGGCGCGAGGCGTTTTCGGCCGCGGTTTTGCGGCACATCGAGCTGGTGGTCGCAGCAATCGTCCCGGCTCTTGTCATCGGTGTGCCGCTCGGCCTTCTGGCGTTGCGCCGCAGACGTTTCGAGACGCCGCTGTTTGCCGTGCTAAGCCTGTTGCAGACGGTGCCGTCGATCGCGCTATTCGGGCTACTGATCGCGCCCTTGTCGGGGCTGGCGAGTGTCTTTCCGGCGCTGGGCGCGCTCGGCATCGGTGGGGTCGGGCCGGCGCCCGCGATTGTCGCGCTGGTGCTTTATGCGCTGCTGCCGGTGTCGCGCGGCACGCTCGCCGGGATCGGCGGCGTGCCGGCGGCGGCGATCGACGCGGCGCGCGGCATGGGCATGGGTCGACGGCAAATTTTCTGGCAGGTCGAGGCGCCGCTTGCACTGCCCGTGCTGCTCGCGGGGTTCCGCATCGTCCTGGTACAGGCAATCGGCCTCGCGGTGATCGCGGCGCTGATCGGCGCCGGCGGGCTCGGCAGCTTTGTCTTTGACGGGCTTGGACAGTACGCGACGAACCTCGTGCTGCTCGGCGCGCTGCCGGCGATCGCGCTGGCGCTCGGTGTCGATTTCCTGTTGCGGCTCGCCACGGGCAGCTTCAGCCGTCGGTTCGCGCCATGACCGAGCCGATGATCGAAATCACCGGCGTCAGCAAGGCCTATGACGGCCGCGCGGTCGTCAGCGACCTATCGTTGAGCGTGCCCAAGGGCGCGTTCTGCGTGCTGCTCGGCCCGTCGGGCTGTGGCAAGTCCACGACACTGCGGATGATCAACCGGCTGGTGCCGTTCGATGCCGGCACGATCCGCATCGACGGCGAGGATGTGACGCAAGTCGCGCCCCAGGCCCTGCGGCGGCAGATCGGTTACGCGATCCAGTCGACCGGCCTCTTCCCGCACTGGCGGGTCGAGGACAACATCGCGACCGTGCCGCGCCTCCTGCGATGGCCGGCGGAGCGCGTGCGCGATCGCGTCACCGAGCTCCTAACCCTGCTGCGGCTCGACCCCGACACCTATCGCGGCAAATATCCGCATCAGCTATCGGGCGGCGAGCAGCAGCGGGTCGGCGTGGCGCGGGCGCTCGCCGCCGACCCTGACCTCTTGCTGATGGACGAACCGTTTGGCGCGGTCGATCCGATCACCCGCGATGCGCTGCAAGCCGAACTCCTCCGGATCCACCGGACGACCGGCAAGACCATCGTCTTTGTCACGCATGACATCGAGGAGGCGCTGCGCCTCGCGACGGTCATCGCAATCATGGAGAGCGGCCGGCTAGCGCAACTCGGCACGCCGCTCGACATCATCGAGCGCCCGGCGAGCAATTTCGTGCGAGGCTTTGTTGGCGTACAGGGGATCGAGCTGAAGCTTCTTGCGGTACGCCGGGTCGCCGACCGCGTCCGCCGAGGCGAAATCGTCGCGGGCGAGCCGATCCCGGCCGACGCCACGCTCGCCGACGCGCTCGCGGCGATGATCGCCCGCCGGGTCGACCAGCTGCCAGTGCGCGGCGAGGACGGGCAGGTTGGCGCGATCGCCCTCGCCGACCTGCTGCGATGACACGTACGCTCAAAACCCCGGCGCTGTGGGTCGGGCTGCTATTCGCCTTCCTGCTTCTCGACATGCCGGCGTTGCGCCCGCTCTTCGCGGTAAGCTTCCCGGCCGTGACGCCGGAAATCTTCGACCGCGCCGGCTTTGGCGAGCTGTTCCTGTCGCATCTTGGGCTGGTCGCCGCGTCGAGCGTCGCCGCGACCTTCGTCGGCATGGCGCTGGCGATCTTTGTCACGCGACCGGCGGGTCGGGACTTCCGCACCACCGCCAATATGCTGGCGATCATCGACCAGGTGTTTCCGCCGGCGGCGGTGCTCGCGCTGGCGGTGCCGGCGCTCGGCTTCGGCCCAAAGCCGACGATCGTCGCGCTGTTTCTCTACGGCCTGCTGCCGATCCTCGAAAACGCCATCGCCGGCATCGAAAACGTGCCCACCGCGCTGCGTGAGGCCGGGCGGGGCATGGGGCTGTCGCCGTATCAGTTGCTGCGCGATGTCGAGCTGCCGCTCGCCGCGCCGGTGATCCTCGCCGGGGTCAGGGTGTCGGTAACGATCGGCATCGGCACCGCGACGATTGGCTCGACGGTCGGCGCGCTAACCTTCGGTACGCCGATCTTTGACGGACTCGCCGGCAACAAGCTGCCCTACGTGCTGCAGGGCGCGGTGCTGGTGGCGCTGTTCGCGATCGTCACCGATCTGCTGTTTGGACTGCTGGCGCGACGGCTTCGGCCGCCCGGCTCGTGACGTAGCGCTCGAGCGCCGCGCGCTGCTCGGGCGACGCGACGAGCCCTGCTTTGCTGCGCCGCCACAAGATGTCGTCAGCGCTGCGCGCCCACTCCTCGCGCATCAGGAAATCGACCTGCGCGCGGCCGAGGCCCGGTGCGAATTCGTCGGCGTCGCCAAAGCGGGCGTCGTCGTCAGGCAGCGGCGACGCGGCCGTCCAGGGTGGCCCGATCCCCGGCAAATGCGCCACGAGCCGCGCCAGTGCCGCCTCGGCGAGCCGACGATACGTCGTCAGCTTGCCGCCAAACACCGACAAAGCTGGCGCCCCCGCGTCGTCGAGTTCGAAGACATAGTCCCGGCTCGTCGCCGACGCGCTGCGCGACCCGTCGTCGTATAGCGGGCGCAGCCCGGAATAGCGCCAAACAACATCTTCCGGCCGCGGCGCTTCTTTGAACCAATGGCCGACGGCGCGGCAGAGATAGGCTATCTCGGCCTCGCTTGGCGGCTCCGCCGGCGGTGCGGCGACGGCGACTTCGGTTGTGCCGATCAGCGTGTGGTCGCGCTCGAACGGGATCACGAACACAACGCGCCGATCGTCATTTTGCAGCAGATAGGCGTGGTCATGCGCGTAGAGCCGCGGCACGACGATATGGCTGCCTTTGTCGAGGCGCAGCTGCGCGCGGCTGACAATACCGGCACGGCGCAGCACCTCCGGCACCCATGGTCCCGCGACATTGACGAGGATGCGCGCCGCGACTTCCCGCTCGCCACCGTTATCGGCATCGCGCAACGTCATGCGCCACAACCCGCTGTCGCGGCGCGCCGCCACGAATTCGCTGCGGGTGACGATCTCGGCGCCGTGCCGCGCCGCGTCGCGCGCATTGGCGACGGTCAGTCGCGCATCGTCGACGACACAGTCGGAATAGACAAAGCCGCTCGTCACCGCATCACGCAGCGGCGAGGCAAGCGGGCCGTCACGCAGGTCGACCGCCGCCGATCCCGGCACCGAACGTGCGCCGCCCAGCCGGTCGTAAAGAAAGAGCCCGGCGCGCAGCATCCAACGCGGTCTAAGGCCCGGCCCGTGCGGCAGCACAAACCGCATCGGCCGCACCAGATGCGGCGCGATGCCCAGCAGCACCTCGCGCTCGGCCAGCGACTCGCGCACCAGGCGGAACCCGCCATGCTCCAGATAGCGCAACCCGCCATGTATCATCTTGCTCGACGCCGACGAGGTCGCGCCGGCGAGGTCGCCCTTGTCGCACAACAGCACCTTGAGCCCGCGGCCCGCCGCGTCGCGCGCGATGCCGACGCCGTTGATGCCGCCACCGACAATCAGCAGATCGAAGACGTCACTCACGGCATCAGCGCTCCCATGGCGATGAGCATAACATTCTCGCCGATTGCATGAGCGCCGGCTTGGCCATAGTTTCGGGCGCCCGATGATCCGGAGGATTGGCGATGCGGAAGACCGGTCTGTTGATGGCGGCAATGACAGTCGCGATGCTGGCGAGTGGCGCGCCGGCCTTCGCAGCCTTTGGCGCTATCGCCTATGACCAGGCGACCGGCCGCTATGGCTTTGCCTGGAACGAGCTGAGCCAGGACCGCGCGAATGAGCTGGCGCGCAAGGATTGCGGCGGTGGCGATTCGTGCCGGGTCATTCCCGTGCCGCCGATGAAATGCGGCGCCCTCGCCACCACCGACGATCCGAAAGAGAGCACCGCCTGGGGCGCGGCAATCCGCGACCAGAAAGCGGCCGCCGAACTCGGCGCGATGCAGGATTGCCAAAAGCATACCGCCCATCAGTGCAAGGTGCGCGGCAGCGAGTGCAACCGCTGAGCGGCGTCTAACGCGAAACGAGGTCGACCACCGCTTTCGCCAGCGCGCCATCCGGGTGCGCCAGCGTCTCGAGCACAGTGAAATGGTCGTATCCGTCGACCGGAAGCAAATGCCCGGGCAGACCGCGCTCCGTCCAGGCCGTCGCATAGTCGATTGATTGCCGGCACAGCTCGGGGAGCTCGCGCGTCCCGTAGGCGACGATCAACTCGCCGACCGTCGACGGAAATTCCCAGATCGGACTGTTGCGCAGCGCCTCGGGCTCGTCGAGCCCGAGCTTTTCGTTGAGATAATTGAGCCGGATCGGCTCTAGATCGTAGAGACCGCTAATCGCCAGCCCGCCGCGCACAAAGCGCAGCGGTATGGTCATGGCCGTCAGATGCCCGCCGGCCGAATGCCCGGCGGTATAGAGCCGCGCCGGGTCGGCGGCGTAGGCCGCCAGGTTCTCATGCAACCAGCCGACCGCGCGGCGCACCTCGGCGACGATGCGGTCCATCCGCGCCGCCGGCGCGAGCGTGTATTCGATCATCGCCAGGTTGAGGCCGTTGGGCAGGATGCCCTCCGCCAGGAAGGTGTAATTCTCCTTGTCGCTGTTCGGCAGCTGCCAATAGCCGCCGTGGATGAACGCGACCGTCGGCGCATTCGGGTCCGCGGCGAGGAACAAGTCGAGCCGCTCGCGCGGGCTGTCGCCATAAGCGAGATCGAGATGACGGGCGCGCTCCTGTCGGACGCGCGCCGCGCGAGCATCCCACCCCGCGCGAATCTCGACGAAGTTCTTCACCGCCGCGCGGTTGTCGTAGGCGGCGTCGAGCTGGGCGCGATCCATTCCGCGAAAGAGCATGGTCATATCTCCCGTCAGCGCACCGAGCCGAGCGCCGTCGCGAGCGAAGCGCGGACGATCCAAGCGGTGTTGTGCACCGGCGCCTTATTAGCGTCGTAGCCGGCAAAATAGACCGCGCTGTCTCCGGGGAAGGGCGATGCTGCTATCGTGCGCACGGCAACCAGCGGACGCGCGGAATCGGTGGTGACCCGGTGCAGCATGTATCGTCCACCGGAATCGCGGACGAGATACCAGCCGCCGGACTCCACCTGACCATATCCGACATCGACGAGCGTGTGGCCAGCAGCGACGGGGACGGTGCGCGGGATGAAAGCCATGACCCCCATCAGCACCGAGCCGCCGATCTTGGCCATATCGTTGTAGGCGACGATCGTGTAGTTCGGCCGCATGCCCCACGAGCGGCCGAGGAAATCGTCGACATCGAGCTCGGTCGTCTCGCTACCGCCGCGCGGGTCGATCCGCACGACGCGGCTGATATTGCCCTCGATCGCGGCAAGTAGAACGTCGCCGCCAGGGCCGGGCACCCCGGTCAGGCCGCGCAGTCCGGTCTCGGAATGGCCGGGGCGTTGATTGGTGTAGAGAAGGCGCCATTGCGGCGCGGCGCCATCGACCCGTTCGTAGACATGCTGGCCAACCGTGGCATAGAGCCGACCGTTGGCTTCGGCAAAGCTGGGGACGCGCAGATAACCGTTGCGGCCGGAAATCCCCTCCGCCGGGACCAGCGATAGGTCGAGCTCGGGAGCGGCGCTCCAGCGAATCCAGCCGGTGACCGAGGGATCGTATGTGCCACTGAAAATGCCGCGCGGATCCTCTCCGGCGAAAACCAGGTCGACACCGGTGACCCGGTCCCGGTGGCTGCCAAAGCTGCGGATTTGCGGCAGGAAGTTCGGGTCGAACTGATTTTGCGCGAGGGTTGTGGTGGTCCACGACCCCGTCGTGTCGTCGCGCGTGAAGACCCGGTTGGCGCCGGTTAAATCCCAGTTGGAGGCGATGAGCAGCGATACCGGCCGCGGTAGCGGCGCACCGCGCGCATCCGTGGCGAAGTTGGCCTCGAACAGGGCACCGACCGCGAGATCGCGCGGACGGCCATTGCCCTTGCGCTCATCGAACTGGTGATCGACACGCCATGCCGCATTCGGTCCGTCGAGCACCAGGATTTGCGCCCCCTGAGCGCCTTCCGGGCCGGGCTGGTCCTCCCAATAGCCATTTCCCGCATAAAGCCTGCCGCCATGGGCGACAAGCAGGCGCATCTCGGTGCCACCCATAAAGCGTCCCGCCGCGTCGGCTTGGCCCGCGATATAGGATTGCTGGAAATCGGCGGCGCGGGCGGCCGTGGCCAGCAGCAACAGGCAAAGCGCTACGACTAAAGCCGGCCAGCGGCACATTCGTTCACGTCCCGATCGCGAGCGGCGCGGTGAGCTTGGCGAGCAGCGCGATCACCGAGAGCGGGGTCATCCGTCCGGTCTTGGGATTTTCGAGGCTCGGCACGTTCTCGATCTGAAACGAGAAACGCGCGGCATCGGCCTCGACCTCGATGCGGTGGATGTTGCGGTCGACTGCCGGGTCGGCCCAGATATCGATCATCGTCCGGTCAGGGCCGAGCCCGGCCATCGCCAGCGCCGCCGCGACATTGACATTGGCCGGAAAACCTCGCGCAGCCTCGCGCGCGGTGCCGCTGAACACCAGCTTCGCCGCACTGAGCCCGGTCACGCGGATCTGATGCTCGACGAGATAGGGGGCGCCTTCGAGCCCGCCGGGCGGCTTGCGGGTGATCATCTGCACCGATTTGATGCCGCCCAAGGCCGCCGCCTGCACCGCGTCGAGCGCGAGCAGCGCGCCAGTCGGCACCAGGATGCGGCCGCCATGCCGGCGCGCCAGCTCGACCAGGTCGAAATTGTCGAGCAGCGCGCCGCAAGAGAGCGTCACCAAGGTGCGGCCATGCGCCAGCGCCGGCTCGGCCAGATCGCGCAGATGCGCCGCCGGGGCGCATTCGACAATGATGTCGGCGTCTTCCCAGAGCCGCTTGAGCGGCCGCACCGGAACGGGCTTGGCAAAGCCGGCCAGCGCGGCTTCGGCGCGGGCGACGTCGCGCGCCGACACGGCGGCGAGGGCAAGGCCGTCGATACCCTTGTCCAGCGCCTCGGCGACCACCTTGCCGATTGCCCCGAACCCGCCGATCGCGATGCGTAAAACCACCCCGACCTCCTTGCCGCGCCGCATCTCTTTTATCAGGCGGTCACAGCCTGTTATTGACCACCCGCGCGCCTCGCGCGAGCCCAAAATCCCTCCCGCCGGGTCGAGAGCGATCTTTAGGCATGTTCTATTTATGTTCTCATCGATGGAATTTCAAGAAGGTTGACCGGCTAGTGGGTGCCGCTGATGATATAGACGCGCGACGTCGCCGCTTTCTCGCGCAGCGCCGCGAGGCTCGCCTGTTCCGGCGAATTGAACCATTGATTCGCGGCCTGCGCGGTCGGGAAGCCGAGGAGCGTCACCACCCCGTCGGGCGGCGTCCCCTCGTGCACGTCGGGCAGCGCGCGCGCCAGGATGCTGCCGTGATAGGCGCCCAGCGCCGCCGGCTCGTGCCGGACATACTCGGTGAAGCCGGCGGGGTCGGTGACATGCGTCTCCATCACGACATAGGCGCCCTGCGCACCGGGCTGTGCGTGCAGCGATGGGATGCCCCAGGCGCCGATCGCGATGCCGGCGACCAGCGTCAGGACGAGCAGTGCAGACTGTTTCATGGCTCTAACTTGGTTCGCCTTCGACGATGAAAAGCCTGGTGTTAGCGGCACGCTGGCGCATCGGGATCGCCTCGCCGTAGGCGGCACCGTGATACCAGCGCTCGGCCTCTTCGAGGCTATCAAAAGCGACAATTACGACGTCGCCGACGGGCGCGGTGCCCTCCTTGCTCTTTGGCCTGCTGCGGGTCAGCAGCCGCCCGCTGGTGCCCGCGAGGGTCGGGATCGCCGTCGCGACATAAGCGTCAAAGCCCGCCGGATCGGTGATCTCCACCTCGGCGATAACGTATGCGGGTCTCTTGTCGGGCATGGCGTCCTCCCTCAATACGATTTGGGCTGCCCCAGTACGCGCTCGGCGATGTTCGACAGGATCAGCTGCGCCATGACAGGCGCGATGCGCGCGATCTGCGCCTCGCGGAAGAAGCGCTCGACATGGAATTCCTTGGCGTAGCCCATGCCGCCATGGGTCAGCATCGCGGTCTCGCAGGCCTTGGCGCCGACCTCGCCGGCGTAATACTTGGCGGCGTTGGCGTAGGCGCCGACCTGGGTCGAATCCTCGTGCGCGTCATAGGCCGCGGCGGCGCGGTACACAAGCAACTCGGCCGCCTCCAGCTCGACCCAGCGCTCGGCGAGCGGGTGCTGGATACCCTGGTTCTGGCCGATCCGCCGGCCAAAGACGACGCGCTCGGTCGCGTAACGCGCGGCGCGGGCGAGCGCAGCGCGGCCCAAGCCCACCGCCTCGGCGGCGATCAGGATGCGCTCCGGGTTCATGCCGTGCAGGATGTACTGGAAGCCCCTGCCTTCCTCGCCGATGCGGTCTTCGAGCGGCACCTTGAGCCCGTCGATGAACAGCATGTTCGAATCGACCGCGTGACGGCCCATCTTGGGGATCTCGCGCACCTCGACGGCGCTGCGGTCGAGGTCGGTGTAGAACAGCGTCATACCCTGTGACGGGCG
>DATMLO010000012.1:0-3483 GCA_035570495.1 Allostellaceae bacterium | reverse complement strand
CCCCAGGATCTACACCTTCCGCGAGCTGCTCGAATTGCTGCTCGGCGAGATTCGGCGCAAGCGGCTGCTAATCGGGCTTCCGTTCGGCGCCGCCGCGTTTCAGGCGCGGCTGATGTCGATTCTGCCGAACCCGCCCTTGACCCCCGACCAGGTCGAGCTCCTAAAGCGCGACAACGTCGTTTCCTCAGGAGCTCTCACGCTCGCCACGCTCGGCATCTCGGCGACCGCGGTCGAGGGTATCCTGCCAAGCTATCTCGACCGCTTCCGCCGCGGCGGCTGGTACGCGAGGCGGGCTTGAACCGCTTTCGCCGTTTCTGATGTTCGGATAATCTCGCCGCCTTAGCGGATATTCAGGATCACAGTGATGGCAGCGTTCGCTCGGCTCGTCCTGCTGGTCATCGCGCTCGTTTTCGGAGGAAAGGCGATGGCGGCGGATCTCGAAAACACAATTTATCTCGACGTGCCGGCGGGCCGCGTCGTCATCGCAATGCGCCCGGATTTGGCGCCCGCCACCTGCGCCCAGATCAAGGCGCTGGCCCGTCGAGGTTTTTACGACGGGCTGACGTTTCACCGGGTGATCGACGGCTTTATGGCGCAGACCGGCGACCCGAAGGGCGACGGCACTGGCGGCTCGGGCCACCCGCTGAAGGCCGAATTTTCCAATGAGCCGTTTGTCCGCGGCACGGTGGCGATGGCGCGCACCTCCGATCCCAACAGCGCCGACAGCCAGTTCTTCATCATGTTCGCGCCAGCGCCGTCGCTCGACGGCAAATACACGATCTGGGGCGAGGTCGTCTCCGGCATTGAGTATGTCGACCAGCTCAAGAAAGGCGACCCCGCCAGCAACGGCTCGGTCTCGAACCCCGACAAGATCGTCAAGATGCAGGTTGCCGCCGACGCGCAAAAGGCGCCGCCAAAGCCTTAGCCATTCGGAGACGGCGTATGGCCCCTCGCCCAAGCCCTCTCCCCGCCCGCGGGGAGAGGGAGGGACCCGCGCAGCGGGAGGGTGAGGGGCGGTCGGCCGACGGACAACCGCCTTCAGCCTTGGCGTGGCTTTCCTCGCTTGCGATCTACCGCCGGCCGCGGCTGATCGCGGTATTGCTGATGGGGTTTTCGAGCGGCCTGCCATTGGCGCTGACCTTCGCGACCCTGTCGTTCCGACTGGCCGAGATCGGCGTGTCGCGCACCGCGATCGGCTTGTTCGCGCTTGTCGGCGTGCCCTACAGCGTCAAGTTTTTATGGTCGCCGCTGATCGACCGGTTGCCGATCCCGGTGTTTACTTCGTATCTCGGACGCCGGCGCGGCTGGGCCTTGGCGATCCAGCCGCTGCTGGCGTTGGCGATACTGGCGCTCGGCCTCGCCGACCCCCGATCGGCGCCCGGTCTGACGGCACTCTTCGCCCTTGCGGTCGCCTTTCTGTCCGCGAGCCAGGACATCGTCATCGACGCCTACCGCATCGAATTGTTGCAGCCGGAGGAGCAGGGTGCCGGAGCGGCGGCGACGCAATGGGGCTATCGCTTTGGCATGCTCGCCGCCTCGGCGGGGGCGCTTTACGCGGCGAGCTTTGGCGGCTGGCGCTTTTCCTACGGGTTGATGGCGGCGCTGATGCTGGTCGGCATGGTCACGGTATGGCTCGCGCCCGAGCCCGGCGGGGTCTCGCCTGCCGAAGAGCTGCCCGGCGCCACCGCCGCCCGCGTCACGGCATGGTTGCGGCGCGCCGTGCTGGCGCCTTTCAGCGACATGCTGACGCGCGAAGGGGCGATGCTGATCCTCCTCTTTGTGATCCTCTACAAATTCGGCGATGCGCTCGCCGCGACGATGTCGAACCCGCTTTATGTGTCGCTTGGCTTCACCAAGGTCGAGCTTGCCAATATCGGCAAGGTCTACGGCTTTGCCGCGAGCCTCGCCGGACTGGCATTGGGCGGCGTCGTGGTATTGCGGCTCGGCGTCATGCGCGCGCTCTTGGTCTGCGGCATCCTGCAGATGCTATCTAATTTGATGTATGCGCTGCAGGTCTGGGCCGGGCACAATCTATTGGCGCTGGCGCTGACGATCGGGGTCGAAAACCTGACCGGCGGGATGGGGTCGGCGGCGTTTGTCGCTTATCTGTCCGGGCTCTGCACCATCGCCTTTACCGCGACGCAATACGCGCTGCTGTCGTCCTTGGCGGCAGTCGGCCGCACGACCCTGTCGGCCTCGGGCGGCGCACTCGCCGACATGCTGGGCTGGAGCCCGTTCTTTCTCCTCAGCACCGCCGCCTGTCTGCCGGGTCTGGTGCTGTTGCTGTGGCTCATGCGCCGCGAGGTTCGCCCCCGACCGGCATGAAGTCGTAGGCCCCCACGCCCTGGACGAGCAGAAAGCGGGTATCGCCGGCCGAGCGATTGCTGATCAGGTGCGCCGTCTTTGGCGGGATGTGATGGCGGGCGCCAACCTCCAGCTTCAGTAGGTCGCGGGGCGCCCGGGTTTCGACCGACAACACCCCTTCGAGCACAAAGTACCAGTCGGTGACGGCGCTGTGGAAATGCCAGGGGATCTCCTCGCCCGGCGCCAGCGTAAAAATCCGCGCTTGGACATCGCTGCCGAGCGCTACCGGTTCAACCGCTTTGATCGTGTAGCCCGGCCCTTGATGCGCCATTGCTTCGCCTCCTTTCGCGCCGCCGCTCAACCATAGGACAAAAGCTCGGCGCGGTGGCGATCGAGCCAGCGGCGCTGCCGCGCATTCCCCGGCGCCAGGGTTTCGACCAAGCGCCAAAAGCGCGGCCCGTGGTTCATCTCGGCCAGATGCGCCACTTCGTGTGCCACGACGTAATCGACGACTTCCTCGGGGGCGAAAATCAGCCGCCAGCTGAAAGACAGATTGCCTTTCGCCGAGCAGCTGCCCCAGCGGCTCCTGGTGTCGCGCACGCTGACCCGCGTGATCTGATGCCCGATGCGGGCGGCGAGTGGACGCGCCCGCCGCGCCAGCTCGTCACGGGCGAATGCCGCCAGATAGTCGCGCACGCGGCGCGGGAGGTGTATCGGATCGCCGCGCACCCGGATTTCGGCGTTCGCGATCGTCACCGGTGGCGCCGCGGGATCGCGCGATCGCCTGATGCGATGCGGCGCGCCCAGCACCGGCACGACCGACCCCTCGGCAAACGGCACCGGCCGCGGCAAGGCATCGAGGCGGCTCGCGATCCATCCGTGTTTTTCGCGCAGAAATCGCAGGCCGAATTCAGCCGGCACCCCATGGGGCAGGACCAGCTCGACCCGCCGTTCGGCCGCATCGATGCGCAGCCCAACGCGGCGCGCCCTCGGGCTGACCCGGATCGCGAGCGGAGCGCCGAGATCGAGCGCTGTCGATTGCCGGCCGATCTCGGCGAGCGTCGATTCGCCCTGTCGTCGCGATCGCCTGGCGTCGATCCGCTCAAAACCCGCCATTTGCCTTGCCTCCCCGAGAATGCTCATGGCCCGCCACGATGTCGTCGCAAAAGCTTTTCGTCT
>DATMLO010000011.1:0-5108 GCA_035570495.1 Allostellaceae bacterium | reverse complement strand
CATTGCGAGCGAAGCGAAGCAATCTCATGCCGTGATTGGCTCTGAAGGAGATTGCCGCGTCACCTGCGGCTCCTCGCAATGACACTGGATCGAAACCAGGCAATCGCAGCGCTGGTGCTGGCGGCGACGGCGCTGTTTCTGATGAGTGGCGCGCCGGGGTTTCGCTGGCGTCGTCAGGCGCGGCTCGCGGCCGTCGTGGTGTTTGGCGCGGCGTTTCTCGGGGTGGTGATCTACGTCGCGCTGTGGGCGCTCGACATTGTTGGTTAAATCGCGGCAAGACGCCGGGCCGCCGATTGACCCATCGATAAAATACGATTTACATTTGATTAAAGATTTCGGCGCCGCGAGCCACCCCCCGACAAGACTCGCCAGCCGGTTCGACGATGCAAGCCCAGTCTGAGGTGAAGGCTTCTCTTGTCGCAGGGAGGACTCTGATGGCATCAACTTTTTCAAACATCATCCCGCAAAACAACCTGCGCCTGCCCGACGCGCTGACCGTGCGCCAGGGTTCTGGCCCGTTTATCGGCCGGATCATCATCCAAGGCGACCGGATCGCGCGCAGCGTCGGCATCCATCTGCGGCTGCGCACCGATTTCGACGGGCTGCTCGAGTTCAGCCAAAAGGAAGCCGCGGCGGGGCGCTGGTATCCCGTCATCGGCCAGTTCAACCCGGAGGACTCCGACGTCTCACCCGAGAACGCCTTCTGGATCGCCGGCGAGAACGATGACGGCGAGATCGTCACCGCGACCGCGGCGCGCATCTACGACTGGGAGGACACCAACCTCGCCGAGCAGGCCGTGGCGGTCTTTTACGGCCGCGACGAAGGCCAACCCTGCACGATGACGCCGGAAGCTACCGGCGTCGCCCGCCGGATCACCGGGATCGTCCACAGCGCCGGCGCGGCCTGGGTGCGGCCAGACTATCGCGGCCGCGAGCTGTCGCAGCTGATGCAGCGCATGGCCAAGGCCTACACGCTGTCGCGCTGGCCGCTCGATTGGGCCGTCGGCTTTGTACCGCGCGCGCTCGCCGATAACGGAACGGCCGCCGGCTACGGCGCCAAGCACTTCGGCTACAGTTTCTACTTCCCGGAATTGCGCTGGCCGGAACTGGTGCTCATCTACACCACGGCCGACGAAGCCTATGACGACTTCGGGGCTTTCCTCGAGGAAGAGCTGTCCGATCCGGCGACGCGCAAGTTCGCGCCGGCCTTTGGCTCCAGCTTGACGCACGAGGTGACGAGGGTCTCGCCCGTCGACGTCCGCCAGGGCAGCAGCAGCCGCTCGTAAATCACCTGGCGGCGCGGCTTGCCCGGTTCGCTCTGGTATTCCATGTCGACCGTGACCAGGTCGAGGCGCGGCTGGCCGCTGGCGCGCAGCGCCTTGTAGAACTCCGAGACCCAGGCGCCGTATTCGCGATCCGGCATCTGCTCGATCGGGCGATGGAGGCCGTCGAGCGGGTATTTCTCGCCGCCCCAACGATGCGCCCCGCCGATAAAGCGGAAGACCGGGCGGTTATCGTTGGCATCAAAACCCGCGACGGCAGAACGCGCCAGCAGGTCATGCCGCGCGGCGATGTCAAAGACGCTGGTGTCGAAATTGCCGAACGAGACGCGCCATTTCATCGCCATCGGCGCAAGCGGATCATCACGGCCCGCCCGGCTGAACAGCACGGCGGGATCCTGCGGCTCGACATGAAAGCGCTCGGTCAGCACCGGCTCGAAGACCGGCGCGCAGAGCTCGCGCAGGCGCTCCAGCGTGTGCTTGGGGGAAGCGGAAATCTCCGACTGCCAGTCGTCGGCGAGCCAGCGGATACGGAAGAGGTTGGTGCCGGCCTCGATCAGCAAACGCTCGACCGCCAGCATCGCGCGCAAATCGACATTGCGCGGGCACAGCTCGATCTCGGTCACCAGGCGATCGAGAACCTGGAATTTCACAAAGCCTAGATTGCGAACGGCAAACCCGACGGCGTCGTAATCGGGCTGCGGATCGCCGAGCGCGGCTAGAAATTCTTCGCTGTCGGGGAGAACCCATTTCCCTTCGGCGGTCACCAGCATTGTCAGCTGTTGCAACATCGCCTCCGCAACGTCGGGCGCGAAGCAAACCACCACACCCGATGTCCCGCATTTTCGATATCGCTCGTAAACAATGGATTAAGGCTCGGCCGCCGCGATGGATGGTTGCCATGCGCGCGCGGCACGCGGCCGTTTGCCGGCTATGCCCGCAGCGCAAACTTACCCGAAGCGGCCGAACGCGTACGATCGGGCGGCAAGGTGAGGGTGACCCGCGTCCCCTCTCCCGGCACGCTGGAAACAGTCATCACGCCGCCATGCGCCTCGACGAGACCCTGGGTGATCGGCAGACCAAGACCGGTGCCGCCATAGGTGCGCGTGGTCGAGGCCTGCGCCTGGCCAAAGGGCTGCATGGCGCGGCGCAGCTCTTCCTCGGTCATGCCGATGCCGTCATCGGCGATCGACAGCACGCTGCCGCCGTCGCGGGTCACCGCCGCCTCGATCACGATCGTCCCGCCGGGATGCGAGAATTTGATCGCGTTCGACAGCAGATTGAGCAGGCACTGCTTCATCGCCCGCTCGTCGGCGAAGATCATGTGGTCGGGATCGGCGACCCGGCTGACCAGCTCGACCGACTGCGTGCGGGCGCGCTCGCGCACCATGCGCAGGGTGCCGCCGAGCAGCGCGCGGATGGGGATCTCCTCCTCGTGGATTTCGAGCCTGCCGGCCTCGATCTTCGACATGTCGAGCACGTCGTTGATGATCGACAGGAGATGCTGCCCGCTCGTATGGATGTCGTGCGCGTATTCGAGGTAGCGCAGGTTTTTCACCGGCCCGAGATGCTCGCCGGCGAGGATTTCGGAGAAACCGATGATCGCGTTTAGCGGCGTGCGCAGCTCGTGGCTCATATTGGCGAGGAAGTCGGACTTGGCGCGGTTGGCGAGCTCGGCCTGCGCCCAGGCCTGCGACATCTTGGTGTCGGCCGCCTTCTGCTCGGTGATGTCGGAATAGAGCGAGACGACGCCGCCACCCGGCATCGCGCGGCGGCGGATCTGCAGCGTGCGGCCCGAGCTGGTCACCCGCTCGCGCAGCAGCGGCAACTCGCGGTAGAACCGCTCGAAGCGGTTGTTCAAATAGGCCGACACATCGACCGGGCCAAAATCGCCACGCTCGACCTGGAACGCGAGAATGTCGCGCAGATTGCTGTCGGCGGTCAGATCCAGCGGCAGATCGAGCAGCTCGACGAATTTCTCGTTCCACGCCACCAGCCGGCCGTCGGCGGCAAAGACGCTGAGGCCTTCGCCCATGCTCTCAAGGGTCGATTGCAACAGGTCGCTCTGACGCAGCAGCCGCTCCTCGCTGCCACCCAACTCGGCGGCGACTTTCTGCTGGCGCTCGACCGCGCGCACCATCATCCAGGTCAGGCAACCGGCAGTGACCGCGAAGATAATGAAGGCGATCAGCGAATTCGCGCATTCGCTGCGCCACTGGCTGAGAATATCGGCGCGGTGGCGCGACGCGGTGAGGATCAGCGGCCGGCCGGCCACTCGGGTGAAGCTGACGACATCGGGCTGGGTGCTATCGGGCGCGATGCCCAGCAAGCCGGTCGACTCGGCGCGCACGGCGTCGAGCACCGCCGGCGCTTCGGGCAGATCGTGGCCGATCGCCTGCTCGTCAAGCGGCTCGGCCGCCAACAAGGCGCCGTCGTCAAACAGCAGCTTCACCCCGACCCCGCTATTGGCCGCGACCGAATTGTAGAAGTCGGTAAAGACGCTGATCGGCACCTCGGCGGCGACGACACCGATCACCTCGTTGTGGCGCCAGAGCGGCCGGCTCATCATCACCGACCAGCCGCCGCCCTCGTCGCGGCGCGGCCGGCCGATATAGAGAGCCGGCGAGCCGGTGCGATGGGCGGTGAAGAAGGCGCGCTGCGAATAATCCACGGCAGCCGCCGACCAGCCCGCCTTGTTGAGCAGCCGGCCGTGGGTGTCGAGGATCAGGATGTCGCGCACCACCAGCGTCTGATTGTCGAACTGGCTGAGCAGCGCCTTGACCGCGGGGTCGTCGAGCGACGTGTCGGGAAGCAGCGTGTCGAGCATGCGCTCGACACCGAGCAAGGCGGCATCGGTCTCGAAGATCGCCCGATTGGTGCCGACCTCCGAGGAGCGCGCGATGCTCGCGAGCGTCGCGCCGGCATCGTCCATCGTCTGGCGGTAGGCGCGATGGATCGAGGCGTACATGCTGGCGCCATAGGCGCTGACCAGCACCGCGCACAGCACCATCATCGCGTTCTGCAGGCGGATCATCCGCGCGAGATTGACGAACCATACGGGGGCGCGCGTCATCGCCCGGCCCTCTGCGCCGGCAGCAAAAAAACGGGGCAACGCCCCGATCGGGACGCGCAGGCCAAAGACCCTCCCATGCCGCGATGCTGCGCGCGCCCGCTTAACATTCCGTTATGGCCAAGGGCCGTAGAGGCCTCTGATATGGTTAAGTTAGGCGCGTTCGAGCAGCAAATTGCCGCCGCTGCCGACACGGCCGCGCCAGCCGCCTGGAATGATGGTTGTCGTGTCGCTCTGCTCAACAATCGCCGGACCGGCAAGTTCCGCGCCGGCAATGAGCGCGGCGCGGTCATGGACCGCGGCGGTCTCGAAGCCGGTTGCTGCGTCGATCAGCACGCGACGGTCGCGCCGGGGGCGGGCTTTCGCTGCAGCGGGCGCGGAAAGCACCGGCGGCGTCATCGCCAGACGATGCACCGCGCGCAGATTGACGATGCGGGCCGGCGCATTGGTGGCGTGGCCATAGACGCGGTCATGCGCGATGAGGAAATCGCCGTACAGCGCGGCGAGCAGCTCGGGGTCGTCGTCAGCGCCCATGGGCCGCAGCGGGATCTCGAGATGGTAACCCTGGCCGATATAGCAGACATCGGCGTAATGGCGGATCTGGGCGGTCTCTGACGCGATGCCCTCGCCGGCCATCAGCGTCGCGCAAGCCTGGTCGAGCGCCGCCAGCGCGCGCCGCATCTCCGCGAGGTCGAGCCCAGCGAGCGGCCGCGCGAAGGCGGCCGATTGCTCATGCTCGATCGGCGCGCACAGCAGCC
>DATMLO010000010.1:0-25227 GCA_035570495.1 Allostellaceae bacterium | reverse complement strand
CCCGAGGTGAAGACACTGTTCTTTAGCCCAATGAACCTCGTTCCGGGAATTGACCCGTCGGCCGACCCGCTGCTCGCCGCGCGCACCCGCACCTACACGATTTCCTACCGTCGCCGCCTCGCTGGCGAGTAAGGCTCGCGGCGATCATTTCGCGGCGAGCGCCGAGCGGTCTCGCGTCTCTTCGGCGGCGAGCAGAGTGGGTATCTCGACGATGAAACGCGAGCCCTTACCCTCTTTGCTCTCCACTGATATCTCACCTCGGTGCAGATCGATCGCGGTCTTGACCAGATATAGCCCGATGCCGCTGCCGACGATGCCGGCGACATTGCTTCCCCGGTAGTAGCGCTCAAACAGATGTTCCCGATCAGTCTCGGGAATGCCCAATCCGTGATCCGCCACCGTGACGACAGCGCGGTTGCCGATGATTTTGGCGATCACCTCGACCGAGGCCTTGGTCGGCGAATATTTGACCGCGTTGGAAATGAGGTTGTGGAAGACCTGGAAGAGAAGTTTGGGGTCGCCCGAAATCATCAGCGGGCGGATGGCCAACCGTTCCACGATCCGCGCTCTTGGCGTCAGTTCGCGGTGCGAGAGGCAAATCTCGTGGATCTGCGCCGCGAGGTCGAATTCGCTCGGATGGAAATAAAGCTCGGTTTGGCCGTCAATGAGGCGGGAGGCATCGATCAGATTGTCGATCACGCTGGTCATCCGCGCCACGGCGGCGCGGACGCTACGGGCGCGCTGCGCGATATCGTCGGGTGTCAGCCGCTCGCCGGCGTTGATGAGGCGCTGCGCTTGGGCGTCGATAATCGTCAGCGGCGTGCGGAACTCATGCGACGCCATGGAGACGAAATTGCGCTGGAGTTCGGCGAGATGCTGCTCATGCGCCAGTTTCTCGCTGAGCATTGACGCCTGTTGCGCGAGCGCGCGTTGGCTGACCGCCAGCTCGACGGCGTTGTTGCGAAAGACTGTAACCGCCCGAGCCATTTCGCCGACCTCGTCGCCGCGCTCGGCCCCGTCGCTTTCGATATCCATGTCGTTTTCGGCAAGGCGGCGCATGCGGCTTGCCAGATCGAGGAGCGGGCGCAGGATCGTGCGCCTCATATAGATAAGGCTGCCGATGAGGATCAGCCCCGCGGTCACGACGGCCAATGCCGTGAGAAACCGCGCTTGCCAATAGGCGCGGACCGCTCGGTCGCTGATCTTGCGCGCGGCTTGTCGATTATGCTCGGTCAACACACCCAGCGCGTCGCTGGCCGCATCATATGCGACATGTGACGTCGTCCGATAAATCTCGATGCCGTCCGACTGTCGGCCGCTGCCGGCGAGCATCAGCACCTGATCAGCGAGCTGCCGATAGCTGCGCCATTTCGCCACGAAATCCGCATAAAGAACCGTCGTGGGAGCGTCGTTGCGAACATGCTCGAAACTGTGCTCGGCCAGATTGATCAAGTCGTCGAGCTGCCCGATCTCCTTTTTGTTTTTGTCGAGTTCGACCGGCGTTGACGCGAGCAAGGCCGTTGCCTCGGCCGCGCGAAAATCGGAGGTGAAGTTGTTCAGATCGCCGAGAAACTGCGTGTTTTCCAGATAGCGCTCGCCGATATCGCTGACGATCAGCTGGTAGTCGTCGAGCCGCCACAGACTAAACAGCCCGAGCAGCATCACCAGCGTCAGGACGAGAGCGGCAACTGACCAGGCGCGCGTCCGCAGCGATCGGAAGCCAGTCATTAGTCGCGTACCGTGGCGCCTGTCGGATCGGGTCAAAACGCTATATACCCACTGTGCGGTCGACAAGTAGGATTAATCACAGCGGGTTGCCGTTTCGCGCCACGAACCCAGTGCATGCGTATGCCGCGAATTCTCTGCATTGAAGACGATGGGGAAACAGCCGGCCTGATCGCCGAGGAGCTGACCGACCGTGGGTTTATCGTCGATGTCGCGTACAGCGGACAGGATGGACTCGCCGCGATCTTTCGCGAAAGACCTGACCTCGTCCTTTCGGATGTCACGATGCCGGAAATATCGGGTTTTGAGGTGCTCGAGCGGCTGACGAGCGTTGCGCCGCGCTTCGCGAATATGCCCTTTATCTTCCTTACCGCGCTCGCCGATCGCGACAACGAGTTGCGCGGACGGCGACTGGGGGCCGATGATTATGTGACGAAGCCAATCGATTTCGACATTCTCGAGGCGATCGTCAGGACGCGGCTGGCGCGCGCCACGCGCAATGACATTTGGCCGAACGACGTTAGGCTCAGCGACCGCGAGGTCGAAACTCTCACCTGGGCGGCTCGCGGCAAGACCTCAGCCGAAATCGCGGTCATCCTCAATCTGACCAAGCGGACGGTCGATTTTCACGTCGACAACGCTCGCAGCAAATTGGGTGTTACGACGCGCATCCAGGCCGTGGTCAAGGCGGCCGCCGGCGGGCTGATCGATCCGTAGTCCCGCGGACGGAACTCCGCGAGCGCTAGTAAGGCTGGTGGGTGACGGCCCAACCTTGTTCGGCTTTGGCGGTAGCGCAAGCGTAGGTCTGCGACCAGGGATCCCAGCCGGCGAGTGATTGCGCGCAGGTCGCCGTTTCGCCGGTCCGCGGGTTCTGCATGGCGATGTCCTCGGCGCAACCGGCGGTAAGGTAGGCCAAGACGATCAATGCCGCATAACGCAAGGTCCGCCTCCTTGTGCTTGATCTCGCATGGCCGGTTTAGAGCCGGTGGTGCACATTGTTGCCGCCGAGGGCCGCGCCTTTTTTTGGGTCATAGGGGGCGAGGCCGCCCAGGGTCGTTAGTATCGGTTTTGCGCCGTGCGGGTTTGTTGGAGCACTCGCCGACGTCTCGCGCACCGGAGCGGGGATGGCCACGGGAGCCGGACGGCGCTGCGCCACGATCTGGGGATTGCCGCCTGGCTTCGAGCCAGCCGCGATGGCCGTCGGCGGTTGCGGTTGACTTAGGGCATGGTCAGCGTTGGCGCCCTGGCGCGGCTGGTGTTGCGTCCTCGCCGTCATCGCGACCGTGGTCTTTTTGAATGCGGCGTTGAATTCCTTGAACTTCTTCTGGATTTCGGCATGCAGGGCTTGCTGCTGTTCTTCCGCGTGGTTGCGATCGGTGCGCTGCCCGGCAGATTGATCGTGCGAGACGCCTTTGTCCGCAGTCGTCGTGTCGATTGTCGAGTGTGCGTGTCTATCCGGATCGCCCGCCCTGACATGGTGTTGCTCGATGGCGGGCGTGCTGCCTGTCGTCGGCGCAGCATTCGGCGGGGCAGCCTCCTGGGCGATAGCGTTGTACGGCCGCAAACACACCGAGAGGCCGAGCAGCAGGCATATGCCTACCGCGCCCAAGGCGCTCGTCGGCCGCAGGCGCGAGCCGCGGCCTAGCACGTGTATTCCTCCCTATCGTCTTCCGTCCGGGCCGGGGGTGTCGGCTTGTCGCGCATGAAGGCGATCTGCAGCGCCGGGACGACGATCAGCTGCATGATCGGGGCTAGCAGCATGCCGCCCACGACCACCGCTGCGAGTGGCCGCTGCACCTGACTGCCAACGCCGTGCGACAAAGCGGCCGGCAACAGGCCGATGCTGACCGAAAGCGCGGTCATCAGCATCGGCCGCATGCGCTGGGCCGCCGCATGGAACATGGCGTCGGCCGGGTCGATGTCGCCGAGCCGCACCTGATTGTAATAGGTGATCAGCAGGATGCCGTTCATCACCGACACCCCGAACAGCGAGATGAACCCCACCGCGGCCGAGATGCTGAAGGCGAGGCCAGCGATATAGAGCGCAAGAATACCGCCGGCGATCGCGAACGGGATGCCGGCGAGCGCCAGGAGACTGTCGCGCAGCGAATTGAAGAGGCCGTAGAGCAACACGATGATCAGCCCGAGGCTGACCGGAACGACGACCGCAAGTCGTTTTTGCGCCTGCTGGAGCTCCCCGAACTCACCCGCCCAGACCATCCGATAGCCGGACGGGAGCTTGACGTTCTTCGCGATGCGGTCTTGCGCCTCGGTGACGGTGCTGCCGAGATCGCGCCCCCGCACGCTGAACTTGATCGGGATAAACCGCTGCGTCTGCTCGTGGTAGATAAAGGAAGCGCCGGTATCGAGGGTGATTTTCGCGAGTTCGCGCAGCGGGATGTATGAATTTGTCCCGGCGGCGTTCTGGTAGCCGACCTTGATGGCGCCAATCGCGTCAATGCTGTCGCGGAACGGCTTTTGCAGCCGGACAGCGACATTCCATGTCCGATCGCCCTCAAGGACCTGCGTCGCCACAGCGCCGCCCATCGCGGCCTGGACGACGGTGTTGACGTCGCCGGTGTTGAGCCCGTAGCGGGCAGCCTTTTCGCGGTCGATCGCGATGTTGAGGTTTGGCTGCTCATAGACATGGAAGATGCCGAGATCTGCCATCCCCGCGACCTGCTGCATCTGGTCCATGGTTTCGCTGGCGAGCTTCTCCAGCGTCTCCAGGTTCGGGCCGATGATTTTTACTGAATTGGCGCCTTTGACGCCGGAGATCGCCTCCTCGACATTGTCCTGGATGTACTGCGAGAAATTGAAGCCGATGCCCGGCAGTTCGGCGTCGAATTCCGTCTGCAGCTGCGCCGTCAGCATGTCTTTGGTAAAGCCGGACGGCCATTCGTCAAAGGACTTGAGGGGCACGAACAATTCCACGTTCGAAAACGGTGATGCGTCGCTGCCGTTGTCGGGGCGGCCGTGCTGGGAGACGACGGTGACGACCTCGGGGTGCCGCAGCAGGATTTCACGCATCTTGCGCGCCGCTTCGGTGCCGGCGTCGAGCGACATGCTCTGCGGCATCGACGCGCGGATCCAGTAGTTGCCCTCCTCCAGGGCAGGGAGAAACTCCGATCCAAGGCGCGGCGCCACGAATCCGACACCGACCAAAAACAAAGCGCCGAGCGCGACGACGATAAACCGGTGCGCCAGCGCCAGCCGCAGCACCGGCGTGTAGATGAAGCGGATGCCACGGACGATAAAGGTTTCGACCTCTCTTACGTGCTCCGGCATGAGGTAGGAGGTCAGTACCGGCGTGATCGTAAACGTCGCGATCAGCGCGCCGGCCAGCGCGTAGCCGTAGGTCCGCGCCATCGGGCCAAATATCTGGCCTTCGACGCCCTGCATCGTGAACAGCGGAACAAAGGCGGCCACGGTGACAGCGCGGGAGAACAGGATCGCCTTGTCGACCTGCATCGCGCTGATCAGGATCAGGCGCAGCCGGTTGGTCCAGGTCTGCCGATTGCCGATATTTCGCGTGCTGGTCGGATCGGTGCCGAGCTGACCCTCGGCAAGATCGTGCAGCAGCTGCGTGCGCGCTTCCTCGGGCTGCTGAAAATTGCGCAGTACGTTTTCAACGAGGATCACCGCCGAGTCGACAATGATGCCGAAATCGATGGCGCCGACCGACAGCAGGTTGGCGTCCTCGCCGCGCATCACCAGGAGGATGATCGCGAAAAACAACGCGAACGGGATGTTGGCGGCGACGACGATGGCGCTCCTCAGATCGCCGAGAAAGACCCACTGGATCAGGAAGACCAGCACGCAGCCGAACAGCAGATTGTGCAGCACGGTATGCGTCGTGACCGAGACCAGCGAGCCGCGATCGTAAAATGGAACGAGTTTGACACCCGGTGGCAGCGACCCATCGCTATTGACCGTGGCGACCGCGTCCTTGATCCGCGGCAGCACGTCGTTGGTGTGCTGAGTGCGGTTCATCACGACGATCGCGGCGGCAACATCGTCCTCGTGATCGCGGCCGGCGATGCCGAGTCGCGGCACATACCCCACCTCGACGTCGGCAATGTCCTTGATCTGAACCGGGACGCCGTTGACCTGGGTCAGCACGATGTTCTTGATGTCGTCGACCTTATAACCCTTGGTCAGGTCGTAATCGCCGCCGTCATTGATGAGGCCGACGCCGCGGATATTGACCGATTGCTGACCGACGGTGATCTCGCGACCGCCGACATTGATGTTCGAGTTGCCAAGCGCGCTGATCACCTGCTGGATGGTCAGGTCGTAGGCCTCCAGCTTGTTCATGTCGACGTTGACGTTGAACTGCTTGGTCGTGCCGCCCCAGCTGTTGTCCGCGACGACGCCGGGAACCGTGAAGAGACGCCGCGTCGCGATCCAATCCTGCACGGTACGCAGATTGGTCAGGCCGAAATGCGGCGGGCCGACCACCTGATAGCGATAAATCTCGCCGGTAAGGCTCGATTGCTGGATTGTCGGGATGAGACCGCCGGGCAGGCTGACGTTCTGCTGAAGGCTCAGCGCCGCTTGCGTATAGGCGAAATAGAAATCGACCCCGTACTTGAAGGTGATCCGCACAAACGACAGCCCGTAGAACGAGGTGGAGCGGATGTTGTCGATCCCCGGTGTCGGGTACAGGCCGATCTCCATCGGGACCGTGTAGTAGTGCTCCATCTCCTCGGCCGAGAGGCCGGGCGCCTGCGCGGTGATTTCGAGGATGACCGGCGCCGGATCGGGATAGGCCTCGATGTTGAGCTTGGTGTAGGCGATGGCGCCCGCCCCAACAAAGGACATCAGGCCGAGAAGGACGACCGGCCGACGCGTCAGGCAAAATGTGAGGATGGCCTTGAACAAGAGCTGCCCCCGTTACGGGTTGGTTTTTTGGCCGATGCGGGTCAGTCGGTGGCGCCGCCCGCGGCGATGTTGTCGAGCAGGATGGCCCCCTCGGTCGCGATCGTTTCGCCTTCCTTCAAGCCGTCGACGATCTGATAGTCGCTGGCATCCTGCAGGCCGAGTTTGACGATGCGCTGGGTGTAATGCCGCTTATCGGTGGTGACCCACGCGGTCATCGTGCCGTCGGGCTCGCGCACGACCGCATCGAACGGCACACCGATGCCGTTCACGGCGGGCCCGGTCGTGATGACAAACGTCGCCAGCATGTTCGGGCGCAGCAGGTGATCCGGATCCTGGATCGCCGAGCGGGTCATCAGGCGGTGGGTGTTGGGATCGACCGTCGCGCCGATCGTTGAGATCGTCCCTTCGAACACCTTGCCGGGATAGGCCATCACCGACACCTTGACCTCTTGGCCAACGCGGTAGAGCGGGGTGTCGCTCTCGGGGACGAAGGCTTGCATCCAGATCGTCGACAAGTCGGCCATCGCGTAGGGCGCCGGGGGCGAGCCGGGCTGGACGAGGTCTCCGGGCGCGGCGGTACGCGCGGTGATCCGGCCGGGGATCGGCGCCGTGACGACCAGCGCCGGGTCGATCTTGCGCGACTTGACGATCTGATCGATCTGGTCGTCCGTCTTGCCGAACACGCGGACCGCGTCGCGCGCCGCGCGCAAATTGCCCTCGGCGGTCATCTCGTCCGAGACGGCCTGTTCGAGGTCCTTCTGGGCGATGCCTTGAACGGCGAAGAGCTGCCTGGCGCGCGACAATGCGCGCTGAGTTAGGTCGAGTACACCGGCGGCGGAAATCAGCGTCGACTCGGCCTGGATCAGGTCTGGGCTTTGGATGGTGAACAGGGTCTGGCCCTTCTGCACGTCGTCGCCGATTTTGGCGAAGAGCTGCAGGATCAGTCCTTGATAGGGCGGGTAGACCAGGACCGCCTGGTCCTCATTAAAATCGATATTGCCGAGCGCCAACTTTTGTTGCGGAAACGAGCGATCGGTAACGGTCTCAGTCTTGATCGCCCCGGCCTGCGATTCGGTTAGGTCGACGGCGGGCGGCGCGTTGGGATCGGGCTTGGCCGCGGGCGGCGGGGGTGGCGAATCGGCGGCCCTCGCCGGCGGCGCGCCCATCGATCCCAAGAGGCCGCCGGCGAAATAGACGCCGACGCCGCCCACGACCGCGGCGATCGCGACCGCGCCGGCGATCACGGTCTTCTTGCTAAGACGCACGACAAAGGCATCGTTCGACATCGACGGACCCCGTCCCCTTTAGCGGGACGATGGTAGCACTCGCGGATTGGAACTACTGTTATCTGTCACAGTTACGCTGACAGTTGATGGTACAGCATGCTTTCACACGTCTAGCCGCCCTGGGATAGAGCCGTCAGTGCTGTTGCGTTTTCGAGCACCCGCCGTTGCGCTTATTGTCGCAGTGCCGCTCTCGGCCTGCGCGGTCGGGCCGAATTTTTCACGGCCGGCGCCGCCGGATGATGCCGGCTACACGCCAAAGCCGCTCCCTGACAAGACGGCCGCCGCGCCGATTCTGGCGGGCGCGCCGGAAAAGCTGGTCATGGCCCGGGACATCCCGTTCGAGTGGTGGGAGCTGTTTCACTCGCCGGCTCTCGATTCATTGGTCAAGAAGTCGTTTGCCGCGAACCCGACGCTGCCCGCGGCGCAGGCGGCGCTGCGCCAGGCGCGGGAGCTCGTGGCGGCGCAGCAGGGCTTCTTCTACCCGAGCCTGACCGGCGGCGCGGCCGCCAGCCGCAACCAGACGGGCTCGACGCTCTCGCCAGCGACTGCGAACGGCACCTTTCTCTACGATCTCTATGCCGCGCAGCTCAACGTCTCGTTCACGCCCGATGTATTCGGCGGCAATCGCCGGCAGGTGGAGTCGCTCGATGCGCAGGCCGCGACCCAGCGCTTCCAGCTCGAAGCGACCTACGTCACGCTCGCGACAAATGTCGTCTCGGCGGCGGTCACCGAGGCGTCGCTGCGCGGGCAAATCGCCGCCACCAAGGCGATCATCGAGCAGGACGCGAAGGCGTTGCAGATCCTGAAGGACCAGTTCCGCCTCGGCTATGCGATGCGCATCGACGTCACCGGGCAGGAGGCCACGCTGGCGCAGGCCGAGGCGACGCTGCCGCCGCTCGAAAAGGCGTTCGAGCAGAACCGTGATCTGCTCCGCGTCCTCGTCGGCAACCTGCCGAACGAGGAATTGAAAGAGACGTTCGACCTCGACTCGATCCACCTGCCGCAGGAGCTGCCGGTCAGTCTGCCGTCGAAGATCGTCGACCAGCGGCCGGATGTACGCGCCGCCGAAGAGGCGATCCGGTCGGCCAACGCGCAAGTGGGCGTCGCGATCGCCAACCGGCTGCCGCAATTCTCGATCACCGGCAGCTACGGCGCGACCTCGACCATGTGGAACTCGCTGTTCACCCCCGGCGGCGTGTTCTGGACTCTTGTCGGCGGGGTGTCGCAGCCGATCTTCGATGGCGGCACGTTGCTGCATCGCGAGCATGCCGCCGACGAGGGGCTGATGCAGGCCGCCTACCAGTATCGCAGCACGGTGTTGACCGCATATCAGAACGTGGCCGACACGCTGCATTCGGTGGTGTCCGACGCCGACACGCTAAAGGCGGATTTCGCTTCCGAGGAAGCGGCTAAGGTCGCGCTCGATCTGACGCACAAGCAGCAGCAGGTGGGGTACGTCAATTACCTGACGCTGGTCCAGGCCGAGCTTGCCTACCAACAGGCGAAATTGACGCTGGTGCAGGCGCAGGCCGCGCGGCTCGGCGACGCGGCGGCGCTGTTCCAGGCATTGGGCGGCGGGTGGTGGAACCGCAAGGACAACGTCGCCGACACGACGGCGAACGCCGCCGTCAATTAGACGGCCGCCTGGTCGGGTCTTAGCTGACTTGGGTCCTACGACACCCAGAGCAGCATCACGAAGATCACCATCGCCAGCCCGGCCAAGGCGACCATCTCGCCGCGCAGGGTCTCGCGGTCGATGTGCCTGAGGCGGTGGGCTGTTTCGCGCGGGTGCTCCCCGACAACGACGCGGCCGCCGACAATCCTTCCGTCGACGATCCTTCCGTCCACAATCTTTGGTTCGACGATCCGCGCGCCGATAATTTCGGCCTCGATGACCTCTTGGTCGGGTGGTGCAACGCGTTCTTCAACAAGAGCCATGGCTAATCCCCCATCGCGGGTTAAGCCGGCTCGATCCGTGTAAAAACGGTCGAGTAATATAAGAATAAGATGAGAGTTATCTTACATCAAGATTAAAGTAACGGCATACGGAGCCAAAAATTTAGGCATTTGTCTCAACCATTGTCAGCGCGACTGAAAACACCGCTTACGCATTTAAATCAGCACCGTGCCGGGACCGTAAGGTTGCGGCCTACTTGCGTCAGCAGTGCGATCAGCGCGCCACGGTCGACGCCGTCCGCAGCCATCATCGCCTCGGTCAGCGGGTCGCTCATCAGGTCGGTCAAGGCCGGCTCGGCGACCATTTTGCAGCGCCCGCCCGCGGCAAACGCATCGCCGGATGTGCTGAAGGGCTGCAGCATCGAAACCTCCATCATGACCCGTACTCCCCGTGTTGGTCCTGTAGTTGGGGGTTCAATACGCGCGGCAATGTGATCCGGATCACGCTGCGCGAAGTTTTTTCGGCTATGGCGGGCACGGGGTTAAAGTGCCGGCGCGAAACGCGGGTCTGAGAGCGCGAGCGGGGAGGATGCTGGGCAAGCCGAACGGGAGCGGGATCGGGCAGCCGGTGCGGCGGCGCGAGGATCTGCGTCTGGTGACCGGGCGCGGCCGCTATAGCGACGATCTCAACCTGCGCGGCCAGGCTTATGCCGTGTTTGTCCGCTCGCCTTATGCCCATGCGCTGATCCGCTCGCTCGATATCGCGGCGGCAAAGTCGGCGTCCGGCGTGTTGGCGGTGCTGACCTCGGAGGAGATGCGCGCCGACGGGCTCAACCCGCTGCCGCATATCTCGAACAATCATCCCGCCGACATCGCGATCAAGAACAAGGACGGCTCGCCGGTGGTGCGGCCGACGCATCAGCCGATCGTCTTCCCTGAGGTCTGCCATGTCGGCGAGATCGTCGCGATGGTGGTCGCGGAGACCGTCGCGGCGGCAAAGGATGCCGCCGAGCTGGTCGAGATTGACTGGGAGGTGCTGCCGGCGGTGGCGCGTGGGCTCGACGCGGCGGAGCCGCAAGCGCTACGCGCGCGGCGGGACAGCGCCAACATCATCCTCGATGGCGAGGTCGGCGATGACGCGGCGACGAGTGCTGCTTTCGCCAAGGCGGCGCATGTCGTCAAGCTCGACACCTGGGTGCAGCGCGTCGCCGGGGTGCCGATGGAGCCGCGCGCCGCGGTCGGCGAATACGATCCCGTCACCAACATGCACACCTGCCACGCCGGTTGCGGCGGCGCGGTCAGCCCTCGGCGCGACATGGCGATGGTGTTCGGCGTTCCGCCGGAACAGGCGCGCATGGTGATGCACGATATCGGCGGCAATTTCGGCACGCGCGGCTCGTTCAGCGTCGAGTTCGCGCTGGTCGTGTGGGCGGCGAAGCGGCTCGGCCGGCCGGTCAAATGGACCAGCGAGCGGCAGGAATATTTTGTCGCCGACTACCAGGCGCGCGACCTCAGCTGCCATGCCGAGCTGGCGCTCGACAGTGACGGCACTTTCCTCGCGATGCGCGGCTCGAACCTCGTCAATCAGGGCGCCTATGCGATCGCCTTTGGCTCGCTCAACAAGGGCGTCGAGATCATGTCGAGCATCTACCACGTGCCGCTGGTGCATTTTCGCGCGCGGGCGGCGCTGACCAACACGCTGCCGACGCGGCCCTATCGCAGCTCGGGCCGGCCCGAGGTGATGTTTGTCATGGAGCGGCTGATCGACCTCGCGGCGCACGAGACCGGGATCGACCGCATCGAGCTCAGGCGCCGCAACCTCGTGCCGCTCGAGATGATGCCCTACACCAACCCGTTCGGCATGGTCTACGACAGCGGCGAGTACCATGACTGCATGGAGAAGGTGCTGCGGCTCGGCGACTGGACGGGGTTTCCGGCGCGGCGGGCAGAAGCGAAAGCGCGTGGGAAATGCCGCGGGATCGGCGTCGCCAATTATGTCGACACCGCAACCGGCGCGCCGCGCGAAAAGGCCGAGATCACCGTGAAGCCGGAGGGCGCCGTCGAGGTCGTGATCGGCACGGTCAGCCAGGGGCAGGGGCACGAGACGAGCTTTGCGCAGCTCATCGGCGAATTTCTCGGCGTGCCGCTGGAGAGCGTCAATCTTGTTACCGGCGACACCGCGCGGGTCTCGGTCGGCGGTGGCGCGCATTCCGGGCGGGCGTTGCGCATGGGCAGCGTCGTGATGTTTAACGCGTCGAAAGCGATCATCGAAAAAGGGCTGCAGATCGCCAGCCACATTCTGGAGGCGGATGTCGCCGACCTCGAATTTGTCGGCGGCAATTTCACGGTCAAAGGCACCGACAAGGCGATCGGCATCTTCCAGGTCGCGCGCGCCGCGCTCGAGCGCAACGACCTGCCCGACGAGCTGCGCGGGCCGCTCGACGGGATGAGCGACGAGATCTTCAACGACGCCGCTTTCCCCTATGGCAGTCATGTGTGCGAGGTCGAGATCGACCCCGATACCGGGGTGCTCGACATCGTGCGCTACAGCGCGGTCGACGATGTCGGACGCGCGGTCAACCCGATGATCGTGCACGGCCAAGTGCATGGCGGCATCGTCCAGGGGGTGGGACAGGCGATCCAGGAGGACGCGCATTACGACCGGGAGTCGGCGCAACTGTTGGCCGGCTCGTTTATGGATTACGCGATGCCGCGCGCCGACCGGATGCCGTTCTTCGATTGCGAATTGAGCGAGGTGCCGAGCCCGGCGCACCCGCTCGGCATCCGCCCGGGCGGGGAGGGCGGCACGACGCCGGCGCTCGCGGTCGTGGTCAACGCGGTGGTCGACGCGCTCGCCGAATATGGGGTGACGCATATGGACATGCCCGCCACCCCAGAGCGCATCTGGCGCGCGATCCACGGCATGGCGCCGCGCTGACCGGCGGGGCCGGAGCGACGCGCAGCAACGCCAGACGATAGCCCAAAGCAGCCGCAACAGGGCTTGGGTTACGGTCTTTGAAGGGCGGGCTGCGATGCGGACGATAGCGGACATGCGTGCGATATAAGCACGATTTTTTCCATGTCAATATCACAATAACAGTTTTTGCTGGCTCCGCAAATAGCCTCCTCGAAGGAGGCTGATTGGGATACTCGGTAATATTTATCAAATACGAGTATAAATGTAAAATATCTCGATCTACTTATAATAATATTCCGTTAATTAGGCTGAAATCACTGCTGATTACACCGCCGTCATTTTCCGGACGTGATAGTGGTTCACTTCAACCGCACGTTTGGGAGAGTGCCATGAAGGGAATTGCAGCGACCGCAACGAACGGTGAGATCAATTTCTTTTGGCTCGACTCCGGCTTCGCGATGCATGGGTACTTCGCGCCGGGGCTTCCGATCCTTGGCGGCTATTTCACATCGCCTCCGGTCGCGGTCAGCTCGATGGTGCGACGTTCGGTGATCAGCACTACCGGAAACGCCGGCGCGTTGATGAACGAGCCGGCCGCGCAGGTGGACATCGCCACCCCGGCACCCGCGCCTCAGGCCGCCACCCAAGCGTCCGCGACCCAGGCCGCCACCCCGGCGCCCGCGGCTGCGATCGTGTCTCGCGGCGGCGCATCCACCGTGCTCGCCACTGGCGCGTCGCAATCGTCCGCGCCCGGCCTTTCCATCATCGGCGTCGGCGGCGGCGAGTTCATCACCGTCAAGCAGTTCGACCTGTTCGGTCTCGGCACCGACTATGCGATGTACCACAAGCGCTACGAGGGCGACGTCACGGCGAACGACCCCTCGGGATGGACGAGCCTTGGTGGCATCTTTACCAGCGCTCCGGCGGCGATTGCTTGGGGCGACGGGCGGGTGGACGTGTTCGGCCTCGGCACCGATCACGCGATGTTTCAGAAAACCGCGAACGGCGGCGAATGGTCGGCGGACTGGGTGCGTCTCGGCGGCACCTTTACCAGCGCGGCCAGTCTTGTCGTCAGCGGATCGAGCCTCAATCTTTTTGCCCGCGGCAACGACTTCACGCTGCGGGGTAGTCAGACGACCGACGGGAGCACCTGGTCGGATTTCGAGAACCACGGCGGCAACCTGGCCTCGCCACCAGCGGCGGTCAGTTGGGGCGCGAACCGCATTGACGTGTTCGCGGTCTTCAACGACGGCTCGCTGAACCACATCTGGTGGGACGGCCAGATCTGGAACGAATGGGAAAACCTCGGCGGCGCCTATATGGGCGAGCCGGCGGCGGTCACCTGGGCGCCCGGGCGTCTCGACGTGTTCGTGAAGGGCAGCGACGGCCAGCTGCACCATCACTGGTTCGACAACAACACCTGGGCGACTCCGGAGGTGCTCAACGTTTTAGCGGGGGCGCAGGTCGCTGACTCGCCGACCGCCATCTCGACCGGCGCGAACGAGATCAACCTATTTGTTCCGACGACGACCAACGAAATCATCGAAACCATATGGAACGGAGAGAGCTGGGGCGGCGGCACCGGCGTCTCCGGCATTCGCCTGCCGTGGCGATATGGGTTCTCGGTCGATTACGTTACCGCGACGAAGACGCGCTCGTTCCTCACGGATACCGACGCGGCGGTGGGCGCGGTGACCCCCGGCAACGCCGCGATACAGACCGCGACGCAATGGATCGGTGATATCGGCGGTCCGGATCCAAATCAGGCACAAACGAACCTTATCGACGTCGTGCCGGTGACGATCGATCTGGCCGAGCCGATGAGCTTTAACTATCAGGTGGTCAATAATGGCCACGCCGACCAGAGCGCGATCCTGGCGGCATTGGCGACGGGCGGCACCAGCCTCGGCCTTGCGGGGACGGCGTCGATGGAAGAGACGATCGGCGAGGGGATCGCGAAAATCGTCACCGTGACGATCCAAAGCGCGACCAAGATCAACATCCCCGTGGTCGGCAGCATCGTCAGCGCGATCGAGGGCTGGCTGCTCAGCCAGCTCACCAGCATCGTCTTCGCGAATTGCGACGGCATCGTCGCGGTCGAAATGCGCGCGATGATGGGCAGCGATCTGCTGAAGCTGGTCGGCAACGGCGCGACCAAATTCACGACGACGACGACTCACCAGGGGACGGACTCGGCGACGGGCTGCGGTTCCAACTCGGTCTATGAGGTGACCTGGTCAATCACTCCGGCATAGACGCCCCGCGAGGGTGGCTCAGTACTCTCGCGCGAGGTTGATCTGCTGCAGGAGGCCGCCGCCGGCTTCGAGGCTTTTGATGTTGCGGGTGGTCTCGCTGACGGGCTGGGCGCGCCGGTCGGCGGCGCCGACTATCCACTCGTCAAATGCATCGGGTCATTGCGGCCGGCGGAGCGCGGCAAGGGCGTCAGCAAGTGCCAATGTTGGCTCCCGGTCGGACGCAAGACAATCATGCGGCTTGTCGCAAACCTCCCGGATCCGTGTCTCGGTAAACGCCAAGAGGTCGCCAAGATCGCAATGCTCTTTGACGAGCCACTTCAGGTTGGGCAGTTGCTCGGCGATCCCATTGACCGTCGCGAAATCTATGCTCATCGGGTCCACCTCATCCGCGTCGTGGCGCAGCGCGTCGCTATACGCTGCGCACACCGCCGGTGTCGCCTCGATGTCAAGATTCCACAGCCCCTTCAACCGCCAGATCCTGCCTTCCTTGAGCAGCGCCACCGCATCGGCCTGTCGGCTTTTGATCTGGCGCCCCTTGACCAGCGTGTCTTCATGAGCGGCCTCGTCCGGCGCGTAAAAGGTGTAGGAATCCAGGGCGTCGAGATAATCGCTGAGCGAGCTATCCGGGGTCAGCGCTTGAAACCGGGCGATAGCAGGCCCGCGGGCTTCCGCCTTCTCGCGCTCGCGATTTTGCTCGTTAAGTTGCGCCTGGCGTTCGTTGTCCGCCAGGTAGGCCTCGCGCTGCCTCTGCCGCTCCGGTTCGCCCGCGGCGTAAATCCGCGCATCGATCGTGGACAGCGGAAACGGCGTCAACGTCAGGACCAGGATCGCGCCCCAGGCGGCGGGGTTGACGATTTTTGCGGGAAGCGCCGCATGCAGGGCCGGCAGGCGCATCCACATCGCATAAAGGAGGATCAGCGGCGGCAGCAACGCCGGCACCACGATCGCCCAGCCGGCATAGCTCGCGTAGAGGTCGGTGGCATAAATCGCCGCGACGCCGGAGAGCGGAAGCAGGATGACAGCGGCCGCCAGCGCCAGCGTTGGCATCTTCTGACTGTTGCCGCCGCGGCGGAACACCAGGATCGCGAGTACGATCCACAACGAGACGATCAATACGCCTCGCACTAAGCCTCGGAACAGTTCGTCGAGGCCGCGCTCGACCGCGTGCTCGCCGCTCTCGATGGGCGGGTGGGCGGGCGACGGGGCGATACACATCATCATGGCGAGGTAGAGAAGGCAGGCGAGCACCAACAGCGGCAACGCGTTGATGAACGCCATTTGCGGCTCGCGCGGATCGGTCGACATTGAGCGGGCTCCCCGGCGGGGCGGGTGATCAGTACTCCCTGGCCAGATCGATCTGCTGCAGGAGGCCGCCGCCGGCTTCGAAGCTTTTGATGTTGCGGGCGATCTGGGTGACGAGTTGGGCGACGGTCGGGCGGCGCGCGACATGCGGCATCACCGTGACGCGGGGGTGGGTCCAGAGCGGGCTTTCGGGGGGCAGCGGTTCGGGCTTGAGCGCGTCGAGCGCGGCGTAAGAGAGCTGACCGGAATCGAGCGCGGCGATGAGGTCTTTCTCGACGACATGGCCGCCGCGGCCGATGTTGATGATCATCGCCCCCTTCGGCATCATCCCGAGATTGCGCGCGCAGAAGATGCCGTCGGTCTCCTTGGTGAGCGGCAACAGGCAGACCGCGATGTCGGTCTGGCGCATGAACGCCTCGAACTGGTCGGCGCCGCAGAAGATCTTGATGCCGTCGGGGCCTTGGCGCGGCGAGCGCACCCAGGCCGAGACCGGGAAGCCGAGCTGTTTCAGGATCAGCGCCGGCGCGGTCGCCATCAGCCCGAGCCCCAAGAAGCCGACGCGGCGCTCCTCGGGGCGCACGATGCGGGTGCGCAGCCATTCCTTGTTGGCCTGCGCCTCCTGGTATTTCGGCATCTCGCGGTGCAGGCGCAGCACGTGCATGACCGTGTACTCGGTCATCATCGGGTCGCCGCCCGATGGCTCGATCTTGCCCATCGGCACTTTTGGCAGCTTGGGGTGGTTGATAAAAGCCTCGACCCCGGCCGAGCGGCTGAACATCGCTTTCAGGTTGGGGAGGGCGGGGATCTCGTCAAAATCCGGCCGCATAAAGGCGAGGTATTCGACCTCGGCCGTGTCACCGTTGTCGGGCCAGATGCGGACTTCGAGATCGGGCAATTGCTCGGCGAGGGTGTCGCGCCATGCTTGCGCGTTGCCGATCATCCGCTCGATATTGACGAGAAGCAGAGCCATGTCACCCCCTGGAAATTGCGGAGGAGACAGTGAGGCAATGCGGTGGCGGTGCCAAGGTTCGTCATTGCGAGCGGAGCGAAGCAATCTCCGGTCGTCTCAGCCTTCTACCGAAGGAGATTGCCGCGGCGCCTGAGGGCGCCTCGCGATGATGCGAGATGCGTCAGCCGACGCTGGCGAGGGCGATGCCGATCGTGATGTAGGCGACCGTGCCGAGCACGATCGTGCCGACAGCGTACATGATCCCTTTCATCTTCGTGCCCTCGTCGGATCGCTGGGGGTGCCCGGCAGAAATACGCTCCACAGACTAAAGACGTTCCATTTTCGCCGCTGTTGCACGACCGCCGCGATTTTTCGCGCGCCGAGGCATGCCATTGGGGCCGGTGGGCGGCGCTGTCTCGACAATGCCGGGCGAGAGCCGCTACACCAAGCCATGATGCCCGCCGGCGCTCGCGGGCCTCGGCAGCAGGTAACCTGACGGATGGCGTCGCTCGCTGACTTGCTCTTGCCGTCGAAGAAACCATCGGCCGTCTTGGCGCGCGACGGCGCAGCGGTGGTTCGCAACTTCCTCGATGACGCCGAAGCCGCCGCGCTCAAAGCCACGGTCGAAGAGCTGTTCTCGACGCTCGCCGGGTGTGCGGGCTCGACACGAGCCGAAATGGCGCATCATTTCCAGACCAGGCAGGCGATCTGGCTGGGTGAATTGTCCCCTTTTCTCGAAGCCAACAACCGGGCGCTGCTGCCGCGATACGAGGCGCTTCTCGACCGCGTGACGGAGCGCACACGGGCGCTGCTCGGCGCCAGCTGGCAGCCTTATCTATCGCGCTCGTTTATCCGGCGCATGACTCCCGAGCTGAAACTGCCATGGCATCTCGACGCCGACGCGGCGGGGCTCGATCACCCCCATTGCTGCAACGTCTGGCTGCCGCTCGACAGCGTCGGGGCTTCGCGACCGTCACTCGAGATGATGCGTGGGTCGCATCGCAAGCTGCGCGCCTCGGTAAAGCAGGAGGACGCGCCGGCGCTCGTCGCGCGCCTCGGCAAGCCGTGGTCGCCGCTTCTCGCGTTCGGCGACGCCTTGATATTCGATCAATTCACCTATCACCGCTCGCAAATCGTCGAAGGCGGTGACGGCATGCGCACGTCATGCGAATTTCGCTTCTATCGGGATGAGAAACTTTAGGCGTGGGCCTTAACCGTCATCACATCGAGATGCTCGCGCGCGAGCATCTGTACCGGCCAATACGCGGCGATGTGCTGATGATCGGTCGCCAGACCGTCTATCTGTCGCCGGACGAATTGATCGAGACGCTGCGCGGCATCGGTGTCGATGTGAGCGGCGCCGATGCGGCAAAAATCGAGCTCGATCGCAGCACGCTCAATCGCGCCGGCGCGCGCGAAGACCTGGTCAGCGACCGCGCCGTCTTCGCCCTATTTGGCGACGCGAGGGTGCGCGCGATCGATGTCAGCCGTTATGAGGGCGCCGAGATCGTTCACGATCTCAATTTGCCCGTGCCGGCATCCCAGCGGGCAATCGCCGACGTCATCGTGGATGGAAGCGCCCTCGACAATATTTTCGATGTTGCCGCCGCGCTGCGGAACTACTCAGAGATGCTGCGGCCCGGCGGCCGCCTTTTCATGGCAAACATTTTTAGTGCGCATGGGACGGCCTACACGCTCACGCCGTCGCTGACATTGCTCGACTATTTCGTGGTGAATGGCTTTGTCGATTGTCAGGCCTACATCATCGTGCGGGAAGGGGTCGGCGGGCGCCGGAATGTCTTTCTGATCGATCTGGACTTTTATCGCGAGCGTCAGCGAGACATGGGCTGCTTCGCATCGCTCTACCCGATGGCGGCGTTCGTGTTCGCCGAAAAGGGCGCCCATTCGACGGCGCACAGGATCCCGATCCAGCATCACTATCGCTCGGACGCGGATTGGCGGGATTTCTGCCGCAATCTCGACGTGATGCGCCGATCCACCCGGCCGCTGTCGATGCGATCGACCGATCCGCTGTTCGTCGCGGAGGTCAAGGGCGGGCATCTTTACGTGGACGACAAGTTCGAGGCCGTCCGCTAGGGCAGCGCCGAGGCATGCAAGCTAAGCGTTGCTTATGATCAGCCTATGCGTGGAGCGCGGGTAGGCAGGCTCGACCCGCGTGCTACACTCGACCCAGGAAAATCGAGGCAGCGACACTCGGGAGGATAGGCGATGGCGTATGATCTCTTGGTGAAAAACGGGCTGATCGTCGACGGGTCGGGGATGCCGGCGTTCCGCGGCGATGTCGGGATCAAGGACGGCAAGATTGCCGAGATCGGCAAGCTGTCGAGCCCCGCCGAGAAGACCGTCGACGCCGATGGCCGCGCGGTCGCGCCCGGCTTTATCGACAATCACTGCCATTACGACGCTCAGGTCACCTGGGACCCGCTGTGCACGTTTTCTCCCGAGCACGGCGCGACGACGGTGATTTTCGGCAATTGCTCGCTCTCGCTCGCACCGGTGCGCCGGGGCACCGAGGAGCGGCTCGCCGAGTTCCTCTCCTATGTCGAAGCGATCCCGATGTCGGTGCTGAAGACGGTCGATTTCGACTGGGAGACGATCCCGCAATACATGGACAAGCTGGATCAGCGTCTCGGCATCAATATCGGCAACCTGATCGGCCACACCGCGGTGCGCCACTACGTGATGGGCGATGACTGCCAGAAGGCCGGCGCCACCGACGCACAGATCGCGCAGATGCAGGATGTCGTGCGCCAGGGCATGCAGGCCGGTGCGCTCGGCCTCTCGGTGTCACGCGAGAAGGGGCATTTCGACCCGCAGGGCGTGCCGATCCCGGCGCTGTGGGCCGATGAGAAAGAGATTTTCGCGCTCGCCGATGTGCTGAAGGAACTGGGCACCGGCACGATCCAGGCCGGCGGCGGGCAATATGTCGAGCTGAAGGACGGTATGATGCGCCGCCTCGCCGAGGCTTCGGGCCGGATGGTCGTCTACAACTCGCTGAGCCAAACGATGCGGCGGCCGGAGGAGTGGAAGATCCACATGGCGCGCGTCGAGGAGACCGCGGCGATGGGCATCCGCGCCTATCCGATGTGCTCGCCGAACCGGGTCACGCAAGACTTCACGATGAAGAACAGCCAGGTGTTCCGCGGTCTGCCGACCTGGCACCCGATCCTGCTGATGGCGGACGACGAGAAGCTGCGGCTTTACGCCGATCCGGAAATCCGCGCCAAGCTCCATGAGGAGGCGGTGGTCAACAAGCCCGACAGCGCGGTCGGCATCTCAAAGACCTGGTGGAATTACATCTGGGTCAACGAGCCGACGCTGAAAAAGAACGAGTGGATGCAGTTCAAGTCGATCGGCGAGATCGCCGAGAAGCAGGGCAAGCGCGTCATCGACGCGTTCCTCGACCTGGTGGTCGAGGAGAAGCTCGAGACCCGCTTCCTGCAGGCCGAGAACAACATCGATGACGAGGCGCTGAAGAAGATCCTGACCCACCCCAACGCGGTGATCGGGCTCGGCGACGGCGGCGCGCACGTGCAGTTCCACGGCGGCTACGGTTATCTGACCAAGCTGCTCGGCGAATGGGTGCGCGAGAAGCAGGCGATGACCCTGGAGCAGGCGGTGCGGCGCCTCACCTTCGATAGCGCGTCGACCTTTGGCATCTACGACCGCGGCATGCTGCGGCCGGGGCTGCAGGCGGACATCACGATCTTCGACCCGGCGACGGTCAAATGCGGCAAGGAGACCGTGGTGCACGATTTCCCGGCCGGCGGCTGGCGCATCAAGGAGTCGGCCGAGGGCATCTTCGGCACGATCGTCAATGGCCAGGTGCTGTACGAGGAAGGCAAGCATACCGGCGCGCTGCCGGGCCGCGTGCTGCGCAACTCGTATTACGAGCAGAACCGGCGCAGCAACGCCTGATTGGCAAGCGCCGAAAGGCGCGGTATACGACGCGAAGAGGGCCGGTTTTCCGGCCCTCTTTTTTTGCGGGAGGGTGTCATGACCCATCATCGGATCGAAACGATGAGCAAGCGCCGGAGGGGGTTTTAACTCCGAGACGCGCGTCAAGCGTGGGGATCGGCTGGTCCATGGCGACAAGGAGCTGATCGAAAAGGTCGGGCGCAACGATTTGTGTCCGTGCGGCTCGGGCCGCCGGTTTCAAGGCGTGCTGCCTGACCTCGGACCGCTTTTTCTACCGTCGCTAGGCCGACATCAGCCCAGGGCCGCTTCGGCGGCCCTTTTTTGTTGCCCGTCGCGCGCCGACAAGGTGGAACCCGGCGGCGTTCGGGGATGTTGGCCCCTTACCGAAAATCAAAGGTGCGCACCGCCAAAGCGAGTGCGGTGCGCCGAGGAGGACAACATGGGCAAAGGAATTCTGCTGTGGCTGCTGGGCATCCCCATCCCCATCATCATCCTGATCCTGATCTTCTGGCACTGAGCACGCCGTAGACGGAAAAGGGCCGCTTCGGCGGCCCTTTTTCATTCGCTGTCGCAGGGCGCGGGGCCGGGATCGGGCAGCGGGTCGAGAACACCGCCCAGATGCGCGGCGGCATCCTGGGTTTGGTATTGGATTGCCCCGCCGGGCTCGCCAAACCACGGCGCCGCCGTCCCCGACGCGACAACCAGCGGGCGGTCGACTCGGTAGACCGTATAGACTTGGGTCTCGCAGACATAGGGCAGGGCCCGCATGTCGTAGGGTGTGGCTTGCGGGCTGAAATAGGTGCCGTTCGGAGAGCCGAACCGGTCGATCAGCATGCCCGGCGGCAGCGTCACCGCGACCGGCGCGCGGGCGAACCCGCCATTCGGCGGCCAGATCAGATTGCCGCTCGCATCATACCATTGCGGCGCGATCGCGTGCCGCGTGTCGGGCGACAGGTTTTGATACGCCCCCAGCGCCGGTGGCGGCGAGGGCGCCATCGGCGGCAGCTGATAGCACGCCGACAGCATCAACAGGGCACCGAGCGCGGCAATGAGCTTTTTCATGTGCTTAACATTCATGCGTCATTGCGAGCGAAGCGAAGCAATCTCGCGCAAGGTGCGCACTCCCGACGAGATTGCTTCGTCGCCTTCGGCTCCTCGCAATGACACCGCGATCAATTCGGGACCCAGGTCACCGCGCGGATTTCGGTGAATTCGCGCGGCAGCTTTTGCCAGCTGTCGCCGGCGTTTTCGGTCGCGAAAAGTTCGCCGTAATGACTGCAGGCGACGATGCGGTCGGGATCGGCCTTGTTGGTCGCGAAGCCCCAGATCGGCGAGTTCGGCTCGACGGGGAGCTTGAGCATCTCCCAGCGGTTGCCGCCGTCGGTCGAGCGCTGGATGGCGCCGGCGCAGCCGACCGCGCCGTCGCCGGTCGCGACAAAGAGCGTCTTCGGATCGCCCTCCTTCTGCGTCAGCTGGCGGCAATAGGGCAGCTTGAAGCGGCCGTTGACGCCGATCGGCATCCAATGCTCGCCAGCGTCGGTCGACGCGAAAATCTCGCGCGGCGTCGTGGTCAGCACCTTGTTCGAGCCGTTCAAATTGATCGTCACGTCATGGATGTCGGGGTCGGGCACGCCCTCGCTGATGCGCGCCCAGGTGTCGCCGCCGTCGAGGCTGCGGCGCACGCCGTCGACCTCGACCCCGGCCCAGACATGCTTCGGGTTGCTGGGATCGACGACCAGCGCGGTGACACGCGGGATGCGGACATTGGGGCATTCCTCGGCCATGTCGACCGCAAGTTTTTGCCAGCTCTTACCGCCGTCCTTGGAGCGGAAGAGCGCCGCTGGCCGCGTGCCGGCGAAGATGATGTCCGGGTTTGACGGGTCGATCGCGATCTTCCACACATCCATCGCGTTCATCGGCGAGTCGAGCCGGGTGAAGTGCTGGCCGCCATCGGTCGATTTGTGGATGCCGTCATCGGCGCCGGCGAAGATCGTGCGCGGCTCCGTGGGGTGAGTCGAGAGACCGTAGACGCGGCTCTCGCTCCACAGCCCGCCTTCGTTTTGCGAGCGCTTCCAGCTGTCGCCGCTATCGGTCGAGAGCCACAGACCGCTGCCGATCGTGCCGATGCAAATCGAATAGCTCATGTGTTCCTCCCTCAGTTCAGATCGTCATGGCCGGGTTTTATCCCGGCCATCCACGTGGATGCCCGGAACAAGTCCGGGCATGACGAGAAAAAGGCGGCGCCGGAGTCTAGTACCCTTCCCAGCCGGTGTGCGAGATGTCGATCACGACGCCGTCCGGGCCCGACCACTTCATCTCGAAATTGGCGTGGCCGCCGGCGGCCATTGTCTTGTCGATGTGGTCCTTGCCGGTCAGCTGCTCGGCATTGGCGATCTCGAGCTGGTTGACCGCCTCGTCGAGGTTTTCGACCTCGAAGCCGAAATGGTGGATGCCAGTGAAGTTTTCGCCATGCGCGCCGACATCGGCAGAGTGGTTGTCTTTGAGATTTAAGACCGCAAGGTTGATGTGCCCGTCGGTGAGGAAGACGGCGCCGTTGGGGCTGCGCCGCACCTCCTTGAGGCCAAAGGCTTCCTTGTAGAAGGCGGCGGTCTTTGCTGGGTTCTCGGTGGTCAAGGCGATGTGGCGGATGCGGGCCATAGTGATCCCTCTCGATGGGTCGCGGGGCGATCCGCGACATTCTGTCAAGGATAAGTCTGCGAGGGGTCGCTTGTCACTCGCCGAGCGGAACTTCGGGCGCTAGAGTTCACCGACCAAACCTGGGAGGAGCGACATGGCACGCGACGGCTATCTGATCCTCGACAGCGACCTGCACATGATGGAGCCGGGTGACCTCTGGACCCGCTGGCTCGACGCGCCTTACAGCCAGAACCCGCCGAACTTTTTTGGCGGCCAGCGCGAGCAGCTGAAGGAAACCAACGAAGACAAGGCCAACACCGACTCGATCATGGGGATGGAGGTGCAGGGCCTCGCGATTCCGGCGCACAACATGCAGCAGGGCGCGACCGTGTCGAGCCGCGAGCTGCGCCGCCGCAGCCGCGCGCGGCACCCGCATTTCAATGTCGCGCGCGCCAACGCCTATGACGCGCCGTCGACCCTAACCGCGATGGATATCGAGGGGATCGACGTCGCGGTCATGTACGGCACGCGCGGCCGACAGATTTTGTGCCATGACGATCTCGCGCCCGATTACGCCGCGGCGCTGGCGCGCGCCTACAACAACTGGGCGGCGGATTACTGCAAGACCGATCCGCAGCGGCTCAAATTCGCCGCGCAACTGGCGATGCACGATGTCGGGCTCGCGGTGCAGGAGGCGAAGCGCTGCGTCAACGAGCTGGGCGCGGTGGCGATCATCGGCACGCCGAACCCGGTCAACGGCCAGCATCTGCACGACGATGCGGTCGACCCGCTGTGGAGCGCGCTCGAAGAGCTGAACGTGCCGATCGGTTTCCACCCGACTGGCAACACCGCGCTGAAGGACGATGCCGGGCGGCGCTATGTCGGCCACGCCAATTTCCACCCGATCGCGCACGCGATCCGCAACCCCGTCGAGCTGATGGGGGCGATCGCGTCACTGACGACGGGTGGGGTGTTGGAGCGGCACCCGAAGGTGCGGGCGGCGTTTCTCGAAGGCACGGCCGGCTGGCTGCCGTGGTGGCTGTGGCGGCTCGACGACCAGTGGGAGAAATTCGGCCCGGGCTGCGAGCGCGAGCTGTCGATGGCGCCGAGCGAATACTTTAGGCGGCAGTGCTATATCGCGCTCGATGTCGACGAGGAGCCGGCGGTGCACGCGGTCAACGACCTCGGCGCCGAATATTTTGTCGTGTCGAGCGACTATCCGCATTCCGACGGCGCATTCCCGGAGGCGATGGAACAATTCCTCGGTCTGCCGCTCGACGGCGAGCAGCGCAGGAAGATCCTCTGGGACAATTGCGCCCGATTGTATGGGATTGCGACGCCGGCCGGCTCGCTGAGCCGTGAGGTGAGGCAGGTCTCGGCGGCGGAGTAGGTTTCACCCCCACCCTAACCCTCCCCCATCGATGGGGGAGGGGATGG
>DATMLO010000009.1:0-3782 GCA_035570495.1 Allostellaceae bacterium | reverse complement strand
ATCCGCTGTCGGCGACGCTGAGCGTCGGCGATGGTACGGTCACCGCCGGCGGACAGACCGGGTCCTCGATCACGCTGACCGGCACGGCGCAGCAGATTAACACCGCGCTGCAAAGCGCCAGCTACACCGGCAACAGCAATTTCTACGGCAGCGACACGCTGTCGATGACGACGACCGACACGGCCGACCATCAGACCACCGGCGCCGAGACCGCGAGCATCGCCGTCGCCGACACCGCGACGATCACCGAGACGGTGCCCGGCTCGCTGAGCGGGGTTTGGGGCACGCCGATCTCGCTCGCCGGGATCATGGTCGCCGACATCCCGAATACCGGCGACACGCTGACGACGCTGCTCAAGGTTTCAAGCGGCACGATCACCGTCAGCTCGGGGAGCGGCGCGACAGTTAGCGGCAGCGGCACTGGCACGGTGACGCTGGTCGGCACGCAAGCGGCGATCGACGCGGCGCTGCAAAGCGCGGACTACTCGGCCAATGCCTCATCCGCAGGGGCCGACACCTTGTCGGTCACGACCACCGACCCCGACGGGCACAGCTCGGGCACCAAGACGGTGCCGATCCTCTCGAACCTGCCGAGCAGCCCCGATCTTGGCCTTGGTCTCGGCGCGGGCCCGGCCGGCTCGCTCAACGAGACCAACGCGCCGAACACGGTTTTCACGGGGGTCGCCCAGCCGTTCTCATTGATCCTGCTCTACGACGGCAGCACGCTCGAAGGCGCCGGCCTCAGCAACGCCCAGGGCCAGTGGACGGCCGTAACTCTTGCCCCGTTGCCGGCCGGCAATCAGCAGATCACCGCGACCGCGTACAATCTCAACGGCCATTCCGAGACCTCCGCCGCGACGACGGTCGATGTGACCAAGGGCACCACGTTCGGCAGCGCGACAACGACGCAGAACGTCAATTTCCAGGCGGGCGACGGCAACAACACGATGCAGTGGGCCAATGGCGTCGGCGTCGTCATCGCCGGCGACGGCGACAACAAGATCACCGCGGGCAATGGTAAGGACGTCGTCCAGCTTGGCGATGGCAACAATGTGGTCAGCCTCGGCAACGGCAATGACAGCGTTACTGCCGGCAACGGCTCGAACACCGTGACCGTCGGCAACGGCAACGACGCGATCAGTGTCGGCAGCGGCCACAACCAGCTCGTCCTCGGCAATGGCGACGACACGATCAGCCTGGGCGGCGGCGGCGACACAGTCACCCTCGGCACCGGCATGTATGCAATCACCACCCAGCCCTTCGGCAGTAATGGCAGCGACACGATCATCCTGATGGCGCCGCCGGCGCAGCTGTCGCTGGCGTTCAACACAGGAGATCGGCTGGTCTTTGCGAATACCGGCTTTGACCTGGGGGTGGATGACGGCAAGGGGTCGAGCACCCCGCAGCAGATCGCCGCGTCGCTGTTCTCGACCAGCACCAACGGCACCTTCACCAACGCCAACCAGCGCTTCGCCTACAACCAGTCGACCGGCAACCTCTACTACGATGCGCAAGGCAACAAGGCCGGGTCGGCCGTCCAGCTGGTCGGGCACTTGACCAACGACCCGCACCTCACCGCGTCGAATTTGTATTTTATCAGCTGAGCAAGCGGTGTCGGTTAACGACGCGGCCGTCACGCGACGGCTGCGCCGCCGCGCCGTTCGCGCTAGGGTGCGGCGAGAGGAACTGCCGCCAGGAATTGGCAAGCGCTGCGACCATGCCCGAGCTCGACCCGATCACCGTCGACATCACCCGCTACAAGCTCGACGGCATCGCCAACGAAATGCAGGCGACGCTGCTCAAGAGCTCGTTCTCGCCGATCGTCAAGGAGGGGCTCGACGCCTCGGCCTCGCTATTCGCGCTCGACGGCACGACGCTGGCGCAGAGCTGCTCGATCCCCATTCATCTCGCGACGCTAATCCCGGCCGTGGCGCAGATCATCGCCTCGTTCCCAGTCGCGCAAATGAAGGACGGCGACACGTACCTCCTCAACGACCCCTATTGCGGCGGCGCGCGCCTGCCCGACATCGCGGTGGTGCGGCCGGTCATGCGCCGCGGCCGGCCGATCGCGCTCGCCGCGGCGATGACGCATCACCAGGATGTCGGCGGCATGTCGGCCGGCTCGGTGCCGACCAACGCCACCGAGATCTACCAGGAAGGGCTGCGCATCCCGCCCTTAAAGCTGCGCGAGGCCGGTCAATACAACGATACGCTGGTCGCGCTGCTGCGCCAGAATGTGCGCATCCCTGATACGGTGATGGGAGACCTCAACGCGCAGATCGCCGCCTGCACGATCGGCGCGCGCCGCTTCGCGGAGCTGGCCGAGCGCTTTGGCGACAACCAGCTCATCGCGATCTGCGACGAGCTCCTGGCGCGCTCCGAGCGGCTTACCCGCGCGGCGCTGTCGCGTATTCCCGCCGGCACCTACCGCTTTGTCGATTTTCTCGACAATGACGGGATCGAGCTCGACAAGCCGATCCGCATCGAAATCGCCGCGACTGTCGCCGATGGCTCGATTGAATTCGATTTCACCGGCACCAGCGCGCAGGTCAAAGGGCCATTGAATTGCGTGCCCTCCGGGTCGCTTGCCGCGGCATGCTGGGCGGTGCGGGCGCTGACCGATCCCGACATTCCAACCAATGGCGGCTGCTTCCGGCCGATCTCGCTGAAGCTGCCGGAAGGCACGATCGTCAACCCGCGGGAGCCGGCGCCGGTCAACGCGCGCACCTCGACCATCAAGCGCATCGCCGGCTGTATGGTCGGGGCGCTCGCGCCGGCGATGGAAGGGAAGGCGCCGGCGGCCGCCGCGGGCGAGCTGCATGTGCTGGCCTTCGGCGGCAAGGGAGCAACCGGCAATTACGTCGTCGGCGAGCTGATCGCCGGCGGCAGCGGCGCCGGACCGCGCGGTGACGGGGTCGATGCGATCGAGACCGACGCGACCAACTGCATGAACCTGCCGGCGGAGGCGCTGGAGATGGAGGCGCCGATCCGCCTCCATCGCGTCGCGCTGCGCGCCAATTCGGGCGGCGACGGCGAGTGGCGCGGGGGACTCGGTCTTACGCGCGAATACGAGGTGCTGGAGGGCCCGGGGGCTGGTGACGTCTCGTTCTCGCATCGCGGCGAGCGGCATTTTAGTGCCGCCGCGGGCCTTGTCGGCGGCAAGGAGGGTGCCCGCGCCCGCTCGGTGATCCGCCGCGCCGACGGCAGCGAAGAGACCATCCCATCAAAGATCGCGACGATGCTGCATCCCGGAGATCGGGTCACAGTCGAGACCGCCGGTGGCGGCGGTTATGGCGAGCCCGCCCGCCGCCTGCCCGATCTCGTCACGGCCGACATCGCCGACGGCAAGGTTGAGTGAGGTGTCGTCCCGGCGAAAGCCGGGACCCACCCTTCAGCCTTCTCGGGCCCTGAGACATGGGTTCCGGCTTTCGCCGGAACGACAATTTTCTATCTCTCTGACAATCCCCTGCACGCTGGCGTGTTGAGCGGCACCTCGGGCATCCCGGCGCGGATGATGGCGGCGCGTTCGGCGACATAGCGGTCGGGCCGGCTCGCCGACCATTTCAAGGGATCGGGCAGGATCGCCGCCAGCCGCGCCGCTTCCTCGGGGCTCAGCGCCTTTGCGCTCTTGTGGAAATAGAATTGCGACGCCGCTTCGGCGCCGTAGATGCCAGGGCCCCATTCGACCACGTTGAGATAGATTTCCATGATCCGCGGCTTGCCCCAGGCGAGCTCGATGAGCACGGTGAAATAGGCCTCGAGCCCCTTCCTGATCCAGTCGC
>DATMLO010000008.1:0-16739 GCA_035570495.1 Allostellaceae bacterium | reverse complement strand
CAAAAGCGCCGCCGCGCAGAAGAAATAGCCACATGCTAGGCTCGGAGCCTCCAGCGATGGGAGGCTCCGATGATCCGAGAACCGATCTACCACTCCACGCCGCTCAAGGATTTGCGGCCGACGCAGATTACCGTCGGCATGCGCGAGGTCGAGGAAAAGCGCCAGCGATGGCGCGAGAAGCACGGCAAAAAGGCCGGCGCGTTTCTTGCCACGCATATGATCCCGGTGGTGCTGGGGCCAAAGCAGCAGCCCTATGTCACCGACCACCATCATCTCGCCCGCGCGTTGCACGAGGAAGGGGTGGAAAAGATCGCGACGACCGTGGTGCTCGATCTCAGCCGTCTCGAACCGCACTCGTTCTGGTTTGTGCTCGACAATCGCGCGCTGATGCATCCGTTCGACGAGAAGGGCGAGCGGCGGCACTATCGGGAGATCCCGGATGCGGTCGAAGACCTGATTGACGACCCCTATCGCTCGCTCGCCGGCGAGCTGCGCCGTGTCGGCGGGTATGCGAAGGACACGACCCCGTTCAGCGAATTCCTGTGGGCCGATTTCCTGCGACCTCGCATCGACCGCGATGAGATCGAGAAGCATTTCAAGCGCGCGCTCGACGACGCGCTCAAGCTGGCGAAGGGCCACGAGGCCGATTATCTGCCCGGCTGGTGCGGCCCAGTGGACGATTAGGTCATGGGCGACTAGGTCATCGATGACTGGGCTGCGGCTTCGGGCGTTGCCGCCCGGCCGAACCCCGGTCTAACCTTCCGCGCAGACATTTCGGGAGGGAAAGCCATGACCACATTCGTCGCCGGCGGCACCGGGTTTATCGGCCGCCGCCTCATTCCGATTCTCGTCCAGCGCGGCGAGGAAGTCGTCGTCATGGACATCAACCCGCAGACCGCCGACTACTCGGCCTACGGCAAGCAGGTGCGGGTGGTGCGCGGCGATGTCAGCCAGTTCGATGATTTCCTCGGCCGCATCGTCGAGGCGAAGCCTGACCGCGTCGTCAACCTCGCCTATTACATCGGCAGCGACCTGCCGCCGCGCGTCGCCTTCAAGCTCAACGTGCTGGGCATGGATAATTGCTTCGAGGCGGCGCGGCTCGCCGGCGTCAATCGCGTCGTCTACGCCAGCTCGGTCGCAGTCAGCGCCGAGCAGAAGAATTTTGGCGAGCGCCTCGTCAACGAGGACGATCACCGCTACGGCCACGTGCAATACGCGATGCACAAGATTTTCAACGAGTGGCAAGCGCAGGATTATCGCGAGAAGCACGGCATGGAGATCACCACCATCCGCCCGGCCAACGTCACCGGCCCGGACAAGATTTTTGGCTCGGTCGATCACGTGTTTATCGTCACCAAGCCGGCGCGCGGCGAGCCGGTCAGCATGCCCTACAAGGACTCGATGCGCGCCCCCGTTCATGTCGACGAGATCGCCGAAATCTTCGCTCGAGTCTCGATGAAGGATAAGCCCGAGCACGCGGTCTACAATACCGGCGGGCAGACGATCAGCCTCGGCGAGATCGCCGATATCGTGCGCGAATTCATCCCCGACGCGCAGATCACTTTCGACAAGGAAACCGGCGGCCGCGCGCTCTCCGGCAATTTCATGATCGACAATTCGCGGGTCGTCACCGAATTCGGCATCCAGTTCCGGCCCTATCGCGAGCGGGTGCTGCAGATCATCAACGAGGTGCGCGCGGAGCGCGGCCTGCCGCCGCTCGGCGACCGCTAGGAGCGTTCCCTCACCGCTTGAACAGCGCTTCGGCGCCGCCGCGATGCTTACGCTTCTCGGCGATCTCGGCTTGGGCGCGGGCGATCTCGCCTTCGAGCCCGGCGATGTAGTTTTCGAGCTCGGCGATGCCGAGCAGGGTCAGGTCCTTTGGCGGCACCGGCTTCTTGCTCGGCAGCAGATCGTCCTCTTCCATCTTCGCCCTCCGCCGTTCCCCCCTTGGCCGTGCATGCCGCTTTCATCGACACGCGCGCACCATTATATCAAGGGCAAGACGCGCGGACCTTCCCGCGCTCCGCGAGCCCTCAATTTCAGGACCTTATCATGCGCTCACCCTTGATGCCGAAAGCGACCGCCGTCTGGCTTGTCGAGAACACGTCGCTCACCTTTGACCAGATCGCCGAGTTCTGCGGTCTGCACCCGCTTGAGGTGCAGGCGATCGCCGACGGCGAAGTCGCGATCCAGATGCTGGGGCTCGATCCGGTCGCCAACGGCCAGACCACGGCGGCCGAGCTCGAGCGCTGCCAAGCGGACCCCGACGCGCGCCTCGTGCTGTCGGACAGCGCGATTCCGCCGCAATATGTCCGCCACAAGGGGCCGCGCTACACGCCGATCGCCAAGCGCCAGGACAAGCCCGATGCGGTCTACTACCTGCTGCGCAACCACCCGGAACTGTCCGACGCGCAGATCTGCCGGCTGGTCGGGACGACCAAGCCGACGATCAACGCGGTGCGCGACCGTACGCATTGGAACAGCCCGAACATCAAGCCGCGCCACCCGGTCGGCCTCGAGCTGTGTACGCTCGAAGAGCTCGACGCGGCGGTCACCAAGGCGACGCGCGGCAAGAAATCCCTCGCCGATATCGAGGCCGAAATCGCCGCCCGCGCCGCCGAGGAGGAGGACGTCGAGGCGTAGCGGCCATCTGCGGGGGGAATGCTCGTGGCAAGCCTCATCCTCGTCGGCGACGTCAATCTGATGAACCTCGACGACCCGGCGGTGCCGTTCCGTCGGGTCAGTGAAGCGTTCGCCGGCGCCGATGCGATTTTCGCCAATCTCGAATGCCTGCTCTATGAGCCGCCCGACGGTCACAGCGTCGAGCAGGAAGGTTTTTTCGCCGACCCCATGATCGCCGGCGAGGCACTGAAGATCGGCGGCTTTTGCGCGGTCGGTCTCGCCAACAACGTCAATTACGGGACGCCGGCGATTCTCGGCTCGCTCGACCGGCTCGACCGGCTCGGCATCGCCCATACCGGCGCGGGCGAGAACCTCGTGGCGGCACGCGCGCCGGCGATCGTCGAACGCGGCGGGGTGCGCTTTGGCTTTGTGCAACGCAGCTCGGTCTATTGGCCGACCAACCATGAGGCGGGCGCCAAGAGCGCCGGCATCGCCGCGCTGCGCGCCCACACGGCCTATCAGGTGCCGGCGCACAAGACGCGGCCGGAAATCCCGCCGATGAACCGACCGGGCATTCCACCGATCGTCGTGACCTGGTCTGACCGCGCCTATCTCGCCGCTTTCGTCGAGGATATCGCGGCGCTGCGTCAGAAAGCCGATATCGTCGTCGCCTCATGCCATTGGGGGCTTGGTGAGGAGGTGCTCGACTACATGCCGGAGATCGCCCACGCCGCGATCGACGCCGGCGCCGACGTCGTCATCGGCCACGGCCCGCATTATTCGCTGCCGGTCGAGGTCTACAAAGACAAGCCGATCTTTTATGGGCTCGGCAGCTTCTCGTTTCACACCGGACATGGCGGCCGCCGCCATGGTGACTGGATCGGCATGATGGCGCGGGTCGAGATCGAAGGCGGCGCGGTCAACGGCGCGAGCTTCCGCTTTGTGCGCCACAACGACGCCAACGAGACCGTGCTCTGTCCGCTTGCCGCTGAGGCGGAGACCCTGGCGCGGCTGACCGACCGCGGGACGCGCACCGGGACGCGGCTGGAACCCGCCGGGGATTGGGTAAAGCTCGTATTCTGAAACGCCAAGGGGGGGCTAGAGCCGACCGCTAGATCGCGATCAGCTGCTCGCGCAGCTCCTTGTTGTCGCGCAGTTCGGCCGCGGGGCCGGCATGGCGCACCGCGCCTTTTTCCAGCACATAGACGCGGTCGGCGAGCGCCAGCGAGAACTCGACTCCCTGCTCGGCCAAGAGGATCGTCAGGCCCTGGTCGCGCAGCTCGCCGATCTTTTCGCGCAGCATCTCGACGACCAGTGGCGCCAGCCCTTCGGACGGTTCGTCGAGCAGCAGCAGCTCGGGGTTGCCCATCAGGGTGCGGCCGATGGTCAGCATCTGCTGCTCGCCGCCCGACAGAAAACCGCCTTGCCGGTTGCGCAGCTCCGCCAGTTTGGGGAACAGTTCGTAGACCGTCTCGACCTTCCAATGGCCGCGCCGCCCGCCGGCACGGCCGGCGACGTCGAGATTTTCCCAGACCGTCAGCTCGGCAAAAATTCGCCTGTCCTCCGGGACAAAGCCGATACCGGCGCGCGCCACCTGATGCGGCGTCCGGCCGGCGATGTCGCGGCCCTTCCACACCACCCGGCCGCTCGACGGCGGGGTCAGTCCCATCACCGAGCGCATGGTTGTCGTCTTCCCGACCCCGTTGCGGCCCAGGAGGCAGACGCATTCGCCGGCATTGACCTCGAGCGAGATGCCAAACAGCACGCGGCTGAGGCCATAGGCCGTATGGATGTCTTCGACAGCGAGCAGGGTTTCGGACATCGGACTAATGCTCGCCGAGATAGACGCGGCGCACTTCGGGGTCGGCGCGCACTTCCTCGGGAGCGCCGTCGGCGATCACTTGGCCCTGATGTAGCACGGCGATCTTCTGAGCGATCTGGAACACCACGTCCATGTCATGCTCGGTAAAGAGCAAGGTCAGCGACCGCTCGCCGGCGATCCGCTCGATCAGCCGGATCGTGTCATGCGTCTCGGTCGCCGACATGCCGGCGGTCGGCTCGTCGAGCAGCAGCAGCGCGGGGTCGCTCGCCAGCGCGAGGCCCAATTCGAGCTGTTTCTGGTTGCCATAGCTCAATGTCCCGGCGATCGTGTCGCGCTGTTCGATGAGCCCGATCGAGGTCAGCAGCGCCGCGGTCTCGTCACGATAGAGCCGGTTGGCGCGCGACCAGAAATCGCGACCGCGACCGTGATGCACTACAAACGCCGCCTGCAAATTCTCGAACACGGTCAGCTTGCCGAAGATGTTGGTGCGCTGGAACGAGCGGCCGACACCCATGCGCACGATCTTGTGCGGCGCCGCGCCGGTAATGTCGCGGCCGTCGAGCCGCACCGCGCCGGTATCGGGCCGCAAATGCCCGGTGATCAGGTTGAATAGGGTCGATTTGCCCGCGCCGTTCGGTCCGATCACAGCAGCGATCTGTCCGGTCTCGACCGTGAGATGAACATCGGAGACCGCGCGAAAGCCGGAGAACGACTTGCTGATGCCCTGCACCTCAAGCACGGCGCGTTCTCCGCAGGCGCTGCCACAGCGTATCGATGCCGCCGAGGATCCCGCCGGGGAAGCCAAACAGCAGCACCAGCAGGATCGTGCCGAGGAAGAACGGCCAATACTGCGTGTAGTCGGTGATTTCCTGGTTGAGCCAGACCAACGCGAAAGCGCCGATCGGCGGCCCCCAGAAATAATCCATGCCGCCGAGGATCGCCATGATCATGACCTCGGCCGATTTCGACCAGAATACGTAGTCGGCGAAGACGCCGCGGCTGAAAATGCCGTAGAGCGCGCCGGCAAAGCCGGCAAACGTGCCGGCGACGACAAAGGCGGCGAGCTGGTACATCCGCACGTTGACGCCGATAAACGCGGCGCGCTCGGGGTTGTCGCGGATCGTCGTCAGCACGCGCCCGAACGGCGAGCGCACGATGCGGTGGATGATCGCCAGCGACACGGCGATCAGAAACACCGTGAGCAGATAGAACTGGTCGCTGGTCTTGAGGTCGCCCAGCCACGGAATGTGGTTCATCCAGTCGAAACTGGGGAATGGAATCTCCGGCAGTCCTTGGTCGCCGCCGGTCACGTCGTTCCATTTGTAGGCGATGGCCCAGATGATCTGAGAAAACGCCAACGTCAGCATCGCGAAATAGAGCTTGATGAGGCGTACGCAAAAATACCCCGACACCAGGGCGAACAGTCCTGCACCGAGCCCCGCCGCCGGAAAGGCAATGGCGAACGGCAGCTCGTAGGTTTTCATCAGGATGCCGCAGACATAGGCGCCGACGCCGAAATAGGCGACATGCCCGAACGAGACGAGCCCGGTCGTGCCGAGCAGCAGATTGAGGCTGACCGCGAACAGCGCGTCGATTGCGATCTGCTCGGCGAGGAACGTGTTGTAGCGCCCGCCGATCCACGGCACCGAGCACGCCAGGAGGAAGACGATAAGCGTCCACGGGATACGGCTGATGACGCTCGACCCGCTACCGATGACCCGGCCGGCCGGAACCGCCGCGGCGCTTGTGGTGGTCGTGCTCTCGCTCGTCATAGCGGCCGTCCGAACAGGCCCCATGGCCGCACGATCAGGATCACCGCCATCAGCGCGAAGACCGAGAACAGCGAGAAGCCGGGGAAGATGAGGATGCCGAAGGACAGCACCTCACCGTAAATCACCGAACCCCAGAACGTCCCCCAGATCGACCCCATCCCGCCGATGACGACGACGATAAAGGCCTGGACGATGATCAGCACGTCCATGCCCGGCACGATGCCCTGGATCGGCGTCACCAGGGCGCCCGACAAGCCGGCGAGACACGAGCTGACGACAAACATGCCCGTGTAGATCCGGCCGACATTGGCGCCCAGCGCACCGAGCATTTCGCGGTCCATCTGCGCGGCGCGCACCATCCGGCCGACGCCGCTACGGTTGAGCACAAGCCAGCCGACCACCGCAATAACCGGGCCGATCGTCATCATGAAGAGGTTGTAGATCGGCTGGGTGCTGCCAAAGATCACCACGCTTCCGGCGAGCACCGGCGGGGTCGACACCGAGAGTTGGTCGGTGCCCCAGAGGTATTTCGCGGCGTCGCCGAGGATCAGTACCAGCGCGTAGGTGAAAAGCAGCTGGTACAGCTCCTCGCGGCCATAGAGCGAGCGAAAGAACAGCCGCTCCACGACCGCGCCGAGAATGCCGACCCCGGCCGCCGCGAGCAGCGCCGCCGCCCAGAAGCCCGCGCCGGTCGGGTGGAACCACTGCACGCCCTGCCAGGCGAGATAGGCTCCAAGCATATAGAACGAGCCATGCGCGAAATTGATCACGCGCATGATGCCGAACACCAGCGACAGCCCTGATGCGATCAGGAACAGGAACATCGCGGTAGTCAGGCCGCCCATGAATTGACTGAACAGAAACGAGGCCGCCACCGCCTATCGCTCTCCCAATGTGCTGCTCAAGTTGCCGGCGCCGTCCGCGATCACATCCTGGTCACGGGCGGCGCCCATTCGTGCTTCCGTTGCCGAGGCTAGTTGGTCGGGAAGTTGGTGGGCAGCGGTTGCGGATCCTTGATGATGGCGAACGGATACTCCGCTGTCTTGGTCGCGACACCCCAATACTCGGGCGCGAACGTCTCATGCGATTTGGCGCTGAACGTCCGCTTGCCGACCGGGGTGTCGAAAGTGAGGCCAATCAGTGCCTTGGACACATCGTCAGACTTGGTGTCGCCGGCCTTTTTGATACCCTCGACGAGCGCCTCCACCATGCTGTAGCCCTGGATCGACCAGCCCGAGGCGTATTCGGCATGGGTGTAGGCCTTCAGGTCCTCGACGAACTTCTTATGCTCCGGCGGTTCGTTGCCGCCGCCCCAGATCACCGGGTCGTAGGCATTGACGATGATGCCAAGCGGATAGTCCGCGCCGAGCGCCTGCGCCGCGTCGGGCGTGCCGACTTCGCCACCGTCGACCACCCGGTTGCTGACCGCTTTGAACAGGCCGAGCGGCGCCGCCTGCTTGGCGAAGGTGACGAAGTCGCCGGCGAACAGCGAACAGTAGATCGCGTCCGGCTTCTTGCTCATCATCGCGTTGATGAACGGCGTGAAATCCGGCTCACCGAGTTTCGGCCATTGTGAGTCGACGACCTGAATGTCCGGACGCTGCTTCTTGATTGCGGCGATGAAGGCGTTGATCGAATCGTGGCCGTAGGCGTAGTCGGGCGCGATCGTCACGACCGTCTTCACATCCTTGAATTGCGCCATCTCGCCGGCGCCGGCGAGCCCTTCGACATCGGTGTTCGACGCAAGCCGGAAGATGTACGGGTGGATGTGCGCGTCATCGGTTAGCAGGGTGGTCTTTGCGGCCGGAACCATGAAGACGATCTTGTTTTCCTTGGCGACGGTCGAGACTGCCGGCGCTTCCGCCGATGTCAGTGTGCCGAGCAGGAAGTCGACGCTATCTTTGATGATAAGCTCGCGTGACAGGCGCACCGCCTCGTCGGCATTGGCCTTGCTGTCGCGCGACAGCAATTCGAGCTTCTTGCCGAGCACGCCCCCGGCGGCGTTGATCTGCTGCACCGCGAGCTCGGCCCCGGCCAGGATCGGCTTGCCGTAAACCGCGGTCGGCCCCGACAGCGGAATCGGGAATCCGATCTTGATGGTGTCCTCGGCTTGGGCCGCGAGCGGCGCACTCGCCGCGACGGCGAGGGCCAAGCCCAGACAATGTTGCAACCGCATCGACTTCCTCCCCAACAAGCGCCGCCGTAGAGCGGCTGAGCGCCCTTATCCGTTTTGAAGCGCGTGACAATGGTTCGCGCCGGCGAGCCCTGTCAAGAACGCGACCCTGCCGCGCGAATTTATCGCAGGAGGCGATTGTCGCCGCGGCGTTTCGCGGCCGGAGCCGGGCGGTTGCGCGCCAAACCGGCGCGGCGATAGCATTGCGCGGTTTTGCTGGAGGCGCCGATGCCGACCACCCGTCCGCTTGTCGAGGCCGATCTGCCGGTCACCTGGCGCATCGCGCGTGCCGCCTTCGGCACGTTTATGGGTGTACCGGATATCGAGGCGCATTGGCTCGATCGCGATTTGCATACCAATCGCTTCCATTCGGCCAATGTCGAGGCGGTTATCGCCGAAGAAGACGGTGTCATCGTCGGCTCGAATTTCGCGACGCGCTGGGGCAGCCTCGGATTTTTCGGGCCGGTATCGATCCGCCCCGACCGCTGGGACGGCGGATGCGCGCAGCCGCTGGTCGCCGCCGCGTGCGAGATGTTCGAGCGCTGGGGCGTCACCCACCAGTGCCTGTTCACCTTTCCGCACAGCACCAAGCACATCCATCTCTACGGCAAGTTTGGCTTCTACCCACGCTTCCTGACTGCGGTCATGGCGCGCCCGGCGCAAGCGGGGGAGCTGCCGGACTATTCGCGCTATCGCGAATTTATACCGACCGTGCGGGAGGTCTGCGAAGCAGGTGCGAAAACGCTGACCGATGGCGTTTATGACGGGCTCGACCTTACCGGCGAGATCCGCGCGGTCGCCGCGCAAGAACTGGGCGATACACTGCTGCTATGGGACGGACCGAGCAGCCTGGCGGGGTTCGCGGTGTGCCATTGGGGGCCCGCGAGCGAAGCCGGCGCCGGTGTGCTCTACATCAAGTTCGCCGTTGTGCGCGGTGGGACGGGCGCCGATGCGCGGTTCCAGACGCTGCTCGACCGGGCCGGCGCGCTGGCCGCTTCGGTCGGGATGGGCGCGGTGCTCGCCGGCGTCAATCTCGGCCGCGAGGAAGCCTATCTGCAGATGAAGGCGCTCGGCTTCCGCACCCAGTTTCAGGGCGTCGCGATGCATCGCGGCAACGAGCCTGGCTATTGCCGGCCGGGCGTCTACGCGCTCGATGATTGGAGATAGAGCATGAAAGCCGTTGTCTGCGAGGCGTTTGGTGGCCCCGAGGTGCTGGCGCTGCGCGAGTTGCCCGACCCGCCGCCGCCGGGGCCGGGCGAGGTGCAGGTCAGGATCGCGGCGCGCGGCGTGCAGTATGTCGACGTGCTGATGCTCGCCGGCAAATACCAATTCCGCCCCGAGCCGCCCTTTATCCCCGGCAACGAGGCGGCGGGAGAGGTGGTCGCGGTCGGGCCGGGGGTCACCCGCTTCAAGCCCGGCGACCCCGTCATGAACCGGGTGCGGCTCGGCGCCTTTGGCACGCTCGCCAATTCGAAGGAAGAGGATTGCGACCCGATCCCCACCGGCATGAGCGTCGAGGAAGCGGCGGTGTTCCGCGGCGCCCATCACACCGCCTACCACGCGCTCGTCCAGCGCGGCCGGCTGCAGGCGGGCGAGTGGGTGCTGATCCACGGCGCGGCGGGCGGCATCGGCATCGCCGCGATCCAGGTCGCCAAGCTGTTCGGCGCCAAGGTCATCGCTACCGCCAGCACCGACGAGAAGCGCCAGGTCTGCCTCGAGGAAGGCGCCGACTACGCGATCGACTATCGCGAGGGGTTTCGCGACCGGGTCAAGGAGATCACGGGCGCGCATGACGGGGTCGATGTCTGCTACGACCCGATCGGCGCGCATGTGTTCGACGAGTCGTTGCGCTGTCTGGCGTTTGGCGGCCGTATCCTGGTGCTCGGCTTCCTCGGTGGCGGCCCATCGACCCCGCGCACCAATTATCTTCTCATCAAATGCCTTGAGGTGATCGGCGTGCGGCTCGGCGGCGCGACCGAGCACAAGCCCGAAATCGGCCGCGCCAACACCAAGCTGCTCGTCGAGCTGGCGAGCCAAGGCAAACTTCGTCCGCGCATCTCGCATCGCTTCCCGCTGGAGCGCGCGGCCGATGCGATCCAGACGGTGATCGACCGCAAAGTCATCGGCAAAGCGGTGCTTGTCGGGTAGCGCGCTGAAACCTTTGGTCGCGTGGGGCGTTCTGTACACGTCCGCAACCAGGGAGCCGCTCATGGCAGCATCGATGGATACCGACCTCGCGGCGCTGCAAGCCGACATTCAGCAGCTACGCGCCGATTTCGCCAAGATGACGACCGACATGCGCACCTTCGCCAGCAACGGTTACGCGCAGGCGAGCGGCAAGGCGCAGGATTCCGCGGAAAAGATGTGGGGCGAGGTACGCCGCCAGGCACAAAACGCGGCGCACGAGATCGAGGAGCGGCCGTTCGCCTCGGCGCTCGCCTCGTTTGCCACAGGGCTGTTGCTCGGCATGCTGCTCAACACGCGCCGCGGCTAGCGCCGCCGTGACGCGCATCGCCATTGCCGTCGCGGCGGGGCTCGCGGCGCTTGTCGTGCTCGCCGCGACGATATGGTTTCTCGGCGATGCGCTGATGCTGTGGCTTGAGGACAAAAGTATTTCGCCGGCCGGCGCGGCGGGGCTGACCGGGCTTGCCGGACTGGTGGTGACGATGCTGATCGCGCTTTCCGCGCGCCGGATGCTCCACCCGCGCCGCCGCCCGGCGATGCCGGCGACCGCGACGCCTTCGCCCGGAGTCAACGGCGTCGCCAACGGTATCGCCGCCGATCTCGGCGCACTAGCGGCGCAGCAGATCGTCAATACGACCCGGTCGCATCCCTACGGCACGGCCGGCGCCGCTCTGGCGGCCGGGCTCGCGGTCGGCGCCATGCCCGAGCTGCGCAAGTCGCTGCTAGGGCTCTTCAAGTAGCCGTTACGCCGCCTTCAATGTAACCGGCAAGCTCGCCAGGCCGCGCATGGTGTTGTTGTAGCGCCGCTTCGGCTCGCCGGTGATCTCGATCGAAGCGACCTTTCGCGCCAACGCCCCCAAAATGCATTCGCCTTCGAGCCGCGCCAGCAACTGGCCGACGCATTGGTGAATGCCCATGCCAAACCCGACATGCCCGGCGGCCTTGCGGGTGATGTCGTAATCGTCGGGCCGCTCCCATTGCCGCGGGTCGCGATTGGCGGCGCCGAGGAACATCAGCACCTTCTTGCCTTCGCCGAGCGAGAGACCGCCGAGCTCGACGTCGCGCGTCGTGGTCCGCAAAAAGGTCTGCACCGGCGTCTCGTAACGCACCGCCTCCTCGAACGCCGCTCGAGCCAGCGACGGGTCGAAGCGCAGCTTCGCGAACTCGGCCGGAAAGCGCGCCAGGCAATAGACCGCGGCGCCGATGCCGCTGACCGTCGTGTCGACCCCGGCGGTCAGCAGCGAGCGCGCGACGACCGGCGCTTCCTCCGCGGTCAGCTCGCCGGTATCGGCGGCCTCGTGGATCACCGCGCCAAAGCTGCCCGGCGCGAAGGAATGCCGCTGCATCTGCTCCTGCAGCCAGGCCAGCACCGGCTCGGCGTCGGCGATCGCGGCGGTGAAGAACTCGTTCTGGGGCCCGAACGAGTTGAAGACCATGTTGCCGTAGGGCAGCAAATAGCGCCGGTTCTCGCGCGCCATGCCCATCGCGTCGGGAAAGACGCTGAGCGGATAGGCTTCGGCGAGGTCGACGACCGCATCGAACGACCGGCGCTCGAGCAGTTCGTCGACCAGCGTCTCTGCCGCCTCCGCGAAGCGCTCGCGCAGGTCGCGCACCACGACCGGCGACAGCACGCGGTTCAAGACATTACGCGTGCGGTCATGCAGCGGCGGGTCGGTCTCCAGCACCAAGCTTTTCGGCCGCCACGGCTTTTCCTTGGCAAAGTCGGTAAGGCCCACACCGCGGCTCGAACAATAGGTCTGCCAGTCGTTGAGCACGGTGCGCACTTCGGCATAACGTGCGATGCCATAGACATCGTAGCGGGTCAGATGCACGACCGGCGCCGCATCGCGCAGCGCCGCATGCGCCGGGAACGGGTTGGCGAAGAATTCGGCGCAAAACGGATCCAGGTCGGAAGTGGGGATAGCACTCACCGAATGGGCTCCGTGCCGCATCGGTTGTTGAGCCGTCCGCCATCGGCGACGACGATGGCGACGAGGATTTCATGCGGCCGCGGCGAGTCGGAAATCGATACGGTGATCGTATCGAAATGGGCGAACGACCACGCCTCATCCTTGTGCCCGATCGGGATGTCGATGCTGGCGCCGGGCGGGGCGACCTTGACGTTCGATGCAATGAGCGCCTTGCCGCCGCCGACCGCCGCGCGCATGGGTTTGCCGAGCATCGGGTGGCAGCACGCGCCGCCATGCTCCATCTCGCCCTGGACACCGACGATCGCGCCTTTGCCGTAGCTGACCGCCGGGCCGTCGAGCAGCTTCACCAGTTCCGGAGTCAGCCGCTCGCCGATTTCGGCCCCGGCCTCCCAAAGCTGCCGCAAATCCTCAGAGTATTTGCCGGCATAGGGGTTGTGGATCACCGCCATCCCGACAGCGCGCACGATCGGCTTCGCCGGCTTTTGGCCGAGCTCGGAATAGGTGACGTCGCGGGTCGTGACGATCTTGCGGATGTCGAGCATCTGAGCCTCCCGATGGATTGCTGTCCGCGCGTCCTTCGAGATGACCGCTTCGCGGTCTCCTCAGGATGACGGATTTCCTTATCCCTCACCAAATCCCCGTCATCCTGAGGAGCGCTTGTAGGGCGCGTCTCGAAGGATGCAATGACGTTTCCGCTCCCTCAATCGTAGACCATGCCGATCGTCTCCGAGACCAGCACCGGCCGGGTCGCGCCTTCCAGCTCCATTACGCCTTCATTGGTGACGCGCACCCCACCCTGGACCTTCTCGACGTCCTTGATGGTGAGGCGCAGGCGGATGCGCGACCCGGCCGGTACCGGCCCGGTGAAACGCACCCGGTTGGCGCCATAATTGATCCCGCGCGAGCGCTGCTTGACCCGATAGATCGTCGAGGCGAGGCGCGGCACCAGCGACAGGGTCAGCCAGCCATGCGCGATGGTCTTGCCGCCCGGCATCTCCTTTTTGCATCGCTCGACGTCGACATGGATCCACTGATGATCGCCAGTCGCGTCGGCGAATTTGTCGATCTGATCTTGCGTCACCGTGTACCAGTCGCTGACGCCGATCTCCTTGCCCTGATAGGCGACAAGATCGCCGCCGCGTTCGACTTCCAGCATTTGCTTGTCCCCTCCAGCGTCGTTGCGAGCGGAGCGAAGCAATCTCGATCCGCCTTGGCCTTCTATCGCACGAGATTGCTTTGTCGCTGCGCTCCTCGCAATGACGACGAATCACGGCCGCATGCAGAATTTGCTTTCGCCCGGCTCCAGCACGCGCGCGGCGAGCCGAGCGAAATCGACCGCGAGGCGGCGCGTGTCGCGCGGGTCGATAATTTCCTCGACCCAGAAGGTCTCGGCGGTGCGGAACGGCGAGCGCAGCTTTTGCAGCCGCTCATCGATCTCGGCGATCTTCGCGTCGCGGTCGGGCGCGGCGTCGATCTCGGCGCGGTAGGCTGCCTCGATCCCGCCTTCCAGCGGCAGCGAGCCCCAGCGCGCCGACAGCCAGGCATAGCGGATCGAAAACCGGCCGGCCGGCTGGTTGACCGCGCCGGCCACGCCAAACACGTTGCGCACCAGGAACGTGCACCACGGCACGCTGGTCTGGTTGACCGCCGCCATCGCCCGCACGCCCTTGCGGATCGTCGCCGATTTCTCCGCCTCCAGCCCGATATGAAAGCCCGGGCAATCACACAGATAGAGCACCGGCAAATGGAAGGTCTCGGCGAGGTCGACAAAGCGGATGATCTTGTCGCAGACATCGGCGGTCCACGCGCCGCCGTAAAAGAACGGGTCCGACGCCATCACCGCGACCGGCACGCCGTCGAGCCGCGCGAAGCCGGTGATCATGCCGCGGCCAAACATCCGGCCCATCTCGAAGAAGCTGCCCTTGTCGACCACCGCCTCGACGATCGGCCGCATCTTGTAGACCTGCCGCGTGTTCCGCGGGATCACGCCAAACAGGAACTCGTCGCGCCGCTCGGGGTCGTCGGTCGAGTTCGTTGTCGCGGGCAACTCGTAAACCGAGGACGGTAGATACGAGAGAAACCGCCGGGTCGCCTCGAACGCCTCTTCCTCGGTGTCGACCGCGTCGTCGACCGCACCGCAGCGGCACTGGATTTCCCAGCCGCCGAGCTCGAACCGGTCGAGCTGCTCGCGGCCGAGCGCATTTACCACCGGCGGCCCAGCGACAAACATCGCCGAGGTTTCCTTGGTCATCACCGAATAATGCGACGAGCACAGCCGCGCCGACCCCAGCCCCGCGACTGAGCCGAGCCCCAACCCGACCACCGGCACGCGGCCGAGATTGGTCGTGGTGAAATAATACGGCAGCGCCGAATTGACCCGGCCCGGCAGGTTGGCGCGGCCGGTGGTCTCGATCGTCTTGACCGAGCCGCCGCCGCCCGATCCCTCGATGATGCGGATGATCGGCAGCCGCAAATCATGCGCCATCTGCTCGGCCATCAGCGGCTTCTCGCGGATCGTCGCGTCGGCCGAGCCGCCTCGTACCGTGAAATCATCGCCAACGACGACCACCGGCCGGCCGTCGATCCGCCCCCGGCCAAAGACGCAATTCGCCGGCACCAGCTCCTTAAGCTCGTTGTTTTTGTCGTATTCGGCCTTGCCGGCGATCGCCCCGATCTCGTGAAAGCTGCCGCCGTCGACCAGGCCGTCGATCCGCTCGCGCACGGTGAGCTTGCCGGCGTCGTGCTGGCGCTTCACCTTGTCGGCGCCACCCAGTTCGCGCGCCAGCCGCTCGCGCTCGCGCAGCTCGTCGAGTTCCGGCTGCCAGCTCATCCCGTTCTCCGCGTCCCCATCAACGCCATCATATTGCCGTTATGGCGTGTCACTATTCAATTTCGGTGCGGGACCCGGCTGACGGTGCTCAACAGCAGGTGGGCCGCACCTCCTGTTAATCGGATCGATAACAGGTGGATAACAGGAGGTGAGCCTCCTGATAAAAGATGATGGCTGGACAGGCCAGCGGGCGGGCGGCAATGCTCTCGGCCAGCCATCATGGGAGACAGCATCACATGGCCATCGAACTTCACACCTGGGGCACGCCCAACGGCCGCAAGATCTCGGTCGCGCTCGAGGAAATGGGCCTGCCCTATACGGTTCACCCGATCAATATCTCGAAGGGCGAGCAGTTCAACCCCGCCTTTCTCAAGATCAGCCCCAACAACCGCATCCCGGCGATCGTCGATCCCGACGGGCCGGGCGGCAAGCCGATCAGTGTCTTCGAGTCGGGCGCGATCCTCATCTATCTCGGCGAGAAGACCGGCAAGTTCTGGCCCAAGGGCGACATGCGCGCTCAGGTGCCGGTGCTCGAATGGCTGATGTGGCAGATGGGCGGTTTCGGCCCAATGCCCGGCCAGGTGCACCATTTCATCGCCCTCACCAACGAGACCGACCGCAAATACGGACTGGAGCGCTACACCAAGGAGACGCACCGTCTCTACGGCGTCTTCGATAAGCGCCTCGGTGAGGCGAAATATGCGGCGGGTGACGCGATCTCGATTGCCGACTTCGCGATCCTCGGCTGGGCCTGGCGCCATGAGCGGCACCAGGTCGACCTGAAGGACTATCCCAACGTCCGGCGCTGGTATGACGAGCTGATGGCGCGCCCGGCGACCAAGCGCGGCATGGAGATTTCGCTGGGGAATTAGGCTGTCATTGCGAGAAGCCGAAGGCGACGAAGCAATCTCCATCCATAGAGGGCCAAGACGGCCGGGGATTGCTTCGCTTTGCTCGCAATGACGACAAAGGAGATCCCATGCCCCTGCGTTCCTTCCTCTTCGCCCCCGGCAATCATCCGCGCCGGGTCGAGAAGGCGCTGACCCTCGATGCCGACGCGGTGATCCTCGATCTCGAGGACGCCGTCGCCATCGCCGAAAAGCCGGCGACCCGCGAAACCGTGGTCGCCGCGTATGGCGAGAAGCGCACCGGGCTGCTCTACGTCCGGGTCAATGCCGCTGACACCGAGTTCTGCCACGGCGACGTTGCCGCGATCGTCCGCCCAGGGCTTGACGGCGTCATCCTGCCAAAGGTCGAAAGCGCCGCGACACTTCAGACGATCGATTGGCTGCTCACCAATCTCGAACGCGAGCGCGGCCTGCCCCTTGGCGGCATTGACCTGATCCCGATTATCGAGACCGCGAAGGGGCTGCGCGACGTCGACGCGATCCTTGGCGCCGGGACG
>DATMLO010000007.1:0-5160 GCA_035570495.1 Allostellaceae bacterium | reverse complement strand
ACCCAATCGCCAAAGCTCAGATAGTAGACCCGCACGTCGTCAAATCCGGCGCGCACCGCGGTCGCGGCGCCGAGCGCGGCCCTGCCGCCGCCTTCGCAATGGGTCACGATAAGGTCGCCCAGGCTAAATCCGACCCGCTCCAGCATCGCGCGCAGCGCCGGCGCCGGCCGAACCACGCCGTTCGCCATCAAGTCCACATGCGACGGGTGGCGCGCCCCGGCAGATGGCCCCTGCGGGCACGATTGCGTGCGTCTTCGCCGGTGAACTCGGCGCGCGTGCGCGTATCGAACACATGCGCGCGACCGCTGAGCTGGTCCCGCAACGTCTCGCGGTCAATGAGCCCGACCGACCCCGAGCCCGGCACCGCCCGGAAGCAAGATACCCGACGCTCCCCGGAAGAAACACCGGATCGCCTCGCGCCCTTCGAACCGGCCCAAGCCGGGGGCTTTCCCACACCGCATCTTCGGTGGACAAGCTCGCGATCCCCTCCGCGTCGTACCGGTTATCGCACAACGCGGCGTAGCGCGCCTTCAGGTTGCGGATCGCCTCCGCGTCTTCCAGCACCTGCAAGCGCCGCTCCATCCGTTCGAGCCGCTCCGGATCAAATCGGTCTCTTGCGCCATATGTCCTCGCGCCGTTTCGCGCGCCATGCCATCGCCGTCGCCTCCCCGATGGCAGCATTCGCGTCGCTCCCGTTCCCGCTCGCTGTCGACTGCGGCCCCCGTCAACCTGCGGCTTTCGCCTTGCGTTCGGCGATCCAGGAAGTCACCTGGTCGTAATGGTTGGCGAGATAGTATTCGGCGATGTCGTCGGCTGTCGTGGCCCAGACCCCGTCGTGCCCGAGGATGTAGCGCAACGCCTCGTCAAGATGTTTGGCCGCGTTCGGCCGGCCGATATTGTGCGGGTGCAGTGACAGGCACATGACCCGCCCGTTCTCCGCACCCTCGCGGTAGAGCGTGTCGAACTGGTCCTTGATCATCTGCTGAAAGTGGTCGGCCTCGCGGTTCCAGGCGAGCATGCCGGCGTCGTTGGTCTGGCCGGTATAGGGAACGAAGATGAACTTCTGGCCGCCGCGGACATTGATCGGCCACGGCTGGTCGTCGATGATCCAGGAGGTGTGATAGAGACAGCCGGCCTCGGCCATCAGATCGTCGGTCCGCACCGTGTAGCCGGCGCCGCCGCCGAGCCGCCCCTTCAGGCGCTTGCCGGTCATCTCCTGCAGATGCGTGACGAAGTCCTGCCAGTAGGCGCGCTCCTCTTCCTCGCTCAAATCGTAGATCGGCCGGCTGTTGTAGAGGCCGTGCGCCATGTAGTCCCAATCGGCGGCGACCATCGCATCCTTGATCTCGGGGAAATGGTCCAGAAGCTCGAGGTTGAGGCAGCAGCAGGCCCGCAATTTGTGCCGGTTCAACACGTCGAGCATGCGCCAGAAGCCGACGCGGTTGCCGTAATCCATGCGCGAATAGAGCGGGATGTCGGGCTGGGTCGGCCGGTTCTGCGGCAGGTACTCGAAAAACTCCATGTTCGGCGCTACCCAGAACGCGACGCGCGCATCGTTCGGCCAGCGAATGATCGGACGGCCGTCGATCGGGGCGTGGTCGAAGCGCCCTGGCGGCAGCATCGCCGAGGCCGGGGCCGCCGCGCCCGCTCCCTGCCCTTCCCGTCCCCGGCCTTGACCCGGGGATTGCGGGGGAGGGGATGCAACCGGAAGGGTCTGCGCCTTGAACCAGTCGATGATCTGGCGACCGGTTGCCTTCCACACACCCTGGCAGGCGCAGATGTGGCCAAGCACCTCGTCGAGATGCCGGATGCGCCAGGGCTGACCCATGATCCATGGGTGCAGGTGCAGGACCATCAGCCGACCGCTGGCGGCGCCGTCGGTATAAAGCCCGTCGAACCATTCGCGCCACAGCAGACTGACTTCGTCGATCGTCCGCCGGCCGTGCAGGTGGATGTAGTTGTCGTCGAGATAGGCGTTGACGCCGAGCGAATAGAGTTCGCCCGATTTCGGCGTCATCCGGTAGGGCTGCTCATCATTGCCCCAGTCGCAGACATAGCGGATGCCTTCGGCGGCGAGCAGGTTCGGGGTGTTCGGCGTCTCCTGGAAATCGGGGCCCGACCAGCCGACCGGACGGGTCCCGGTCGCCCGCTCGACCGCCGCGATCGAGGCGCGGATATATTGGCACTCCTCCGCTTCCGACATGCCTATGTGGATGATGCGCCGCCGCGACAGGCCGTGCGCGATGAACTCGGCGCCGCGCTTCACGCCCTCGGCGACGAGCGTCGGGTAATGATCGGCCACCGCCTTGTCGAGCGCCAAGGTCGGCGTGATGCCGTATTTGTCGAGCACCGACAGGATGCGAAAAATCCCGACCCGGTTGCCGTATTCATGGTTGCCCCAGCCGCCGATATCGGGGAATTGCGCCTGGTTGCCGCTCCACAATCCTTCGGGGCCGCCCAGCGGGCTTACCGCCAGTGGCGTACCCGGCGGCACCTGCCAATCCCAATGCTCGAGGTTGACGATGACCGCCAGCGCGACGCGGGCATTGTCCGGCCACCGCAGAACCGGGCGGGTGACGATCGGCGACCAGGGATAGAAGTCCTGGTCCATTCCGTAGGCGCGCTGTGCGGGCATCGGGTCGCTCCGGCGGTTTATGGTGCCGGCCGAACTATGACATATCCCGACCTCTCGCGGTGTGCCGACCGCGCCCGTGGGTGACTCGGCGCAATTGAGAGGCAGAACCAAATCCGAAAGTCATTCGCGGGGCCGCGGATCGGAAGTTCTCTGACAAACCCCCACTATCTCTGGTCGAAATTGTAGCGGTAAGCGTCGCGGTGGCGGACGATATGGCCTACCGTCGGGGTCGGGAAATGCGCCGGCAACAGGCGGGTCCCGCGCTCGGCGTGCTCCTCGACAAGCCGGGTGCGGGTCTGGCGCGACAAATCGCGGTCGCTGCACGCAAAGGTCGACCATTCGGGCTTTATCAACTGCAGCGGATGGTGGATCACGTCACCCATGAACACGGCGGCCGCGTCGCCCGAGCGCGCATGGATCACGACATTCCCCGGAGTGTGGCCGGGGGCGGGCTCGAACCATAGCCCGTCTTCGAGCGCGAAGTCGTCGTCGACCAATTGCGACTGGCCGGTGCGCACGACCGGCAACACGCTGTCCTCAAAGGCGCGACGGTGCGGCGTGTCCTCGCCGGGCTGGCGGAACGCCCCTTCCCAATGGTTGTATTCGCGCCGCGCCATGACATAGCGCGCGTTTGGAAACGTCGGGACCCAGCGCCCGTTGTCGAGCCGCGTGTTCCAGCCGACATGGTCCCAGTGCAGGTGGGTGCACATGACAAAGTCGACGGCTTCGGGCTGGACGTCCGCGGCGGCGAGGTCGGCGAGATAGCTCGAACGCATGCGGTGGAATTGCGGCCGCGTCGGACGCTCCTTGTCGTTGCCGAGGCAGGAATCGATGAGGATCGTGTGATGCCCGGTCTTGATCACAAAGGTATGAAAGCTGAACATCAGCCGGCCGCTCGCCGGGTCGATCAGCTGCGGCCCCAACAAATCGGCGTTGGCGCGCACGACTTCGGGTTCGAAATCGGGAAAGAACTCGTGCGGCGCCAGAAACGGCCCCTCGTACTCGGTGACCCGATGGACCTCGAAAGCGCCGATTTGCGCGAGCTGCATTCGTTCCTCCGCATTGCCTGGTGTCGAGTTGCCGCGAGCCTACGCCGCCCGCGCGCCACGGTCGATAGGCCGCGGCCCCGGCCTCGACAAGGCCGGGGCGGACGCGTGTCGGTCGCGGACCCGCGAGAGGCAGTAGTCTGGGCGCGTTCGCGGGTCATCGCGCGAGATGGTAGGCGCGAAAGGGAATCGAACCCCTGACCTCTCCCATGTGCTAGGAGCGCTCTGCCACTGAGCTACGCGCCTGCCGGCCGGAACCCGCCGCCACTTTCGATGGTGGGCATGACAGGGATTGAACCTGTGACCCTCATCCCCGTGCCGCGCGCGGGGTGTGCCTGATCAATCCGCGTTTGTCGAGTGCTCGCGTCAAGCTGGGCAGGCGCTCACTTGGTCTGCGGGTGGTCTGGGAGCGGGTCGCGCCATTTGCTTTCTAAGCTGGCGGCTTAAAAATTTTCCGCGAATGTGAAGCCGCTCACCCGCGGGCCAAGGCGATTGCGGCATTCTCGGGCCGAATCATCGAAAAGGGAGGATCAGATGGCCGCCGACAGCGCAAGAGAAGCGATGAACCCACCGAATGGGGACGCAAGGCAACCCGATGTCGGCGACATGGTGCACTTCTTTGACGAGAACTGCGAAAAACATCCTGCCGTGATTACCCGCATGCTGCGCGACGGCCGGGTCAACCTTCACGTTCTTTTTGATGGCGGCGCACCGGAACACCGCACCTCGGTGCCGATGAAGTCAGGTTACCAAGGCCGTACTCCGATGACCGCGACGACAATCTTCGGTTGGCCGCAGCCTTACGCGCCCTACAGCACCCCGGGGTTTGGCCCCGCGCCCGACGACAGCGGCGACACCAAGCGCAGCTGGTGAGCGTTTATCTCGCGCCGCAGCTGGCGATGGTGGGCGCGACAGGGATTGAACCTGTGACCCCACCCGTGTGAAGGGTGTGCTCTCCCGCTGAGCTACGCGCCCGCCTTGTATCCTCCCAACTCCAGCGTTTGTGCGGCTTGAACGACCCCAAGCGAGTCCAAATTTGTGTCCAAATTGGGGTCCGCAATCAGACTCACCACGGTGAAAGTGCAAAGTCTGCAATTAGTAAGCGGTGTTTGGCGCTCGCGCAAGGTGCTGCCGCCCGATGTCACAGGCATCCTCGGCAATGCGGAGCTGACTCCGCTATCCGACACTAGACTAATCTCGTCACGACCGCGCATAGCCGCCCCCATCCCCAACCCGGGAAGCCACAGCGCGACCGCCCCGCAATCATTTTGTCAACAGCCTGCTAGGGCTCGTGGCGAGCGGACGAGATCGTGACGGCCCAGCCGCTCTGTGCGCCATGGGGAGACAGCGAGCCCTAGAGCCCATCGAGCAAACCCCCATCACCTGGCCCGCAGCGGTGTTGTCGGGGCAACCTTCGTCCGAGGCTACCGTGTCGTTACCCTTCGGCTCGCCCTTTTTGGCTTCGGCGGGGTTGGCGTC
>DATMLO010000006.1:0-15626 GCA_035570495.1 Allostellaceae bacterium | reverse complement strand
GGATTTGGCCTTACGATAATCCCGTCCGCTGCGGAGAAACACCATGACCGATACGCGCCCGTTCGATCCCTCGCTGTTCGCCGATGCGGCGATCGACGCCGACACGGCCGGGCTCAACGCCCAGATGATTGAGCTGCTGACCGGGCAGCCCGAATGGTGGGTGACGGGGCCGGCGACGTTCCGCGCGATGCGCCGGCGCGGCGAGGGGCCGTTCCCCGCGCCGGTCATGTCGCCAAGGGCACGCACGATCGCGATCGCCGGCAAGGACGGCAATCAGATTCCGCTGCGGGTGATCGCGCCGAACGCGCCGCCGCGCGGCGTGTACCTCCATCTCCATGGTGGCGGCTGGGTGCTCGGCGGCAGCGACATGCAAGACCCGATGCTGGAGCGCATCGCCGACAACACCAGGCAGGTTGTTGTCGCACCCGAATATCGCCTCGCGCCGGAGCACCCCTACCCGGCCGGCCCCGACGATTGCGAGAGCGCCGCCAATTGGCTCGTCGCCAATGCCCGCGGGGAATTCGGTACGGACGCGCTGACCTTGGGCGGCGAGTCGGCCGGCGGGCATCTGACGGCGGTCACGATCCTCAGAATGCGCGACCGGCACGGCTACACCGGTTGGCGCGGCGCCAATATCGTCTATGGCATCTTCGACGCCAGCATGACGCCAAGCCAGCGCCAGTTCGGCAATACAAGGCTGGTGTTGCGCACGATCGACATGCAGCAATTCTACAACGCCTTCCTGCCGACCATCACCGAGCGTCGTGACCCCGATATCTCGCCGCTTTTCGCCGATCTAAAAGGGTTGTGCCCAGCGCTGTTTACGGTCGGCACCAGCGATATGCTGCTCGACGACACGCTGTTCATGCACGCCCGCTGGGTCGTTGCCGGCAACGAGGCAGAATTGGCGATCTATCCTGGCGGGGCGCACGGCTTCACGCTGTTTCCGAACGAGCTGTCAAGGAAGGCGACCGCGCGAATGGACGCGTTCTTGAATAGCGTGCTCGGCTGAGGTCGAACTGGTCCGGCAAATGAGACAAGTCTGGCGCTACCGATCGGGCCCAACAGCCGCTAGTTTCCCGCGATGACCACGATCCTGCAAATCCTGACAAGCCCGCGGCCGAATTCGTTCAGCCGGCGGATCGCGCGCGATGTGACGGCGCGTCTTGTCGCGCGCCATCCGCGCGCCGAGATCATCGACCGCGATCTCGCGGCCGAGCCGCCGCCGCACCCCGATCTCGACCTCTACGAGGCGATATTGACGCCGACGGTCGATGGCAGCGACCCGCGCTTTGCGCTGTCGGAGATGTTGATTGGCGAGCTCGAAGTCGCCGATTTTGTCGTGATCGGCACACCGATGAACAATTTCTCAGTGCCGTCGACCTTGAAGTCATGGATCGACCATATCGTGCGCATCCGACGCACGTTCCGCTCGACCCCAGAAGGCAAGGTCGGGATGCTGAATGACCGGCCGGTCTTTATCGTGACGTCGCATGGCGGGTACATGAGCGGCGGCTATCAGCCCGATTTCGTGACCGATTACCTGCGCGCGATCTTTGAGACGATCGGCATTAGAGAGGTACATTTCCTCTGCGCCGACGGGCTGTCGCGCGGCCCCGAGGCGATCGAGCGCGTGCTCGCTAGCGCGCGAGACTGGATCGACGAAAAGCTGCCGATCTAGATATGCCAGGAGCGCCGACCGACGCCGGTGTCATTCCGGGGCTGGCGCAGCCAGAACCCGGAACCCATGAACACTGACGGAGCCAGGCGCGCTAAATCCGTGTTCATGGGTTCCCGCTTTCGCGGGAATGACAAGGCAAAGCGCGGCCGCCTGCCTTTATCCATATTCACTGCCTAATTCCGGTTTGTCGGGTTGCTTCTGAGCGCGCTGCAGGTGCGTGGTTTTCGGGGACGTGCTTGTTGTTGTTGGTTTGCCCCGACGGCACCGTGTTTTTTGTTGGTCTTTGCTGCGCTTACGCTCCGCTCGCCCGTCCAAGCTCCGGTTTCGGACTGACAATCAACGAGCCTCTCACATAGGAACATATAAGGAACATTCAAGAGGCGGCGTCCGGCGAGACGCGACTTTTTTGTCCACCCCGCTCCGCCGCTCTATAGTCGGCGCGAGCCTCGGGAAAGGGACCGCCATGCTGCCGCACGCCGCCCAGTTGAAAGCGCTGCTCGACGAGCCACGACTCCAGGTGATGCCCGGCTGCGGCGACGGGCTGGGCGCGCATCTGATCGGCGAGGCCGGGTTCAAAACCGGTTTTGTTTCGGGCTCGAGCATTTCGGCGATGCGCCTCGCGATGCCCGACCAGGACATGGTGACCTTTGCCGAGATGGCCGACACGGTCGAGATCTGCATCGTTGCCGCGCCGCATGTGCTGTGGCTGGCCGATGGCGATACCGGCCACGGCAACGCGTTGGCGGTGCAGAAGACGATCCGCGCCTATGCCAGGCGCGGCGCCGCGGCGGTGCTGATCGAGGACAAGATCTGGCCGCGCCCGCTGGGGCAAGGCGGCGCGAAGCTAGTGGTCGAGCGCGAGGCGGCGATCCTCAGATGCCGCGCCGCGGTCGAGGCCTGCCGCGAGGAGGGCATCCTGCTGCTCGCGCGCACCGACGCGCGCACCTCGCGCGGCTTTGACGAGGCGCTGGCGCGGATCAAGGCGTTCACCGCCGAGGGCGCCGACATCCTTTTCCTCGACTCACCGGCAACGGAGGACGAGATGCGCGCCGGAATCGACGCCGCCGACGGCAAGCCGAGGCTGGCGGTGACGTCGCCCGCCGGCAAGCACTTCATGCCGGGCGACGCGGAGCTGGAACGAATCGGAATTAAGATTGCCGTCTACCCGCAGGACATCTTGGCGGCGAGCGTCCATGCGGTGCGCGCCGCGCTCACCGGGCTGAAGGGCGGCGCCAAGCCGCCGATGGCGACCCCGGCCGAGCTCGCGACCGCGATCCGCTCGGCCCACTATCTCGAGCGCGACGCCCGCTGGCCTGATCCGAAATAAGTGCAAACTGGCCATTGCGTCCTTCGAGGCTCGACTGCGTCGAGCACCTCAGGATGAGGAAGGTTTGACGATGCAGAAAGAACATCCCTCATCCTGAGGTGCTTCGCGTAGCGAAGCCTCGAAGGACGCAGGGTGCCGATCCAAACTTCCTTGGCTAAGATGCGGTGATGGTTCCGATCTCGATCCTCGACCTGTCGCCGATCGTCGAAGGCGGTGACGCCGGCCGGTCGCTGCGCAACTCGCTCGACCTCGCGCGCCATGTCGAGGCGCTGGGCTATCGCCGCTATTGGATGGCGGAGCACCACAACCTCCCTGGCATCGCCTGCGCGGCAACGGCGGTGGCGCTGGCGCATATCGCCGCCGGCACCGAGAAAATCACCATCGGCGCGGGCGGCATCATGCTGCCCAATCACGCGCCGATCATGGTGGCCGAGCAGTTCGGCACCTTGGCGGCGCTGCATCCCGGCCGGGTCGAGCTGGGGCTTGGCCGCGCGCCGGGCTCGGATCAGCTGACGATGCGCGCGATGCGCCGCAATCTCCTGGCCGGCGACGACCAGTTCCCGCGCGATGTCGTCGAGCTGATGAATTATTTCCAGCCGGCCCAGCCCGGCCAACGGCTGCAAGCGGTGCCGGGCGCCGGGCTCGATGTGCCGATTTGGATTTTGGGATCGAGCCTCTTTGGCGCGCAGCTCGCCGCGATCTTGGGCCTGCCCTTTGCCTTCGCCTCGCATTTCGCGCCGGCGGCGATGATGGAGGCGATCGCGATCTACCGCGAGCGCTATGACCCGACACACGGGCTCCCCGAGCCGCGACTGATGCTCGGCCTCACCTGCGTCGCCGCCGAGACCGACGAGGAAGCGCGGTTTCTGTTCTCGTCGCTACAGCAATCGACGCTCAACAACCGCACCGGCACGCCGGGCCGTGTGCCGCCGCCGGTCGCCGATTTCGAAGCATCGCTCGACCCCTATCGCCGCGCCGTGGTGGAGGACGCGCTCGGCTCGGCTGTCGTCGGCAGCCCCGAGACCGTGCGCCGTGGGCTCGAGGAATTTGTCGCGCGCACCGGCGCCGACGAGTTGATGGTGACCGCCAACATCTACGACCACGAAAAGCGCAAGCGCTCGTTCGAGATCATCGCCGAAGTGGGCGGGGTACGGCCGAGCTAGGGGCTCTTCCAGCGGAAGAGCAGCGCGGAGCCACCCCAGGCGAGCGCGAAGATCGCGATCACCGCAAAGCCGAAGCTGCTCATATTGTCGTTGAGGCTGGCGACCGCTTCCCAGAAGCGGCCGCTCGGCGACAGCCGGTCGGCGACAAGGCCAAGCGCCTCGACCCCGCCGATCAGCAGCGCGACCGCCACCGAGGCGCCGGTGATCGCGAGGTTGTACCAAAGCTTGCGCAGCGGCTCGACAAAGGCCCAGCCATAGGCGCCGACCATCAGCACGCTGTCGCTGGTGTCGATGAGGGCCATGCCGGCGGTGAACAGCGCCGGGAAAACCATCGTCTGCCACGGCGACAAACCCTGCGCCGATTGCGTCGCGGCGATGCCGAGAAGGCCGATCTCGGTCGCCGTGTCAAAGCCGAGACCGAACAGAAAACCCAGCGGATAGAGATGCCAGCTCCGCCGCACGACACGGAATAGCGGGCGTAACAGCCGGGCGAAGAGGCCGCGTCCGGCGAACATCTCGTCGAGCGCCGCCGCATCCAGCGCGCCACCCGCCGAGACGCGGCGATAGCCGCGCCACGCGTCGCGGAAGATCACTAGGTTGGCGAGCGCGATCACTAACAGGAACGTCGCCGAGATCGCGGTGCCGATCGTGCCGCCGATCAGCTTCATCGCGTCGAGCCGCGCATGCAGCGCACCGGCGCCGGCGGCGATCGCCGCCGTGGCCAGCACCACCACGGTCGAATGCCCGAGCGAGAAGAAGAACCCGGTCGCGAGCGCCGGCTTCCCGTCCTGGATCAGTTTCCGCACGGTGTTGTCGATCGCCGCGATGTGATCGGCATCCACCGCGTGGCGCAGGCCAAAGACCCAGGCGAGAAAGGCCGTGCCGAGCAGCGCTGGCCGGTCGGCGAACAGTGTCCACGCCCAAACCCAGGCAGCCGCATTGGCGAGACCGAGTACGCCGTAAAGGCCGACAAGCGGCGCCGCGCGGCGGCCCGATCGGGAGGCGCCGGTGCGAGTGAACGGGTCCGACATGGCCGCAGCTTAGCGCGCTCCGCGCGCGCCGACCGCATCGAAATGCCCGTCTTTTGCGTGTGCCGCCGAGCGTACACGGGGAACGGGCGCGGCCTGCCATCTGTTCGCCCAATGCCATGGGTCCTGGGGACAAACCGCGCATGCACAACGATGCGAAGCGCCAAGACGCCGCGATCACGAGTCGCGACGGCGACAAGGTTGCGGGCAAGGTCACTCAGTGAGCCGCGACCAGATTGTCACCATCGCCATCCTGGGTTGTCTGGTGGTGCTGTTCCTGTGGGACCGGCTCCGCTACGACATCGTCGCGCTGTTGGCGCTGCTCGCTGCCGCCGCGCTCGGCGTCGTGCCGGCGGACAAGGCGTTCGACGGTTTCGCCAACCCCGTGCTGCCGCTGATCGCCGCGGCGCTGATCGTCAGCGTCGCGATCGGTCAATCGGGCGCGGTCGAGGTGCTGCTGCGCCGACTCGGCCCGCTGATGTACACCAAGGATCTGCAGGTCGGGGTGCTGGTCGCCTGCGTCGCGCTGCTGTCGGCGTTTGTGAAGAATGTCGGCGCGCTGGCGATCTTTATCTCGGCGGCGGTCCAGGTGGCGCGGCGCAACAAGCGCTCGCCGTCGGAATTCTTGATGCCGCTGAGCTTCGCCTCGCTGCTCGGCGGGTCGATGACGCTGATCGGCACCTCGCCCAATCTGCTGGCGTCAGCGGTGCGCCGGGAGCTCACCGGTCAGCCGTTCCAGATGTTCGACTTCACCCCGATTGGCGCGGGCCTCGCGATTGTCGGCGCGGTGTTTCTCGCGGTCGGCTGGCGCCTTCTGCCGCAGCGGCGCGGCGCGGCGGGCGGCACGAACTTCACGATCGAGGACTACACTAGCGAGTTGCGCGTCACCGAGCGGTCGCCCTTTGTCGGCCTTACGGTCGGCGACGTCGAAAAGCTCAATGGCGGCGCACTCGGCATCGCCGCGCTGATCCGCGATCACGGCAGGCGGCAGATTCCGACCCGGCGCTGGAAGCTCTATGCCGAGGACGTGCTGGTCGTCGAGGCCGACCCGCAGACGCTGGAACAATTCGTGCGAGACGGCAATCTCGAGCTGATTGGCACCGAGGAACCGCCCGAGCACGCCTCGGGAAAGGCGCTGGCGCTGACCGCGCACGACCCGCGGATCCGCGACAGCAAGCCTAAGAAAGCGACGCCAAAGCCACCCGACCGACCGCCGCCCGACGAGCGCCCGCTGAGCACGATCGAGGCGGTCATCGCCCCCGGTTCCGATCTGATCGGCCGCTCCGCCGCCTCGCTGCATTTGCGCGAGCGCTACGGCGTCAACGTCCTGGCGATCGGCCGGCGCGGCACCCTGCGCAGCACGCGGCTGCGGAACGCGCGCTTCAAGCCCGGCGACACGATCGTGCTGCAAGGCCACACCGGCCAACTACCCGATATCCTCACCGCGCTCGGCTGTCTGCCGCTCGCCGAGCGGGCGCTCAATCTCGGGCGCAGGCGCCGGATGGTCGTGCCGCTCCTGATCCTCGCCGTAACGGTCATCCTCACCGGCTTCGAGTGGGTCCCGGCGCAGCTCGCCTTTGTCGGCGCGGCGGTGGCGCTGGTACTGTCCGGCTTTATCAGCCTGAAGGAGGCCTATAACGCCGCCGAATGGCCGATCCTGGTGCTGATCGGCGCGTTGATCCCGATCGGCGAGGCGGTGCAGCACAACGGCACGGCAAAGCTGATCGCGACCGCGCTCGCGGCGCATGTCGCGCATCTGCCGGACTTCGCCATCCTCGCTGCGCTGATGGCGGCCACGATGCTGGTGACGCCGATCCTCCATCACGCGGCCGCGGTGCTGGTGATGGGGCCGATCGCGGCGAGCCTCGCGCAGCAGATCGGCTGCAAGATCGACCCGTTCCTGATGGCGGTGGCATTCGGCGCCGGCTCCGATTTCCTGTCGCCGATCGGCCACCAGTCGAACACGCTGGTCATGGGCCTCGGCGGCTATCGCTTCGGCGATTACTGGAAGCTGGGGCTGCCGCTCTCGGTCATGGTGGTGGCGCTGGGCGTGCCGCTCATCATGCTGTTCTGGCCGCTGCACTAAGATGGCCGCGACAAAGACCGCCGGCACCGCGCGCCGCCGCCCCGCCGCCAAGCGCACCCGGCGCCGCATGCTTCCGTCGGCGGGGCCGGGGACGACCGCGCCCGGCCTCCCGCCCGGCGACTTCGCCACGAGAGGCCTCTATGGTTATATCTGGGCGACCAGCGGGCGCGCGCAAATCCGGCTCGCGTTGCTCTCGGTCTTCATCTTCCTGCTCGATCTGGTGCCGCTCGAATTGCAGCGGCGCATCGTCAACGACGCGATCGGCAGGAAGATATTTGGCGAGCTGATCTGGCTGTGCGGCGCCTATGTCGTGACCGCGCTGGTGCAGGGACTGGCGAAGCTGGCCTGGAATTTCTATCGCAACTCGGTCGGTGAGGCGACGAGCCGGCGGCTGCGCCTCGAAACCTTCACCGCGGCGCTGCGCCACCCGCAGCCCGACGCCACCGCCAAGGAAGGCGTCGGCATCTCGATCATTATGAGCGAGGCCGACCCGGTCGGGCTTTTTGTCGCGACCAGCATCTCAGAGCCGGTGCTGCATGGCGGTGTGCTGATCAGCGTCTTCGCCTATCTGATCTACCTGCAGCCATGGATGGCGATCGTCGCGTTGGCGCTGTTCGTGCCGCAATGCGCCGTTGTGCCGCTGGTGCAGAAGGCGATCAATCGGCGCACCGCATCGCGCATTCAGGTCATGCGGCACCTCTCTGCCGATATCGTCGCGGAGAGCGCCGAGGGCGTGCTGCAACGCGAGGAGCGCGCCTACAAGCGGCGGGTCAGCGATATCTACGCGCTCAACCTCCAGATCTACTGGCGCAAATACGCGATGAACTTCCTGATCAACCTGCTCTACCACTTCGGCACGGTCGGCATCCTGTTTGTCGGCGGCTGGTTCGTGATGCAGGGCAAGACCGAGGTCGGCACCGTCGTTGCCTTCATCTCAGGCCTCACCAAGGTCAACGACCCGTGGAACGACCTGGTGACCTTCTTCCGCGACATGACCAATGCGCGCGTCAAATACCGGCTGATCGCCAGGGTGCTCGACGACCAGGACCCCGGCGAAGCCGCGGGGAAAAAGCCGTGAGGGAACGATCGCCGCCCGCCCCGGGTTTAGGCCTATGAGCGCGCTCCGCCAGGTGGGCGGTCGCGGCGCACCCTACGTATGACCGGGGCCGGACAGTTCGCGCTATCCGCGTCTGATAGCCTTGGGGGGCAATGTGATAGGATCGATCAGACAGACAAATGCCTGGTTTGGGGTGGTGGATGAGCGCCGGTTGGCCGCTTAATCTTGAGCGCTGCGGAGAGACTGGTGGACTCGTGCGCCGGACCGATTGGCGCGCGACAGCTCTTGGCGACAGCTCGCTCTGGCCGGATGCCCTCAAGCAAAGCGTCGCGATGATCCTCGCCTCGGGCTTTCCGATGGCGATCCGCTGGGGTCCCGAGTTCATCCATATCTACAACGACGCCTATCGCGGCATTCTCGGCGAGAAACACCCGGGGGCTTGGGGCAAGCCGCTGGCCGAGGTCTGGCCGGAGGTTCTGGAGGAAGTCCGCCCGGTGTCCGAGGCCATCCTGCGCGGCGAGCAGCCCAGTTATTTCGCAGAGGATCATCCCTGGCGGCTGAGGCGGCGCGGCGGCCGGCTCGCGGATGGGTGGTTCACGATTAGCGGCAGCCCGATCCCGGACCGCACCGCGCCCAACGGCATCGGCGGCGTGCTGGTGACCGCGATCGAGACTACCGGCCAGCACCGCACCCATGCCGCGCTACGCACGCGCAACCGCTCGCTGTCATCCGAGGTGACCCAGCGCACGCGCGAACGCGATCGCATCTGGCAGATCTCGGAAGACCTGCTCGGAGTGACGACCGTCGAAGGCTATTTCGTCACCGTCAACCCGGCCTGGACCGCGCTGCTCGGCTGGAGCGAGGACGAGATCACCCAGATGCATGTCAGCGAACTGCGCCATCCGGACGACGCGGCTCATTCCGACGCCGGTCGCGCGCGGATCGCCGCCGGCGCGCCAACCGTGCGGATGGAGAACCGCTTTCGCCATAAGGACGGGTCGTGGCGCTGGCTGGCCTGGACGCTCACGGCTGACGAGGACGGACTCATCTATATCATCGGCCGCGATGTCACTGCCCAGCGGGAGGCGGCCGACGCGCTCCGCGACCACGAACTGCATTTCGGCCTACTGGTCGACGCCGTCATCGACTACGCGATCTACATGCTCGACCCCGACGGCATCGTGTCGAGCTGGAACAGCGGCGCCCAACGGATCAAGGGCTACCGCGCCAACGAGATCATCGGCCGGCATTTCTCGCAGTTCTATACGCCGGAGGACCAGGCGGCCGGGGTGCCGCAACGCGCACTCTCGCAGGCCGCCGGCGGCACACCGTTTCAGGCCGAGGGCTGGCGCCTGCGCAAGGATGGGTCGCGCTTCTGGGCGAGCGTAACGCTGAGTGCGATCCGGGATGGCACGGGCGAACTTATCGGCTTCGCCAAGGTGACGCGCGACGTCACCGAGCGCCGCCACGCGCAGGAGAGCATGCGGCGCATGCAGGAGCGCATGCTGCAGTCGCAAAAGCTCGAAATGCTGGGCCAGCTGACCGGGGCGATCGCGCATGATTTCAACAATTTGCTGATGGTAGTCAGCGCCAACACCCAGCTCGTCAAGCGACGGCTGGTCGACCCGCCGTCGCTGCGCGCGGTCCAAGCAGTCGAGCTGGCAGCGTCGCGCGGCGAGACGCTGACGCGGCGGCTCCTGACTTTCGCGCGCCGCCAGCCGCTGAACCCGATCGTCATCGATCCGCGCGAGCGCATCGCCGCATCGCGCGACGTGCTGACTAGCTCGGCCGGCAAGGGCATCGAGCTGATCTACGAGATGCCCAAGCCGGTCTGGCCGGTCCTGGTCGATGTCCCCGAGCTCGAGTTGGCGATCGTCAACATCGTCGTCAACGCGCGCGACGCGATGCCGAGCGGCGGCACGATCCGCATCGCCGCCGTCAACGAGCGGCTATCGCCGGACGACGCGATGGACGATCTGACCGGCGATTTTGTCGCGCTGCGGATCAGCGATACCGGCAGTGGGATCGATCCCGAGGTGCTGTCGCGCGTGTTCGAGCCGTTTTTCACGACCAAGGGGCCGGACAAGGGCACCGGACTCGGTCTGTCACAAGTCTACGGCTTCGCCCGGCAGTCGAATGGCACGGTCCAGGTGACGAGCGGCCTGCCGGACAGCGCTGTGCGCGGCACGACGGTGACCATCTACCTTCCGCGGGCGATCGGCGCGGTCGCCGTCGCCGACGTGCCGCGCGAGGAGACGCGCGAGCCCGGCACCGAGCGCATCCTCTTGGTCGAGGACAATCACGAAGTCCAAGAAGTGACCGCCGCGTTCCTTGAAGAGCTCGGCTATCAGGTGAGCCTAGCGGACAACGCCAAAATCGCGCTGGAGCGGCTGGCGAATGAGGACGACATCCAGCTCGTGCTCAGCGACATCGTGATGCCAGGCACGATGAACGGCGTCGCGCTCGCACGCCGCGTGCGCAGCACCTATCCGCATGTCGCGGTGCTGCTGACCACGGGCTATGCGCCGCAACAGGAGCTAATCGACGAGACGCTGTCGGTGCTGCGCAAACCTTATCGCCTGTCGACTTTGTCGGCGGCGCTGCGCGAGGCGCTCGACCGCGCCCATCATCGGACGCAAGCCGGGCAGATCGCCGCGCCCTGAGCCCCGCCGGCGCACGCGGCTAGTCGAGGTCCTCGCGCAGGCTTTCGCCGTTCAGCTCGGCACCCGCCAGCACGATATAGGCGGTGACGTAGAGCCACACGAGCAAGATCGCGACGGCGCCGAGCGAGCCGTAAATCCGGTCGTAGGAGCCGAAACGCGCCGCGTAAAACGAGAACGCGGTCGAGCTGGCAAGCCAAAGAAGACTGGCCGCGATCGTGCCGGGGCGCAGGAAATCCCAGGCCGGACGCTTGCGGTGCGGCGCGAGCCGGTACAGCGTCCCCAAGCCGATAAAGGCGAGGATCGCCAGCATCGGAAAGCGGATCGAGGGCAGGAGATCCTCCCACAGCGCGGGCAGCGGCAGACGCGCCACCGCCACGGGCACGCCCGCGATCAGCACCAGCGCGACCAGCACGAAGATGACGCCGCCGACCGTCAGCGCGATCGACAGACCGTAAAAATGCAGCAAACCGCGTTCTTCCTTACCTTCATAGGCGATGGTCAGCGCATTCATCAACGCGCTGGTGCCGCTGGTCGCGCTCCACAGCGCGACCGAGACGCTGACCACGAGACCGATACCCAGCCGCTCCGGCGTCGCGGTGACCAGCGCATTGAGCTGGCCGGCGAGCAGGCCCAGCGCTTCGGCCGGCAGCACGCCTGCCAACGCGCTGACATGCCGCGAGATGGTCACCGGGTCTGCGACAAGACCATAGGTCAGCACCAGCGCCGACATGCCGGGGAAGATCGACAGCATCGCGTAGTAGGCGATGCCCGCGGCCATGATCGAAACGTTGTCGCGCGCCAGGGCTCGCCCAAAACGGGCCACGCGCTGGTGCCAGCGACGCCGTCGCATGCGGTGTCGCGGCCTATCGGCGAGAGCCGGAGCGGAAAGGCGTAGCGGCGTGTCGGACATGCCACGGTAACGCCGCCGCTTCCGCCCGCGTTCCTGCAGGGGGTCTGGCCGGGAATTTAGCCGAGGGTCTCGCGGTGAATCTCGCGCAAACCTTTGCTGGAACGAATCGTTTTGCGCGGTGTTGGAAAGCGCGGATCAACCCCACCGCGAAAGCGCGTCGGGCGTTATACGGCACCCCCACGTAGGAGACGATCAATGTTCACACCTGCACGTTTACTCGGAGCCGCCGCCGTCATTGGACTGCTGGCCTGTGGCCCGGCGCAAGCCCAGATGGCGTTTCATTATAACGGCCCGGTCGAAAGCCCCGAGCAGAACGTCATCCAGAGTGCGCATTACGATTGGCTGCTGGAAAACAGCCCGAGCTTCCGCTCGTATCGCCAGGCCAAGGAATGCGGCCCGATCCGCTTCGAGGAAGGGCTGCGCCAGGATTGCTTCAGTTCGTTCGACCAGTACGAGCCCGTCGCGGTTCGCTAATAGCGTCCGGTATGGATGAGAGGGATAGGCGGCCTTCGGCCGCCTATCTTTTTGACGCTCGCGATTTCCAGCGGTTAACCATATTCACGCAAAATCCGATGCATTTTGCGACGCAGAGCCGCAAAATGCTGTACCGCAGGCATTATCCGATGTTGCGGCGTCAAGGTTAACACCCAGAATTTTAACGATAATTTCCGAAGGCGGGCGGAAAGCCGGTTTGGCACGCCGATTTCATTGGCCATACATGCAAGCAACCACAGGACACTGATCCCCCGCGTCACCCGTCCCCCAGGGTGACGAGAGAAGGCACGGCGGCAATCCCCCAGCCGCCGTGCCTTTCCTTTTTGCGACAGCCCCGCAGCCAATCCGACTGGCGCTCACACGCGAATTTCGTCACGCTCCTTCCACAGATAAGGCGAAAAGTCGGGAGGAAACGATGAGGGCTTGGCTCTACGGCGCCGCGGCGGCGGTTCTGTGCGTTGCCGTGTCGGCGCCCGCCGCGCGAGCGCAATTGCTAATCGTCGGCAATGACGAAAAAATCACCATCGATGCCGACGGCAAGCAGGTGCGCCACCCGCCCGGCAAGGACACGGTGACGATCCTCGACATTCACGACCGGGCGAAGCCGAAGATCGTCGCCACGCTGCCGATGATCAACTCGCTGATCGGCCCGCCGGTCAACCTGGCGATCACCCACGACCAGCGCCTGGCGCTCGTCGCCAACTCGCTCGAATGGCAGCAGGACGGCGACAACTGGAAGGACGTGCCCGACAACAAGGTGTTTGTCATCGACCTGACCGTGAAGCCGCCGGCGCAGGTCGCCACGGTCGAGGTCGGCAAGCAGCCCTCGGGCATGGCGATCAACGCGGCGGGCACACTGGCGCTGGTCGCGAACGCCGCCGACGACACGGTCAGCGTGCTGACGCTCGACGGGATGAATGTGAAGGCGGCCGGATCGGTCTCGGTCGCCGGGACGGGCGACAAGCCGACCCCGACCAAGCCCGCCGCGGTCGCGATCACGCCCGACGGCAAGCACGCGCTGGTGACGCTGCCCAATGTCAACCAGATCGCGCCGCTCGATATCGACGGCACCAAGGTCACCCGCGCCCAGGTCGACGGCAAGGATTACGTGATGATCACGGGCCTCAGGCCGCTCAACGTGCAGATCACGTCCGACGGCAAATTGGGCCTCACCGGCGACATGAATGGCGGTCAGGACGGGCAGATGGACACGCTGTCGGTCATCGACATGACGCAGAACCCGCCGCGGGTCATCGACCAGGTCGGCGCCGGCGACGGGCCGGAGGGACTGGCGGTCGACCCGGCCGGCGGTTACGCGGCCTCGCTGATCCTCAACGGCACCGGCGGTCTGCCGAAAAGTTCGTTTGCCTGGCACGAGCACGGCTACGTGCAGCTGATGAAGATCACCGACAAGGGAGTGCGCCGGGTCGGCACCGCCGATGTCGGCGGCCTGCCCGAGGGTCTCGCGTTTAGCCCCGACGGCCGCTACCTCTATGTCGGCAATTTCAAGGAAGGCACGGTCGACATTCTGCACCTCGTCGGCGACTCGCTGCGCAAGGTCGGCAGCCTGACCCTGCCGGGCCACCCCGCCTCGATGCGCGGCAGCACGCCTTAAGAGATAGTCCGCTCGCCCCCTCCACCATGCTTCGCATGGTCCCCCTCCCCCGCTCCGCGGAGGAGGAGCCGGAACGCCCTGGCTTTCTGCAGTTCCTCCCTTGCGAAGCGGGGGAGGTGGTGGCGAGCATGGCGAGCCGGAGGGGGTCACGGGACTACCGCAACTGATCGGCCAATGCCCTAGTCTATAAACAACGTCGCCGGCTGTTCGAGGTAGGCCTTGACCTTGGCGATAAACGAGGCCGCCTCCCAGCCGTCGACGATGCGGTGATCGAAGGACGACGACAGGTTCATCATCTTCCGCGCGGTGACCTGACCGCCGCGCACCACCGGCCGCTCGTCGATGCGGTTGACCCCGACGATCGCGACCTCGGGGTGATTGATGACCGGCGTCGCCATCAGCCCGCCCAGCGCGCCAAGGCTGGTGATGGTGATCGTCGAGCCGGTCAGCTCGTCGCGCTTGGCTTTCGCCGTCCGCGCTGCCTCGGCGAGGCGGGCGATCTCCGTCGCCGCTTGCCATAGATCGAGCCGTTCGGCATGGCGCACCACCGGCACCGTGAGGCCGCCAGGGGTCTGCGTCGCGATGCCGAGATGCACCGCGCGGTAGCGGTGCAGCACCCCTGCCGCGTCGTCGAACCGCGCATTGACCTGGGGGTGTTCGGCGACGGCCAGAACGATCGCCCGCATCAAAAACGGCAGCAGGGTCAGATGGCCGCGCGCTTTTCGCGTCTCGTTGAGATGCGCGCGCAATTCCTCAAGCGCGGTGACATCGACCGCCTCGACATAGGCAAAATGCGGGATGCGTCGCCATGCCTCCTGCATATGCTCGGCGATCGCCCGGCGCAGCCCGACCAAGGGGACGTCCTCGACTTCGTCGCCTGCCGGCTTTGACAGAGCCCGCGCCGACCCCCGCTGCTCGGCGTAATTGAGGACATCGGAATGGGTGATGCGCCCTTCGGGGCCAGTGCCGCGCACCAGGTGCAGATCGATGCCGAGATCGCGCGCCCGGTTGCGAACCGCCGGCGCGGCGAGGGGCTTTACCGGCTGCTGCCCCTCACCCTCCCACGCCTTCGGCGCGGGCCCCTCCCTCTCCCCGTAAACGGGGGGAGGGGAATCAACGCGCTCCCTCTCCCCGCTCGCGGGGAGAGGGCTGGGGTGAGGGGCAGAAGCCGCACCGGCCTCCGTCTCCAGCACCACGAGATCGGAGCCGACCGCGAGTTTCTCGCCGACCTTGCCGCTGAGCGATACGACCGTTCCGGCGACCGGCGAGGGGATTTCCACCGTCGCCTTGTCGGTCATCACCTCGGCGAGCGAGTCTTCCTCGTCGATGACGTCGCCGATCTTGACCAGCCAGCCGACGATCTCGGCCTCGGTGGTGCCTTCGCCGATATCCGGCAGCTTGACGACGCGCTGCACGCCCCTCAAGCCTCCAGCGCCCGGCGAATGCCCGCGGCGACCCGTTGCGGCCCGGGGAAGTAGGCCCATTCGAGCGCATGCGGATAGGGGGTGTCGTACCCGGTCACCCGCACGATCGGCGCTTCGAGGTGGTAAAAGCATTCCTCCTGCACCAACGCCGACAATTCGGCGCCATAACCGCAAGTG
>DATMLO010000005.1:0-13477 GCA_035570495.1 Allostellaceae bacterium | reverse complement strand
GGTGCCGGTCATTATCGATGGCGGCAAGGTCGTGCATGATTCGTCAGCCATCGCCGATTATCTCGAAGAGCATTACGCGGACCGGCCGAGCCTGTTTCCCGGTGAGGCGGCTCGCGGCCTTTCCAAATTCGTCCAGAACTGGACCGAAACCGTCTTGCAGGCCGGTCTCATCAGATTCGTGCTGCTCGATATCCACAAACATGTCGGGCCTAAGGATCAGGAATATTTCCGGCAATCGCGCGAGCCGCGGTTTGGCGGCACGCGCCTCGAGGATGTGGTGAAAGACCGGGACGAGCGGCTGCCGGCGTTCCGCGCGAGTGTCGATCCGCTGCGCCGTACCATCGAACGGCAGGCCTTCGTTTGCGGCGACGCCCCGGCTTATGCCGACTACATCGTCTTTGGAGCGTTTCAGTGGGCGCGGTCGATCAGCGATTTCGAGCTGGTGACGGCTGAGGATCCGATTTTCGCCTGGCGTGGCCGAATGCTCGACCTTTATGGCGGGCTGGGGCGGAAATCGCCCGGCTACGGCTGCTGAGCCGGCACGATGGACAATGTAATCGCCCCATCGCTTGCGGCGACCCTCCACATACTCAGCGCGGTTGTCTGGGTCGGCGGGATGTTCTTCGCCTATATGGTGCTCCGACCGGCGACGGGGCCGCTTGAGCCATCGGCACGCCTGGCGCTATGGCGGCGCGTGTTCTCAGGATTTTTCCCCTGGGTCTTTGCGGCCGCCATTCTGCTCTTGCTCAGCGGCTTCACCTTGTTTCTCGGCGGCTACGCTGCCGGCCCGCATGTTCATCTGATGATGGCGATCGGCATCATCATGATTCTGATTTTCCTACATCTTTACTTTGCGCCGTGGAAGCGGTTCAAAGCGGCACTCGATGCCGGCGACAACCCCGCCGCCGCCGCGCAGCTCAACCAAATACGCATCCTGGTGATGGTCAATCTGATCCTCGGCCTCATCAATGTCGCGGTCGGCGGCAGCGGGCGTTATTGGGGATAGACATGGCGATCATCTATGTCGCGCGCAGCGTCAAGGCGGGGAAATGGGCGTCCGATGTCGGGCTCGGCAAGCATGTCTACAAGCTCGGCGTGACCGACGATGACCCAAAGCAGGTCGCGGCCGCCGGCTGGGCGGGCGAAACCGACTGGTCGGTCGTCAAAGCCGAACCGGTAGATGGGTTGGAGGAAGCCGAGGCGATCGACCGGCTGGCCGCAAAGGAGCGGATGATCGATCCGAACCTCTACCCGAAACTCAAGGGGGCGCGCGGGGTTTTTCGCCTGAACGAGGTCAAGGTGGAGAACCACTTCGTTGTCGCCCGCGCGCTCTCCGGCGAGAGCGAACTCAAGCTGATAAAGCTGAAGCCGGCGGATTACGCCGCCTACATGATCCTCAACGCAAAGCGCTAGGCCGCGCTCGGCTTTACCCGGTCGCGCAACTGGGCGAGCGCTTCAGGCGTATCGATATCGATAAAGATAGCGTCGTTATCCATCTCGATCTCGGCGACGAGGTCGGCGTGTTCCTCGATCAGCCGCCGGGCGCCCTGGTCGCCCTTCAACGCCAGCATCTCGACAAGGAACTGGCGTGACCACAGGATCGGGTTGCCGCGCTGGCCGTGCCGCGTGGGCACTATGATCGCGCGCCCTTCGAGAGGGTTGAACGCGGCAATCAGCCGGTCGATGTCGCGGCCGGCGATCAGCGGCATGTCGCCAAGGCAGACGACGACCCCGTCGATATCCGTCGGCAGCGCGTTGATGCCGCGAACCAGCGAGGTCGCCATCCCCTCGGCGAAATCCGGGTTCAGCACGCGCTCGACCGGCAGCTTGCCAATCGCGGCATCGACCGCGTCGGCCATATTGCCGAGCACAGCAATGATCGGCCGGGCGCGCGACGCGAGGAGGCGCTGCGCGGTGCGCGCGACCATCGGCCTGCCGTCGATCTCGGCCAGCATCTTGTTTGCGCCCATGCGGCTCGACTTGCCGGCCGCGAGCAACAACGCGGCGATACGTGGGCCAATTGGACCGACGACTCGCGGCACCTTCGCGAGCGGGGCCGCCGCGCGTGCAGGGGGCGCACTGGCTTCCTCGCGCTTGAGGCCTCGGGTCGGGATTTCCGCCAGCAGCCCGCCGGCGCCCATCGACATGATCTCGCGCTTGCCGACGGGCAGCCCGGCGACCAGCCGCTCCAGAACCCAATCGAACCCGTTGACCTTGGGCGAGCGCGCACAGCCGGGCAGTCCCAGCACCGGCTTTCCTTGTACATGCCCGAGCAGCAGGAGATTGCCGGGGTCGACCGGCATGCCGAAATGATCGATCGTGCCGTCGGCCGCCTCGACCGCAGCGGGAATCACGTCGCGGCGGTCGACGATCGCCGAAGCGCCGTGGATCAGCAGCATGTCGACATCGCCGATCACGGCGGCAATTTCCGCCGCGAGCTCCTGGCTCTTATGTGCGCAACGGCGCTCCAGCGCGAGACTGCAACCGAGCGCATCGAGCCGGCCCTGCGTCACCTCGCGTGTCTTGTCGAGAATGCTTTCCTTGAGGCCGGGCAACCGGGTCTGGATCATCCCGATCGTCAGCGAGCGGAACGCCGCTACCCGCAGCAGCTTCCCGGCCTCCGCGGCGATCTCGGCACATCGGGCGACCGTGTCTTCAGCGACGGCGAAGGGAATGATCTTGACCGTCGCCACCATCTGCTTCGGCTCGACCACGGCATAGGGCGGCAGGGTGCCGAGTGTCACCGCCTCGTCGACGAGGTTGAGCTGGTCGAGCTGGTCGCGGTCGAAGACCAAAAGGCCCTTCGCCTCGGCGAAAAGATTGGCGCGGCCGGTAAAGGCGGTCGCAGTCGTGATCCCCGGACCTGCGGCAGCGCCGGCGATGCGCGAGGCGGCCGGGTCTTCGCGCACGTCGCCGGGTTCGAGGTGCACCACGGTGATCTCGTCGATCCCGGCGGCGGCGATGTCGGCGATGTCGGCCGCCGACAGGATGCGTCCCTTTTTTAGCGCGGTTTTACCGAGCCGCAAGCTATGGACGAGAAGCGCACCTTCCGCCGTCTTGACCGGAACCTCGCCGAATTGCATCCCGGCTCCTAGACCTCGCCGCGACGCAGGATCTGCGTCATTTCGGCGATGATCGACACCGCGACCTCGGCTTGCGACACGCCGCCGATATTGAGCCCAATCGGCCCGTGGATGCGCGATAGCTCGTTTTCGCCAAAGCCTTCCTTAGCGAGCCGCTCCAGCCGCTTGGCATGGGTCCGCCGCGAGCCGAGCGCGCCGATATAAAACGCCTCCGAACGCAGCGCTGAGATAAGGCCCGGATCGTCGATCTTCGGGTCGTGGGTCAGCGCGACAACGGCCGACGCGCGGTCGGGTTTCATGCGCTCCATGACCTCGTCAGGCCATTCGCTCGACAGCTCGACCCCTGGAAATCGCGCCTCGGTTGCCCAGGCGCCGCGCGGGTCGATCACGATCGGCTTGTAGTCGCAGGCAATCAGCATCGGCACCAGCGGTTGCGCGATGTGCACCGCGCCAATCACAAAACAGCGGCGCGGCGGGCTGAACACTTGGACAAATACGCGCCCCTGCGCCGTATCGAGCGAAATATTGCGGTCGGCCCGCAAAGCCTCGCGCATCGCGCTCAGGGACACCTCGTCGAGTTCCAGAGTGCCCTCAACCTGGTCAGCGTCGAGGAAAAGCTGTGCGCCCGAGGTCAGCTCCGTCGCCAGCGCGACCGAGCGGCCTTCGGCATTCGCGGCGATCACCGCATCGATATATCGGCTCTTCATTCGACAGGCTCGACAAAGATCTCGATCTTGCCGCCGCAGGCGAGACCGACTTCCCACGCCTGTTCGTCGCTGACGCCAAAATCGAGGAGCCGCGGCTTGCCGTCTCTAATCGCCGCCTGCGCCTCTTCGATGACCGCGCCTTCGACACAGCCGCCCGACACCGAGCCGACAAACGCGCCGTCATCGGCGACCGCGAGCTTGGCGCCAGCCGGCCGGGGCGAAGAGCCCCAGGTCTTGACCACCGTCGCCAGCGCGACGCCCTTGCCGGCACTGCGCCAGGAGGCTGCCTGTTCGAGTATGTCCGTATGATCGCTCATCCTTCGCTCCTTTGGGCGTCGTTCTAGGCTGCCCGCGCTCCCGCCTGCAGCATCGACGCTGCCGTCAATCGCCGCGGCGCCGGCGCGCTCAGCACCGTCACCAGGTTTTCGAGGCTTTCGAGGTTGTGCACGGGACGGAATTCGTCAACATGCGGCAACATCGCCCTCATGCCTAAAGATTTTGGCTCGAACCCCTCGTAACGCAACAGTGGATTGAGCCAAATCAATCGGCGGCACGAGCGGTGCAGTCGATCCATCTCATGCGCGAGGCCCACCCCGACATCGCGGTCGAGCCCGTCGGTGATCAGCACCACCACCGCGCCCTGGCCCAAAACCCGCCGCGACCACAAAAGATTGAAGTCGATAAGGCTGTGTCCGATCCTTGTTCCGCCCGACCAGTCGGCGACGGTCTCGGCCACCTTGTCGAGTGCCAGATCGACGTCCTTGAAGCGCAGATAGCGGGTGATATTGGTGAGCCGTGTGCCGAACACGAAAGTGAAGACGCGGTCTCGGTCATTGGTGATCGCGTGCATAAAATGCAGGAACATGCGGCTGTAGCGGCTCATCGAGCCGGAAATGTCGCACAGCACGACCAACGGCGGCGGACGCATGCGGCGGCTCTTGCGCTTCAATTCGACAAGGCCGCCCGATCGCAGCGCGGCACGCAGGGTCGCGCGCATATCGGCGCGCGCACCGCGCGGGTCAGGCGCGAAGCGCCGCGTCGGCCGATCGAGCACCGGGAGCTGCAGCCGCGCGATGGCCGCCTTGGCCTGCGCCAGCTCGTCGAGCGACATCTTCTCGAAATCCATCGACTGAAGCTGTTCGCGGTCGGAAAACGTCATCGCAGCGTCGAATTCGAGTTCCGTCTCACCGGTTTCGCGCGACTCGGGATGCGGGTGCAGCGCCTCGGCGAGGCGGCGCAGCATCTCGTTCTTCTCTTCGTCCTGCGGCAGGTCGAGGCTCATCTCCGGTAGGACCAGCGACATCATCTTCTTGAGCAGCTCGGGGTTGCGCCAGAAGACATGGAACGCCTGATCAAAAAGTGGCCTCTGGTCCGGCCGATTGACGAAAACGGCATGCAGCGTCCAGTAGAAATCGGCGCGGTTAGTGATACCGACCGCCCGGATCGCGGCGACCGCGTCGATGACCTTGCCCGGGCCGACCGGCAGCCCAGCCGCGCGCAAGGTACGGGCGAAATGCATCAGATTGGCGACGAGCCTTCCGTCCCGTTGGGCGTCGTCCGCCATCATTCGCCACGCGCCGCGGCCGACAGCTCGCTCTTCACCTGGTCGAGCAACCGCGCCGCTTCGCTGCCCTGGATGCGCGCGATGTCGTCCTGGTACTTCAACAGCACGCCGAGCGTGTCGTTGATCGCATTCGGCGTCAGCTCAAGAACGTCGAGCTGCATCAGCGCCTCTGTCCAGTCGATCGTCTCGGCGATGCCCGGCAGCTTGAACAGATCCATCTTGCGCAGCTTCTGGACAAAACCGACGACGGCTTGCGACAGCTCAGAAGCTGCACCTGGCGCCTTTTTGGCGAGGATTTTGAGCTCCCGTTCGGCATTGGGGTAGTCGACCCAGTAGTAGAAGCAGCGCCGCTTCAACGCGTCGTGGATTTCGCGCGTGCGGTTCGAGGTGATGACGACGATCGGCGGGTGCTCCGCCTTGATCGTGCCGATTTCGGGGATCGTGACCTGGAAGTCCGACAGCAATTCGAGCAGGTAAGCCTCGAATGGCTCATCCGTGCGGTCGAGCTCGTCGATCAGCAGCACCGGAGCTCCTTCGATTCCCGGTTCCAGCGCCTGCAGCAGCGGCCGCTTGATCAGGAAGCGGTCGGAGAAGATCGTTTCCTCGATCTCGCCGCGGCCCTGGTCGCCCGCCTCTGCGAGGCGGATTTCGATCATCTGCCGCGCGTAGTCCCATTCGTAGACCGCCGACGCGACATCGAGCCCCTCATAGCACTGCAGCCGGATCAGCTTGCGGCCGAGTGCGGTCGCCAGCACCTTGGCGATCTCGGTCTTGCCGACCCCGGCCTCGCCTTCGAGAAACAGCGGCCGCTTGAGATGTAGCGAGAGGTGCACTGCGGTCGCAAGGCTGCGATCGGCGACGTAATCGGCGCTGCCGAGCATCGCGAGCGTCGCATCGACCGAGACGGGCAGGGCAGAGGTGTTCGACTTGGGCATTCAGTGTCCGGTTCGCAGCAAAATCCCTCTCCCACTCGTGGGAGAGGGATTGGGCGTCGCCGGACAAATTAGTGCACCGGAAGCGGCTGCGCTACCTCAGCGCATGCCGCTTCGCGGATGCGGTTACTGCGCCGGCTTGACCTCGCCGCCGATTGACGGCGCCTGCTTTGTGCCGATCAGCAGCATCCACTCGCCGCCCTTCAACCCGTCGATGGCTGCCGGGGGCACCTGCATCTTCACGCTGATCGGGCTCGCGGCGTTCGCCGGAAGCGGGATCGGCAGCGTTCCGGGATTGCCGCCCTGCTTTTCCGGCGGCGACAAGAACGCGGCCATCTCCGGCGTCGCCACGCCGGAGTACTCGATTGTCCCGGTCAGCGTCTTGCTGGCGGTGTCGATTGTGAACGTACCGGTGCCTTTTCCCGCTCCGCCTTGTTTGTCGGGCTCAAGATCGGCGGTGAACTTGACGGTATCGGCCCAGGCCACGCCGCAGAGCAGCGACAGCGCCAAACCTGCCCCGAGGATAATCTTGGAGTTGCGCACGACATTTCTCCCTAATGACGGCGAATGTTTTACGCGCGCAGTTAGCGGAGAGTTCCCTTTACGCGCAAGCGGCGACCGCGCGGCGCGCCATGACATTGACCAGATGCGCCCGGTATTCGGCGCTCGCGTGAATGTCCGCATTCAGTCCGTCGTCGGGGATCGCGATATCCTTGATCGCGTCGGCTGAGAACGACTTCGCCAGCGCCGCCTCCATCTCCGGCACGCGGAAGACGCATGGGCCGGCGCCGGTCACCGCGACGCGTACGCCCGATCCGGTTCGCGCCACGAACACGCCGACAATCGCGTAGCGCGACGCGGGATTCTTGAACTTCTGATAGGCAGCCGCCTGCGGCTTTGGAAATTTGACGGCGGTGACGATCTCGTCCTGGCCGAGCGCGGTCTCGAACAGGCCGGTGAAGAAATCGTCGCCGGCGATCTCGCGCTTGGTGGTCACCACGGTCGCGCCGAGCGCGACGACGGCTGAGGGATAATCCGCCGCGGGGTCATTATTCGAGATCGAGCCGCCGATCGTGCCGCGATTGCGCACCGCCGGGTCGCCGATCAGCCCGGCGAGGTTCGATAGGGCCGGGATCACGCGCTTCACGATATCCGAGCGCAATACCTCGACGTGACGGGTCATCGCACCGATCGTGACGCCGCCAGCTTCTTCCTTGATGCCCTTGAGGCTCGGGATGCTCCCGAGATCGACAAGGTCCGACGGTTTCGCCAGGCGCTGCTTCAAGGTCGGGATCAGAGTCATCCCGCCGGCAACCAGCTTGGCATCCTCGTTGCCGAGTTGCTTCGCCGCGTCTTCGAGGCTCGCTGCCTTGTGATAGGTGAATTCGTACATCGCTGCTCTCCCTATTCCGCGGCGAGCTGTTGCTGGTGGATGGCGCGCCAGATCTTCTCGGGCGTCGCCGGCATCTCGACATGGCGCACGCCATGGCCTTTCAGCGCATCGACGATGGCGTTGGAGATCGCCGCCGGCGCGCCGATCGCCCCGGCCTCGCCGCAACCTTTGACGCCGAGCGGGTTATGCGTGCATAGCGTCGCGTGCGTCGACAGCGAGAACGACGGCAGGTTGTCGGCCCGCGGCATCGCGTAGTCCATGTAGGACGCGGTCAACAGCTGACCCGACGCCTTGTCGTAGACGCAGCCCTCGAGCAGCGCCTGGCCGATGCCCTGCGCCAACCCGCCATGGACCTGTCCCGACACGATCATCGGATTGATGATGCGCCCGAAATCGTCGCTTGCCGTGAAGCCGCAGATTTCGAGAACGCCGGTATCAGGATCGATCTCCACTTCGGCGACATAGGCGCCCGAGGGGAAGGTGAAGTTTTTCGGGTCGTAGAACGCGGTCTCGTCCAGTCCGGGCTCCAGCTCCTCGTGCGGGAAGTTGTGCGGGACGTAGGCGGTCAGCGCGATCTCGCCAAAGCTCTTCGCGCGGTCAGTGCCGGCGACGCTGAACTGGCCGTCCTTGAACTCGATATCGGCCTCGGCCGCTTCGAGAAGATGGGCGGCGATCTTCTTGCCCTTGGCGATGATCTTGTCCATCGCCTTGATGATCGCGGTGCCGCCGACCGCCAACGAGCGCGAGCCGTAGGTCCCCATGCCGTAAGGGATCTTGTTGGTGTCGCCATGGACGATCTCGATCGATTCCATCGGAATGCCGAGCCCGTCGGCGACCAATTGCGCGAATGTCGTCTCGTGGCCCTGGCCGTGGCTGTGCGAGCCGGTGAGGATCGTCACGCTGCCGGTTGGGTGAACGCGCACCGCGGCGGCCTCGAACAGCCCGGCGCGCGCGCCGAGCGAGCCAACGACAGCCGACGGCGCGATGCCGCACGCCTCGATATAGGTGGCGATGCCGATGCCGCGCAGCTTGCCGCGCTTTGCGGCGTCCGCGCGACGGGCCTCGAACCCGGCGTAATCCGCCGCTTTGGTCGCCAGGTCGAGCGTCGAGAAATAGTCGCCGCTGTCGTATTGCAGCGCGACAGGCGTCTGGTACGGGTACGCGTCGGTCGGGATGAAGTTCTTGCGGCGCAATTCGGCCGGGTCGACGCCCAGTTCGTCGGCCGCGAGGTCGACGATACGCTCGATGAGGAATGTGGCCTCCGGACGCCCAGCGCCGCGATAAGCATCGACCGGCACGGTGTTGGTGAACACCGCCTTGACCTCGGCATAGATGACCGGAGTCGTGTAAGTGCCGGCGAGCAGCGTCGCGTAGAGATAGGTCGGCACGCAGGTCGCGAAGGTCGAGAGATACGCTCCCATATTGGCGAGCGTCGCCACCTTGAGCGCGACGAATTTGTTGTCGGCATCGACACCCAATTCGACATGGGTGACGTGGTCGCGGCCATGGGCATCGGACATAAAGCTTTCGACGCGTTCAGCGGTCCATTTGACCGGGCGCTTCAGCTTGGCGGCCGCCCAGGTGACGATCGCCTCTTCGGCATAGTGGTAGATCTTCGAGCCGAACCCGCCGCCGACATCGGGCGCGACGACCCGCAGCTTCGCCTCCGGGATGTGCAGCACAAAGGCGCCCATCAATAGGCGGATGACATGCGGGTTCTGGCTGGTCGTGTAAAGCGTGTGCTCGCCGGTCGCGCGGTCGAAATCGCCGATCGCGGCGCGCGGCTCCATCGCGTTGGGGACGAGCCGGTTGTTGACGAGGTCGAGTTTGACGACGCGCGCGGCTTTGGCGATCGCGGCGTCGACAACCGCCGGGTCGCCGATGTGCCAGTCGTAGCAGACATTGCCCGGCACTTCGGCGAAGACCAGCGGCGCGCCGGGCTTCAACGCCTCGGCGACGTCGGTCACCGCCGGCTCGACGCCGTAATCGACTTTCACCAGTTCGGCCGCGTCGCGCGCCTGCGCGAGGCTCTCGGCGATGACGACAGCGACCGGGTCGCCGACATGGCGTACCCGTCCGCTTGCCAGCACCGGATGCGGCGGCTCGTGCATCGGCGAGCCGTCTTTCGAATGGATCTGCCAGCCGCAGGGCAGTCCGCCGATGCCGTCGGCCTCTATGTCCTTGCCGGCGTAGATCGCAACAACGCCTGTGGCCTTTGCAGCAGCCGAGCTGTCGATGCCGCTGATGACCGCGTTGGCGTGCGGACTACGCAGGATATAGGCGTAGAGCTGGCGCGGCCGGTTGATGTCGTCGGTATAGGTGCCCTGGCCGGTGAGGAACCGATAATCCTCGCGCCGGCGTACCGGGGTGCCGATCTCGGTCATGGCGGCTACTCCGCCGCCTGCTTGGTGCCTCTCATGGCGGCCGCTCCGGCTTTGATCGCCAGCACGATGTTGTGATAGCCGGTGCAGCGACAGAGATTGCCTTCGAGATACTCGCGGATTTCCCGGTCGCTCGGGTCGGGGTTGTTCTTCACCAAGTCTAGCGCGCTCATGATCATACCCGGCGTGCAGAAGCCGCATTGCAGCGCGTGATTGTCGCGGAAGGCTTCCTGCATCGGGTGAAGCGTATCGCCGTCGGCGACGTCCTCGATGGTCTTGACGGCGCGCCCCTCGGCCTGAACCGCGAGCAAGGTGCAGGACTTCACCGCCTCGCCGTCGACATGGACGACGCAGGCGCCGCATTGGCTGGTGTCGCACCCGACATGGGTGCCGGTCAGTCCCAGAGTCTCTCGCAGAAGCTGCACCAGGAGTGTGCGGCCCTCGACCGTCGCCGAAACCGGCTTGCCGTTTACGGTGAGGCTCACCGTCTTCTGCATTGATACCTCCCATGTAGGGGTCGGGGACGACCGTTCGTGGCGCGAGTTTCCTGCGCCGCAGGCGCCGGGTCAAGGCGCCTGAAACGTCACAAAATGCGTTATATACAGTAGGTTATGACGCTGCGGTGTCGCTCGGCGCCGGGCTCATGACGCCCAGGAAGCGACTAAAGAAATCATCGGCGTATTTGCGCGCGGTGGCATCGATCAGGCGCGAGCCGATCTGAGCCAGCTTGCCGCCAACCTGCGCCTGTACGCCGTAGCGCAACACGGTCTCGGCGCCTGCATCGTCAAGCGAGACCTTCGCGCTACCCTTGGCAAAACCCGCGACGCCACCGGTGCCCTCGCCGGTGATCGTATAACCGGCGGGCGGATCGAGATCGGTTAAGGTCACCTTCCCCGAAAAACTTGCTTTTACCGGGCCGACCCGAGCGACGACCTTGGCGGTCATTTCCGTATCCGAAATCTTTTCGACGGCTTCGCACCCGGGGATACAGGCCTTCAGAATCTCGGGGTCATTGAGCTTCTCCCACACCTGTTGGCGTGATGCGGGGATGCGAAACTCGCCATGCATTTCCATCAACAATCCCTTTGTTTGGCGCCTGAAGTGTGGGCCGCGTCGGCGGCAATTGCAACGGATTGGCCGAAACCGCCTAGGGGATGACCGCGATCGCGCTGATCTCGATCAGGTAGTCGGGATGGGTCATCTTGACCACTTCAACCATCGTCGAAGCCGGCAACGGTTCGCGAAAATATTCGCGGCGTACCTTATGGATCGCGTCGAACTGCTCCATGTTGCGGATGTAGACGTCGACCCGGCAGATATCGTCCATCGTCCCGCCGGCGGCCTCGGCCGCGGCCTTGAGGTTTTCGCAGACCTGCCGGGTCTGCGCCTCGATGTCGCCGATGCCGGCGATCGAGCCGTCGGCGCGCCGCGCGACCATGCCCGAGATAAACACGAGCCGGCCTTTGGCCTCGATCATCGTGGCGTGCGAGAACACGCCGCTCGGCTGGCGGAGCTTGTCGGAGCGAATCTGTTGCTTGGGCATGAGCCATCCCCGGTGACGCGTCCCCGCATCCTGCCTTGCTGGCAGCCCATCTCCAAGGTCGCTTGACGCGAGCGGTAGCAGCCGCGAAGTTGCCGGCTCAGCACGCACCGAAGGAAAATTGCCGATGCCAGCAGAGACCCGGCTCGCCCGGACTGTACCCGCGCGCATGGAAGACCGGCTGATCGTTGCGCTCGATCTGCCGAGTGTCGATGCGGCGCGCGCCATGAAAGCGAAGCTCGACGGTGTCGTGACATTTTACAAAGTCGGCCTCTGGCTGATTTTCGCGCCGGGTTTCGAGGCGTTTCTCGACGAGGTGTTGGAATCCGGCTGCAATGTCTTTCTCGACGCCAAGATGTTCGATATCGGCGAGACGGTGCGGCGCGGCATCGAGAAGGTCGCCGAGCGTGGGATCAGCTTTGTGACGCTGCATGGCGATGCCGACATCATCCGCGCCGCGGTCGAGGGTCGCGGTTCCTCGAAATTGAAGCTGCTCGTCGTCGCAGTGTTGACCAGCCTCAATGAGCGCGGCCTGCGCGAGCTAGGGCACACCGGCACGGTCGCAGACATGCTCGCCGACCGCGCCAAGTTTGCATTCGATCACGGCATTGACGGCATCATCGCCAGCCCGCAGGACAATCCCGACGCGATCCGCGAGCGCATTCAGGCGGAACGACTGCTCGTCGTGACGCCGGGCGTGCGCCTGGCCGGCGCCGCGCTCGACGACCACAAGCGCTCGGGGACGCCGGCTCAGGCGATTGCCAACGGCGCCGATTACCTCGTCGTCGGCCGGCCGATCGTCCAGGCCGACGATCCCGCCGAAGCAGCGCGGCGCATTATCGCCGATATGAAAAGCGCCGCCTGAAGCGGCCCGGGTTTTGCTCTATCATCCATTGTGGTGAAGGGCGGTGAATGATGAGCGACGCCACAGCACCCGGCGCGATGATCGAGCTGCAAGCCGTGCACAAATGGTACGGCGACTTCCACGTCCTGAAGGACGTCAACCTCGAAGTCCGCAAGGGCCAGAAGGTCGTCGTGTGCGGCCCGTCGGGCTCGGGCAAGTCGACGATGATCCGCTGCATCAACCGGCTCGAAGAGCATCAACAAGGCCGCATCGTCGTTGCCGGGATCGAGCTCACCTCGGATTTGAAGAACATCGAGGCGATCCGCCGCGAGGTCGGCATGGTGTTTCAGCAGTTCAATCTGTTCCCGCATTTGACGGTGCTGCAGAATCTGACCCTGGCGCCGCTTTGGGTCCGCAAATCGTCAAGGAAGGAGGCGGAGGACACCGCCCGTTATTATCTCGAGCGCGTCCGCATCCCCGACCAGGCCGACAAATATCCGAGCCAGCTCTCGGGCGGACAGCAGCAGCGCGTCGCCATCGCGCGCGCGCTGTGCATGAGCCCGAAGCTCATGCTGTTCGACGAGCCGACCTCGGCGCTCGACCCCGAGATGGTCAAGGAGGTGCTCGACACCATGGTGGCGCTGGCGCATGACGGCATGACCATGCTGGTCGTCACCCACGAAATGACGTTCGCCCGCCAGGTCGCCAACCGCATCGTTTTCATGGACGCCGGCCAGATCGTCGAGGTCAACGCGCCGGAGCCGTTCTTCGCCAATCCGCAGCACGAGCGCACCAAGCTGTTTCTCAGCCAGATATTGCATTGAGGATGCTTGGCCCAATTCCCTGAGTGCAGGGAATTTGGCAGGGGATTTGAAAAAATGCGGACTGTCGCGGGATCGGGCGCTACGCCGGTCCGGTCGCGACCGGCAGGTCGGGCCGGGCGCCCCATTCCGACCACGAGCCGTCATAGAGCGCGGCCGGCTCCTTGCCGAGCGCGTCGAGCGCAAGCCACAGGACCGCGGCCGAGACGCCC
>DATMLO010000004.1:0-4452 GCA_035570495.1 Allostellaceae bacterium | reverse complement strand
ACCGATCGGCCATGGCCAGGCGCCGCCGAGGAACTGCATCAAGGCGATGGTGCGGCCGCGAATGGCCTTCGGCGCATATTCCGCGGTGTACGAGAAGCACAGCGGCTGCTCGGCGCCGAGGCCGAGCCCGGCGAGAAACCGGCACGCGACGAGCCACTCGTAGCTCGGCGCCCACGCGCCGGCGATCGTCGCCACCCCGAAGAGCAGCAGGTTGAACTGATAGACCGCCTTGCGGCCAAACCGGTCGGTGAACTCGCCCTGGCCCAGCGCGCCGAGGAACAGCCCAATCAGCGTCGCGGTGCCGATTAGGGCGCCTTGCGCCTGCGACATGAAATTGTCCTTCACCATGTCGGGGATCAGCGCGCCGAGGATCGTGTAATCGACCACGTCGCAGAAATAACCGGCGGCGACCAAGCCGAGGACCCACCAATGGGTGCTTCCCATCGTGAGATTGTCCATCGCGTCGCCGACATAGGCTTCGATCGTCTGTCTTGACTGAGCCAAGGCGTTCCCCTCCCCGAAAGCCGCGTTAGGCGGGCTTTTGTGCAACTTTTCGGAATAAGCGGCTGCTGTCAATCAAACGCAATGCGTTTGCGCTGAGTCAGAAAGACGCGGCCTGTGGGAGAGCGCCAGGCGGACGCAGCGTGACCTTTTTTAACAGGAGGCTGGCCTCCTGTTCTCCACCTGCTTTCGACCGAAGTAACAGGAGGCGCCCGACCCGCCGGCTTCTACTCCGCCGCCTTCTCCGCGACGCCGAAATGCGGATAGTTGGTGTCGTCGGCAAAGGCCTCGTCGCCTTCGGTCGGCAGCCGCTCCGCGTAGTCGATCGCGCCCTGGATGTTGTCACCCCATACCTCGCGCGGCAGCTCGTAGAGCACCTCGACCCCGTAACCGTTGGGATCGACGATATAGAGGCTGTGGGTCATGCCGTGCGCGATGCGCGCCTCGAACTTGACACCCTTGGCGCGCAGCCATGCCAACTGTTTGAGCCACGCCTCGCGGTTGGGCAGCGCGATCGCGATGTGGTTGATCGCGACCGGCTGATCGAACATCCCCCAATCGGCCGGCGGCTTTGGCAGGTTGGGATTTTCGCATAGCGCGATGTCGTGATGGTTCATGCGCCCATCATGGTCGCCCGAATAGAAGCGCATCTTGCCGTCGCGGCGCTTTGAATAGGCGACCTGCTTGAAGCCGAGCGTCTCGGTCCAGAATTTGTGCGACTCCTCAATGTCGCGCACGTTGATGACGAGATGGTTGATGCCGCCCGGCGTCACCGCCTCGGTGGGCGTTTCGGGGACAATCGGGGTCGTGCCATCGGCCATCGTAATGCTCCTCGAACGCAAGGTTTCTCGCCGCCAATTATACGGCTGGCGACGTCCGCTTGACATCGTGTTTTTGGCATCGTATTTAATCGATAGGTTAATTAACTGACTAGTACAATAAGATGCTGGCTGACTCATTAAGTGCCACCTTCAGCGCGCTCGCCGATCCGACGCGGCGAGCTATTCTCGCTCGGCTTTCCGTCGGGGAGGCTTCTGTCACCGAGCTGGCCGGGCCGTTCCCGATGAGCCTGCCGGCCGTGTCGAAGCATTTGAAAGTGCTGGAGCGCGCCGGGCTCATTGCGCGCGGCCGCAGCGCGCAATGGCGACCGTGCCGGCTCGCGCCGGAAGCGTTGAAGGAGGCGACCGAGTGGCTCGATGCCTACCGCCGGTTCTGGGATGAGAGCCTCGACAATTTGGCCGACTATCTGAAGCGGCTACAGTCACAGGACAAGCCGCGATGAGCGACGAGCGCGTTCTCGTCATCACCCGGGTGTTCGATGCTCCGCGCGATCTGGTGTTCGCGGCGTGGACGGACGAACGTTCAGCCGCGCAATGGTGGGGACCGAAAGGCTTCACCTCGGTGTCGTGCACGATCGACGCGCGGGTCGGCGGCGCATGGCGCCGGGTGATGCGCGCGCCCGACGGAGCGATGCTCGGCGCGCGCGGGCTCTATCGCGAAATTATCCCTCCGGAGCGGCTGGTGTTTACCTATGCGTGGGAGAAAAACCCCCGCCACGCCGGTCACGAAACCTTGGTGACGCTGACTTTCGCCGATCTGGGCGGCAAGACCGAACTGACGCTGCGGCAGGAAGTGTTCGAGACCGTCGCCGCGCGCGACGACCATCGCAACGGCTGGTCGGGCTCCCTCGAGCGCTTTGCCGAATACCTGACACATGGGACCTGACACAAGGGAGATGACGATGGAACATCAGGTCGTATCGCGCGAAGAGTGGATCGAAGCTCGCAAGGCGCTGCTCGTCAAGGAAAAGGAATGGACCCGGCTGCGCGACTGGCTCAGCGCCGAGCGGCGCGAACTGCCCTGGGTCAGGATCGACAAAAACTATGTCTTCGAAGGGCCGGATGGCAGGGAGACGCTCAGCGACCTCTTCGCCGGGCGCAGCCAACTGGTCGTCAAGCATTTCATGCTCGGCCCCGGGTGGAAGAACCCCTGCGTCGGCTGTTCGTTCGAGATGGACCATACCGACGGCATGCTGATCCATCTCGAGCACCACGACGTCAGCTATGTCGCGGTGTCGCGTGCCCCCTACCCCGAAATCGCCGCCGCGCACAAACGCATGGGCTGGAAGATCAAGTGGCTGTCGTCGTTCGACAGCGACTTCAACTTCGACTTCAACGTCTCGTTCACCCCCGAACAGATTGCCGCCGGCAAGGCCACCTATAACTATCAAGATGGCGCGAAGCCGATTGAGGAAATGTCCGGCCGCAGCATCTTCTACAAGGACGAGACGGGGGCGATCTTCCACACCTATTCGTCATTCGCGCGCGGCGGCGAGGTGTTGCTCGCGACCTACGCGCTGCTCGACATGACCCCAAAAGGCCGCAACGAGAAAGCCAACCTGACCGACTGGGTGAAGCATCACGACCGCTACGACGCCGAGCCCGAGGCGCGGGCTGATGCTTAGCGATTTTCGCAATTGCAGAATTTAACAAAAAGTGGGGCTTCGATCCGGATTGGTCAAGGGGGTGCCGGACGGAGAAAAATTTTCCACGCATACGGGGATAAAAACGAAACGGTATCGTATACTTTACTGAGTGGCTGCTTTGAGCCACGCAAATCGAGAAAGAGGAGGGTCAGATGTCCCTCAAATCGAACAAAAGCTGGTTCCGTCGGCTTGGCCTCGCGGCGATCGCCGCGCTGGCGCTCGGCACCGCGATGATCCCGACTGCACCGGCCGACGCCGCGCTGCGCGTGTTCGACGGCCATCACGGCTTTCACGTCGCGATTGTCCAGCACCCGCACCACGATTGGTGGCGTTGGCATCACGACGGTTGGTACCGCTAAAGGCGATTACCATCCGCAAACCCCTCCCCGTCCGCGGGGAGGGGTTTTTGATGCTTGGAGGCCCAATCGCTAAGCGGCAGGCTTGCGGGCGATGATGTGAAAGATGTGCCAGTGCTTGTCTTCGCCGAGCTTGGTTTTGCCCGGATGGTCTTCCTCTTCGAGTTCCAGAAGCTCAAAGCCGCGCAGCAGGACGTCGACCTCGGCGCAGGAATGAAAATTCATCCCGCTGTCGGGTTTGTTCCAGCTGTCGTTCGAGCCGAAGAGCTGCCCGGTGAAAAGGCCGCCCGGCTTCACCGAGCCGAGCAGCCGGGTAAAGACAGCGGCGAAATTCTCGGCACGGATAAAGGGCAGCGAGAACTCCGCGTTGACGAGATCATATGCCTCGGCGGGGAAGGCGAAATCCTCGAACCGAGACCGCACGAAGGTCACGTGATCGGCCGGCAGTTCCGCCGCGGCCTGTTGCGAGGCCGGCGCGCTGTCGAGCGCTGTCACGTTCGCAAACCCGGCGGAGAGCAGGTATTTGGTGGCGTTGAGCGCCCCTGCCCCGGCGTCGAGCGCGCGATCCTTGCGGCTGACGAGCCCCGCGGCGCGCATCAGCAGCGGGCGGGGCGGGTCGAAGCGGCGCGCCGCGATATACGCGGCGAAGCGCTCCGATCGATTATTCTCAGCTTGCGGCGGCGTTGGCATCGCCGTCTGTCGTACCGCGCCTACTCCGCGACGTCGAGGCCGAGGTCGAGGATCGGCGCCGAGTGGGTGATCCAGCCCGACGAGATCAGGTCGACGCCCGATGCTGCGATTGCCGGCACGGTTTCGCGGGTGATGCGGCCCGAGGCCTCGGTGATCGCGCGGCCGTCGACCATCTCTACCGCTTCGCACAGCGTGTTCGGGCCCATATTGTCGAGCAGCACCGCATCGATGCCCTCGGTCAGCGCCTCGGCGAGCTGATCGAGGGTATCGACCTCGAGCTCGATCTTGACGAGATGGCCTGCCGCCGCCTTGGCGCGGCGCAGCGCCGGGACGACGCCGCCCGCCATCGCGACATGGTTGTCCTTGATCAGCATCGCGTCGTCGAGGCCGAAGCGGTGGTTCGCCCCGCCGCCGAGCCGC
>DATMLO010000003.1:0-3367 GCA_035570495.1 Allostellaceae bacterium | reverse complement strand
GGACCGCAACAGCAAGCGGACCGCAACAGCAAGCGGACCGCAACAGCAAGCGGACCGCAACAGCAAGCGGACCGCAACAGCAAGCGGACCGCAACAGCAAGCGGACCGCAATTATCCGAAAAGCGCTTTACTGCGCCGCTTCGGCCGCGCGCGAGGCGATGACCTTCTCGGCCGGCTTGCCGGTCAGCTCCTGCATATGGTCGAAGCGATGCGAGAAGCTGCCGACGCCCAAGGTCAGCGAGCGCAGTTCGACGATCAGGTCGTGCAGCTCGCTTTGCGGCAGATAGGCGCGCACGACGTCCCAGTTCGGCCAATCCTCCTTGCCGTCAAAGCCGAGGATCTGCCCGCGTCGCCCGGACACCAGCCGCTGCACGCGGGCGGTGAAGGCGTTGGGCACCGAAATCTCGACCGAGTCGATCGGCTCCAAGAGGAACGGGTCGCATTTCTGCAGGGCTTCCTGGATCGCCTGGCGACCGCAGGTCTTGAACGCCATGTCCGAGCTGTCGACCGCGTGGAATTGGCCGGTAATCAGGGTGACCGATATATCGACCACCGGGAAACCTAGCGGCCCGGTCTTCAGCGCTTCCTCGACGCCTTCCTCGACAGCCGGGATGAAGTTACGCGGGATCGCGCCGCCGACGACGCTATCCTTGAAGGTGAAGCCGGCGCCGCGTGCCTCGACTTTGACCTGAATCGTGATGTCCGCGAACTGGCCGTGACCGCCCGACTGACGCTTGAAGCGCGAGTGCTGCTCGGCGCCCTTGCGGATCGTCTCGCGATACGGCACCTGCGACGGATGACCGACGACCGCGAGGTTGTGGCGATTGCGCAACCGGTCCATCGCGATCTGGATATGCACGTCGCCCTGGCCCCACAAGACCATCTCGCGGGTGTCCTGGTTCTGCTCGAGCTCGAGCGCCGGGTCCTCGTCGATCAGTTTGGCGATGGCGCCCGACAGCTTCACGTCGTCACCGCGCTTCTCGGCATGGATCGCCAGACCGAAGACCGGTTGCGGTTTTTCCGGCCGAGTCAGCGGGTCGGACTTGCCCGACGGGGTGAGCACGGTGCCGGTGGCGATTTCGTCCATGCGCGTGAAGCCGACGACCTCGCCGATCCCGGCGGAGGGCGCTTTCTCATGCTGCGCGCCATTGACCCGCACCACGCCGGCGACGCGCACGCCATTCAGGACGTTGCCTTCGGCGATCTGGCCGCGCCAGACACGGGACAGCGATAATTTGCCGGTGTGCGGCAGATGGTAGGTCTTGATGACCTGCGCCATCGGCTCACCGGAAGCGGCGATGCCGAGCCGCTCAGCGGCCGCTTCGGGGCCCGGCGTGTCGTGACGTAGCGACTTCCACAGCCGACGCACGCCAAAATCCTGCAACCCCGAGCCGACCAGCACCGGCACGATCTGCGCGGCGCCGATTTCCTTCTTCAAGTGATCGTAGATTTCTGCCTTTGACGGCTGCACGTCTTCGAGCAGCTTTTCGAGGAGCTCGTCGTCGAAATCGGCGAGCTTCTCGACCAGGTTGGTGCGGGTGTCGGCTTCGGCGTCCCAGAAGCCCGAGGGCAGCTGAACCAGGTCGGAGGCCTGGCCGGGCTTGTAGCGGTAGGCGCGCTCGCTGACGAGATCGACATAGCCGGTGATGTTCTCGCCGTCGCGCAGCGGCACCTGGCGCAACACCAGCGGCCGCTCCGAGAAGGATTGCAGCGCCGCCATCACGTCGCGTACCCGCGCGCTCGCGGTATCGAGCTTGTTGATGAAGATCATGTGCGGAACGTCGTGGCGCGACAGGAAACGCAACAGCGCGCTCACCGTCACCGCGCGCTCGACCTCGGGCTCGCAGACAACGACCGCGACATCGGCGGAAAGCATCGCCTGCTGTGCTTCGAACGCCAGCTCCACCGAGCCGGGACAATCGAGGATCGTCCATTTGTCGCCGAGATAGGTCGCGTTGGCGACGTTGATCTCGGTCGACATCTGCCGGGCGCGGGCCTCGGCGACATGGTCGCCGACCGACGTGCCGTCGCGCACGCTGCCGCGCCGCGCGCTGCTGCCGCTCGAATGCAGCATGGCTTCGAGCAGCGTCGTCTTACCCGACAAATAAGGGCCAACAAGGACCGCGCAGCGGTGGCCAGCCATAAGCGTCTCCCGTCTCGTCTGCGGGCGCCGGCCACGAGGGCGCGGCGCCTCGTCTTATGACCGGATCGTGACGGCGGGCCAAATCGAAGGCAACCGGAATCTGGAACCGCCCTGAAATGCTATCAAGCATCCGGATTTTTCATTTAGCCTCGGCTGATGGAGTCCTTCACCCATCGGATCGCCACCACCGGGGACATCCCGGCAATCAGCGCGCTGATGAGGGCGGCTATCGGCGAGCTGCAGCGCGGATTTTTGAGCGACGAACAAATCGCGGCAAGCCGTCTGGTGATGGGGCTCGATACGCAGTTGATCGCCGACGGCACCTATTTGGTCGTCGAGGCTGGCGCGGCACTGGCCGGATGCGGCGGCTGGAGCCAGCGGGCGACGCTGTTCGGCGGCGACCACACGCCGGGCCGCGAGCCGACGCTGCTCGACCCGGCAAAGGATGCCGCCCGGATCCGCGCGATGTACACCGCACCGGGCTTCACGCGCCGCGGCGTCGCGCGCCTCATCCTCGGGCTGTGCGAGACGGCGGCGAGCGCGGAAGGATTTCGCGCCGCCGAGATGGCCGCGACGCTCGCCGGCGAGCCGCTCTATCTCACCTGCGGCTACCGCGAGATCGAGCGTTTTACGGCCATGGGTGGCGACGTGCCGGTTCCGCTGATCCGCATGCGCAAGGCGCTGGCAGGATAAACGCCCGGCCAGCCCTCCTGAGCCAGGTCGCGAGCTAGGTCAGCGCGCGGCACGCGCGGTCGATGCGCCGCATCGCTTCTTTCAGCGTCTCGGTGCCGGTCGCGTAGGAGATGCGGAAATGCGGCGCGAGGCCAAACGCATCGCCATGCACCACCGCGACCCCCTCGGCCGCAAGCAGGTATTTAACAAAATCCTCGTCGCTGTCGATGACCTCGCCCTGCGGCGTCTTCTTGCCCAGGAGCCCGGCGCAAGACGGGTAGACATAGAACGCCCCTTCCGGCCGCGGGCAATAGAGTCCCGGGATCTTGTTCAGCGCCGCGACCACGAGATCGCGCCGTTCCTTGAACTTCGCGTTGTTGGGCGCGATGAAATCCTGCGGCCCGTTCAGCGCCTCGATCGCCGCGGCCTGGCTGATCGAGCACGGGTTGGCGGTCGAGTTCGACTGGATCGCGCCCATCGCCTTGATCAAGTGTTTTGGCCCGCCGGCGTAGCCAATGCGCCAGCCAGTCATGCAATAGGCCTTCGACACGC
>DATMLO010000002.1:0-47741 GCA_035570495.1 Allostellaceae bacterium | reverse complement strand
CATGTTATTCGTTAACCGGTCGGGCGGAACTGCGCCGCGATTAGTACATGGCGCGGCGAACCGAGAAAAGAGTTTCGGCGGGGAGGGGAAATTGATGCCTAGGGCGAATTCGTCGGTTGGCCGGTGGAACCGGCGTGATTTTCTGAAAGGCAGCGCGGCAGCGATCGCTGCCGCCTATGGGCTGCGGCCCGACTGGGCGCTGGCCGATGTTCCGCTGCAGTTTGATGGCTCGAAATTCAAGCTCGCCGCGCCCGAACCCAACCCGAAATCGGGCGGCGTGCTGCGCTACGGCATCACGATGCGCCCGCCGCATTTCGACGTGCATCAGTCGGGGACGATCAACAGCCTGGCATCACAGGGCGTCCAGTTCGACAATCTGATCCGGCGCGATCCGCGCGACAGCGGCAAGACCATCATCCCCGATCTGGCCCATAGCTGGGACATCTCGAAGGATGGCATGACTTACACCTTCATGCTGCGCCAGGGCGTGCAGTTCCACGATGGCGCGGAACTCACCTCGGAAGACATCAAGGCAACGTTCGACCGCATCTCCCGACCGCCTCAAGGGATTATGATCCCGCGCAGCGTGCTGTTCAAAGCGGTGAGCGAAATCACCACACCCGACAAATACACGGTGCAGTTCAAGCTGTCCGAGCCGCGCCCACCCAATTTTATCATGTCGGCATTGGCGAGCGGCTGGAACGTCATCGTTCGCAAGAAGACGCTCGAAGACAACAACTACAATCTGCGCAAAGTGGAGATCTATCCCGGCACCGGCCCGTTCAAGAGTGTCAAACGGGTCGAAAACGAAATATGGGTGTTCGAAAAGAATAAGAATTACTGGAACAACCCGCTGCCCTATCTCGACGGCATCGAGTTCTACCATGCGCTGCCGTTCTCGACGGAGCTTGGCTCCGCGATTCTGTCCGGCCGGGTTGACTACATCCGCATCACCGATCCGGTGACGGTCCGCAAGGCCAAGGAGGTCCCGGCGCTGTCGACCGCGACATTCAATCAGAGCGTCATCCATGGAACTTGGCTCAACGAAAAGAAGCCACCGCTCGATGATCCGCGCGTGCGGCGCGCGCTGCATCTGGCCCTCGATCGGCCCGCTCTGATCGACGTCGTCAAGGATGTGACACCAATGCAGGTCGGCGGCTTCATCTATCCGTTCTCGGAATTTGCCACCCCGCGCGAGGAGCTTTCGAAGAGACTGGGCTATCAGTCCGACACAGCCGCCGCGGTTAAGGAGGCCAAGGCGCTGATGGCGGCCGCGGGCTACGAAAAAGGGTTCAAGGAGCCGCTCGATTATCTGGTCCGCGATGTTGCCAGCTTTAAATTATGGGGGCAGGCGATCCAGGCGATGCTGCAAGAAGGACTCGGCGTGCAATGCAACCTGCGCACGGTCGTCGAGTCGGTGTGGTTCGACGATATCGCCAGCGGTCATTACGACCTGGCGATCGGCGCGGTGGTCTCGACCTTGCTCGACCCGTCAGACTATTTCAACGCCTGGTACCGCACCGGCGGGCCGCAGAACTACTCGTCTTGGCATAACGAGGAGTTCGACACGCTGGTCGACCAGATCGACCGCGAGGTTGATCCCGCCAAGCGTCTCGCGCTGATCCACAAGACCGAGGCGATCATGGAAGACACGATCCCGGTGCTGCCGGTCGCCTGGGAGAAGATCAATGACGTTTGGTACAATTACGTCAAAGGTCACAAACCCGACGATTATTTCGGCATCTACGACGTGGTGCGCGAAGACATCTTCTGGCTCGATAAAGCGTGAGGCGACAAATCCTCAGGGGTGAGGTCCGCGCAGCAAATCAGCTGTCAATGATTTGATGATTGACCCGCGGGTTGCTGGCGGCCTGGCCAGATAACACCGAACCGCGATCCAGTAACGCAGCATTAACGGCCGTTATGGGGCGACAGCGGCCCTTTGATCATATCGATCCAGATGTCCGCTTTTTGCCCCATTGCAGCCAACCTAGCTGACGGGCAATTTCCGAAATCTTCACACTCATCGCGCACGCTTGTTCGCGCCCGAAGTGGGCAGTGTGTATGACCCCGCCAATGCGCCTGAAATCCCTCGTCATTGCTTGCGTCGCGATAGCTGCGGGAAGCATCACGGTGACCGGGCCTAGCGCCGCCCAGGATGTTTCACGCGTGCCGTCCCCCGCCGCGATCGACGAGCAGGTAAAGGCATTGAACCTGCCGCAGCGAACCGTCGAGCTCACTTCGGAAAAGGCGGCGCGATTTCGTCATTTGATCGAGCAAGGCCAATACACCGACGCCCGAGCGCTTATTGGGCAAGCTCTGGAGGGGAGCAACATCCGGAATTGGCGCTTCTATCCGTTCAGCGATTTCATCGCACAGGCAACCAACCTGACCGACCCGTCATTCAAGAACCGTCTCGATACATGGGTCGCTCAGGACGAGCGCGATCCGCTGCCGATCCTCGTCCGGGCCCAATATGATTACGATTTGGCCTGGCTGCAGCGCGGGCACCAATTTAGTCGATACGTCGAAGCGAGCCATGTCGCCTCCTTCAAGGACTCGATCGAAAAGGCGTTGCACGACGTCGATACGGCGCTCGAGCTATCGGATGCGAACCCGTACGCCTTCTCCCTGAAACTTCGCATTCTGCAGAGCGCGGGGGCATCGCCAAAATTGCTGGAGACGTTTCGGCAGGCGGTGGCCAAGTATCCGAAATACTACCCGCTTTACGACATCGTTCTGCATCGCTGACGCCGAAATGGGGCGGGTCGGTCGGCGAGATGTATGCTTTCGTTGATCAATACGCCGGACAGGCTCCGCAAGATTCCCCGCTGTAGCTGCTCTATTTCAGCCTCTACCGCGATCTTCTCGACGCGGCGGCGATCGCCTGCCGCGACTATCGGAACGACCGCGACAAAGCGGTTCAATGCATCCAGATCGCCATGGCGAAATACACGACGCCGAAGCTCGGCGACGAGGTTCTCGTCGCTTTGCGGCTCTACGACCAAGCCCCCTACGAATTCGGGCTCACGGTTCAACCGATCCTGTTCGACATGCTGCAAAACTACAACGCCGACAGCTATGCCGGGGCGATGCTCCAGCTCACCGCCACGGCGATGCACAGCGACACTACCCTCAAAGACGACGGTCCCGACGCCAACGATTATGTGATCGACAGGGCGCTCGCCGAAACGTGGCGGCAAAAGGGCGTATTGGACGCCGCGATCAAGAAGACGCAGAAAGCCCTCCAGGACGTCAATAACGCCTCGTACTTTCCCGACCAAGAAGCGCGCGATGTCACGCTCGGCCTCGTCTACAAGGACATGGCGATGCTAGCGGACCGTCACAATCAATACAGCGACATGATCGCTTACGAGACCGCTTCGATCCAGATTGGCGGTCCGAACGATTATGAACACGCAATCTGCTATGGGCTTCAGCAACTGAAGCAAGACGCCGACGCCGTCCGCTCCTGTTCGCAAGCCATCGCCGACCAGCCCAACGATCTTTACGCTTATTACTGGCGGGGGCTGGCGTATAACGCCTCGATGCAGCCCGACGCAGCGCTCAGCGATCTCGCGATCGTCGCGGCTTGGGACAACAATTTCCGAGCCGAAGCTGCGATCAAGATGTCGCTCATCGACTTCGACCGCGACGATAATGCAGCTGCTCTCGACGTCTTGAACAAATACGACTTTCTCTACGATCCGAACACGCAAAGCAAATCGACTGTCGCGACCGCCTATAACAATCGCTGCTATGCCTATATGCAGCTGGGCGATTTGGAAAAAGCGCTAGGCGATTGCACCGCCTCGCTAAAGTACGGAAGCATTCCCGACGCATATCGCAAGCAGCAGGAGCTGGCTCGCCTCGGGGATCGAACCTCTGATCATCACGCGCGACTAACGCCCTCACGGCCCGATGACCACTTGCGGCGCTCCTCGCGCGTCCGACGGGGAGCAAACGAAGGTCTCTTAACGGAGCCCTTTACGGCGTTCACCTGCGGCCAGCGTGACGGGTCCTCATACCCCATGGCGAACCTCCAGCTAACGCGAGTTATTGCATCGAGTTGGCGGCATCGCAAATTGGCCTCTGCGCCCGGTAAACCGTGCGATTGCCTAGTGGCGTCGATGGGTCACGAATACTTCCACTTTTTGGGCATACGCCGCCCCCGCCCAGCGCATCTTGTTGCTTAAGCCTCGATACCGTAGCCTTGACTGATCATCGACAAAGCCAGGGTTGCGGGGCCGCTTTCGAAATCCCGGGTTGTAACGAACCTTGACCGCCTCCCTGCGCGACAATACCGGGGCAACAGGAGGAAAGTCATGGCGTACGATCTGCTGATCAAGAACGGGCGCGTTGTCGACGGCTCGGGCGCTCCGGCGTTCCACGCGGATGTGGCGGTTCAGGACGGCAAGATCGTCGGCGTCGGCAAGGCGAACGGCGCCGCAGCCAAGCGCACGATCGACGCCGCCGGCCGGGTCGTCGCGCCGGGCTTTATCGACCACCACACGCATTTCGACCCGCAGGCGGTGTGGGACCCCTATTGCGGATCGTGGCTGTATAACGGTCACACGACGGTCATTGTCGGCCAGTGCGGTCAGGTCATCGCGCCGGTGCGGCCGGGCGATGGCGAGTGGTATCTCGAATTCTTTTCCGATGCCGAGCAAATCCCGCTCCCGGTGCTGAAGGCCGGGGTCGACGTGACCTGGGAGTCGGTCGGCGATTACCTGAACGCTCTCGGCAAAAAGCGCGGCATCAATGTCGGCACCTTGGTCGGCCATTCGGGCATTCGCCGCTATGTCATGGGCGAGGCCTCCGACGAGCGGGTCAAGGCGACCGACGAAGAATTGGCGACGATGCAGCGGCTGATCCGCGAGGCGATGTACGACGGCGCCCTCGGTTTCTCGACGGCGCCGAAGGACCGCGGCGACCCGGCAGGCCATTGCGACGACGACGAGCGCTGGGCGCTTGCCAGCGTGCTGGGCGATCTCGGAACCGGGGTCTTCCAGGTTGCCGGCGGCGCACCGGGCGGGACCAAGCAGACCCGCGCCGTTGCCCGCGAGTTGGCGGCGCGCACCGGCCGACCCTCGATCTACAACCTCATGTCTGATCCGATCGGCAATCCGGACGAATGGGTCGAGCACCTGAAGTGGCTCGAGGACGGGTTCAGGAGCGGCGCGCGCTGCTACGGTTCGTGCTTGTCGACCGTTGCCGGAGCGATCTTCAATCTCGAGCGCGGGCTCAACGTCCCGCAGGACGAGGACATCACCGATCCGCAAGGCTTCTTCCGCGGCATGCCGACTTGGGACAAGGTGATGGCCCTGCCCTATCAAGACCGGATGCGCGCCTTCCGCGACCCCGAAATCCGCAAGGCGATGTCGGCCGAGGCGGTTGAAGGCACCGTCGCGCAAGAAGGCGGGGTGACCGACCGGCGCGGCCGCACGCGCGGTCTGTTCAATCGGCGCTGGGACCTCGTCGAGGTGTTCATGACCGCCAAGGGCCAGAACCGCCACCTCTCAGGCAAGAGCGTCGAGCAGATCGCCAAGGAGCAGAACAAGGGCATCATGGATGCCTTCCTCGACCTGTCGCTCGATGAGGATTTGCAGACCTGCTTCCAGATGATCGACCGCAACAACGATCCGAAGACGCAAAAACATATCCTCGGCTCGCAATTCACCGTCATCGGCACCAGCGATGGCGGCGGCCGGCCGCACACCGCCGACCGGCACGAGACCAGCACGCAACTCTTGGGTCACTGGGTGCGCGAGCAGCAGGCGCTGACCCTGGAAGAGGCGGTCTATCGCCTGACCGGCAAGACCGCGCTGATGCACGACATCACCGACCGCGGCTTTATCGCGGCCGGCAAGGTGGCCGACATCACGATCTTCGATCCCGACACGATCGCTCCCAAGGCGCGCGAACCGGTTGCGTCATTGCCGGGCGGCGGCGTCGAGGTCAAGCGCGAGGCGATCGGCGTCGACCACGTCATCGTCAACGGCACGGTGCTGCTCGACAACGGCGTGCTCACCGACGCCCTCCCCGGCCAAATCGTCCGCGGCCCGCTTTACCAGGCCGATGCGAACTAAGCAGCGCCAGTATTTTATCGCCTTGGCCGGACTTGATGCCCCAGGGGGCGTACCCGTCACGTACGCATCTGCGAGTTGTGGCGTGACGGGTTAGCCCAACCTAGCTGGACAAGGGTGTTTTAACGCGATGCGCACGGGCCGCGACCGCGGCGTTTGTTGCGCGTGCCTTGAAAACTAGGTGGCGAGCGCGATTTATCGCGAGGGCCCCCATGCGACACATCATCATCTCATTCTGCGTTGCGGTTTTGCTCTGCGCCGGCTCGGCGGACATGGCGCGTGCGCAGACACCGGCCGCACCCGCGGTCACGGTCAGCGCGCCGCTGCAAAAAGAGATTGTCGAGTGGGACGAGTTCACCGGCCAGTTCGCGGCGATCGACTTTGTCGAGATACGGGCGCGGGTCAACGGCTATCTAACCGAAATCCACTTCCAGGACGGGCAGACCGTCCATAAGGGCGACCTGCTTTTTGTCATCGACCCGCGCCCTTACGAGGCGGCGCTGGCATCGGCGCAGGCGCAACTGGTGCAAGGTCAAGCGCAAGCCGATCTGGCGACGCGGCAATTGGGGCGTTCGTCCGAGCTGCTCAAGCAAGGCTTCGAGCCGCAGAGCACCACCGACCAGCGCGTCTCGGATCTGAAAGTGGCGCAGGCCTCGATCCAAGCGGCCCAAGCAGCGATCCAGACAGCGCAGCTCAATGTCGAGTTCACGCATATCACCTCGCCGATGACCGGTCGGATCAGCAACCATCGCGTCAGCATCGGCAATCTGGTGACCGGTGGCGACGGCGGATCGGCGACGCTGCTAACGACGGTCGTATCGCTCGACCCGATCTATTTTTACTTCGACGTCAGCGAGTCCGAGTTCCTCGCCTATCAGCGCGCCATCGCCAAAGGCAATCTGCAGGATGCGCGTGACGCCGTGCTCCCGGCGGAACTGCGTCTGCCCGACGAGCAGGACTGGCCGCACCAGGGCAAGATCAATTTTGTCGACAACCAGGTGGACCGTGGCTCCGGCACGATCCGTGTACGCGCGGTGTTCGACAATCCCAACCTGCTGTTTACCGCCGGCCAGTTCGGCCGGATCCGGGTGCCTGCCTCGGAACGCTACAAGGCCATTCTTATCCCGGACGAGGCGCTGGTCAGCGACCAGTCGCGCAAGATCGTCATGACCGTCAATTCCGACAATGTGATCGTCCCCAAGGTCGTGCGGCCGGGGCCGACGCATGACGGATTGCGCATCATCCGCAGCGGTCTCTCGCCCGACGACAAGATCGTCATCGACGGGCTGATGCGGGCGCGGCCGGGCGCCAAGGTGACCCCGCAGCCCGGCACAATTACCGCCGACGCCAGCACCGATTAAGGCCGCCGCGCGGTGAACCTGTCGCATTTCTTTATCGACCGGCCGATCTTCGCGGTCGTCGTCTCGGTCTTCATCACGCTGATCGGCGGCATCGCTTATTTCGCGCTGCCGGTGGCGCAATATCCCGACATCGCGCCACCGACGATCGTCATTACCGCGAGCTATCCCGGCGCCTCGGCGCAGGTGGTTAGCGAGACTGTCTCGACGCCGCTCGAGGAAGAGATCAACGGCGTCGAGAACATGCTCTACATGTCGTCGCAGGCGACCAGCGACGGCAATCTGACGCTTACCGTCACCTTCGCGCTCGGCACCAATCTCGATATCGCCCAAGTGCTGGTGCAGAACCGCGTCGCGGTCGCACAGCCCAAATTGCCCACGGAGGTGCAGGAGCTCGGCATCAGCGTGCGCAAGAACTCGCCCGATCTGATGATGGTGATCCATCTCGATTCGCCAGACGGGTCACGCGACCAGCTCTACATCTCCAATTACGCGACCCTGCAGGTGAAAGACGTGCTGGCGCGCATCGAAGGCGTCGGCGATGTGCAGCTCAAGGGCGCCCGCGACTATTCGATGCGCATCTGGCTCGACCCGGAAAAGGTCGCGGCCCGCAATCTGACCGCCGGTGAGGTCGTCGCCGCGCTGCAGGCGCAAAATGTCCAGGTCGCCTCCGGCGTCCTCAACCAGCCACCGGTGCCGAAATCGAGCGCGTTCGAGCTCAACGTCGAAACCCTGGGCCGGCTGGAAGATCCCCGGCAATTCGCCAACATCGTAGTGCGCACCGACCCCGATGGCCGGGTGACGCGCATCCGCGACATCGGCCGCGCCGAACTCGGCGCGCAGGACTACAATTCCAACGCCTATCTCGACACCCGCGAGGCCGTGCCGCTGCTGATTTTCCAGCAGCCTGGCACAAACGCGCTGGCGACGGCGGAGCGGATCAAGGCGACGATGAAGGAGCTCGCGAAATCGTTTCCGAGCGGGCTGCGATACGACCTCGTCTACGACACGACGGCGTTCATCGCCCAGTCGGTGAACGAGGTCTACAAGACGATCTTCGAGGCGGTCGTCCTCGTCGTCATCGTCGTCATCCTGTTCCTGCAGACTTGGCGCGCCTCGCTGATCCCGATCGTGGCAATCCCGGTGTCGCTGATCGGCACATTCGCGGTGCTCGCGGCGATCGGGTTCTCGCTCAACAATCTCTCGCTCTTCGGACTCGTGCTTGCGGTCGGCATCGTCGTCGATGACGCGATCGTCGTGGTCGAGAATGTCGAGCGCAATATCCGGCAAGGCCAGTCGCCGCGCGACGCGGCGCATGAGACGATGGACGAGGTTGGCACCGCGCTGATCGCGATCGCGCTGGTGCTGTCGGCGGTGTTCATCCCAGCGGCCTTTATCAGCGGCATTTCCGGACAGTTTTTTCGCCAGTTCGCGGTGACCATCGCCTCCGCGACGGTGATCTCGTGCATCGTCTCGCTGACCTTGAGCCCGGCGCTGTGCGCGCTGCTCTTCAAGCCGCATAGCGAGCACACGGGCCGCGCTTCGCTGCTGACGCGCCCGATCAACGCGTTTTTTCGTGGGTTCAATACCGGCTTCGAGAAATTGTCGCGCGGCTATGGCCGGGTTACCGGGGCGTTCGTGCGGCGTGGGGCGATTTTCCTGATCGTCTATGCCGGGCTTATCGCTCTCACCGGCTGGCAGTTCGAGCGCGCGCCAACCGGGTTTATCCCAGCGCAAGACCAGGCCTATCTGATCGTGGTGATCCAACTGCCGCCCGGCTCGTCGCTCGAGCGCACCGACGCGGTCGTGCGGCGTGTGGTGAAGATTGTCCTCGACACCCCCGGGATTGTTCACGCGGTGCCGTTCGCCGGCTTTGATGGCGCGACCTTTACCAACGCTCCCAATGCCGGGGCGGTCTTCACCCCCATGGCGCCGTTTGAGGAACGTGTCGCCAAGGGGCTCAGCGCGGATCACATCCTGGCCGATCTCCGCGGGCGGCTGAGCAGCATCCAAGAGGCGTTCATCATCGTCATCCCGCCGCCGCCGGTGCGCGGCATCGGCAATGCCGGCGGCTTTAAGATGATGGTTCAGGACAAACGCGGGCGCGGTCTTGTCGCGCTCGACGCCGCGACGCAAGACCTGGTGGCGGCCGCCAACCAGACACCGGGTCTCACCGGTGTGTTTTCGCTGTTCAACACGCGAACGCCTAAGCTGTATGCCGATATCGATCGGGTAAAGGCGGAGATGCTCGGCGTTTCCGCCGACAAGGTGTTCGAGGCGCTCGAGGTCTATCTCGGCTCGGTATTCGTCAACAACTTCAACTATCTCGGCCGGACGTACCAGGTGACGGCGCAGGCCGACGGCCCGTACCGGCAGAACATCGAGGACATCGCCAACTACAAGACGCGCAACAACAGCGGCCAGATGGTGCCGATCGGCTCCGTCACGAATTTTCGCGACATCACCGGCGCCTACCGCGTGCCCCGCTACAACCTCTATCCGGCAGCCGAGCTGCAGGGAAATACGCTGCCCGGCTACTCGACCGGCTATGCGCTGGCGGCGATGGAAAAGCTCGCCGCCGATCGCCTGCCCGACGGGTTCGGCTATGAATGGACCGAGCTCGCCTATCAGGAAAAGCTGGTTGGCAATACTGGGCTCCTGGTGTTTGGCGCGTCGGTGGTTTTTGTCTTCCTGGTGCTGGCGGCGCAGTACGAGAGCTGGGCTCTGCCGTTCTCGGTGATCCTCATCGTGCCGATGTGTCTGCTCGCCGGGGTCAGCGGTCTGTTGCTGCGCGGAATGGACGTCAACATCCTGGCGCAGATCGGTTTTGTCGTGCTGATCGGCCTTGCCGCCAAGAACGCGATCCTCATTGTCGAGTTCGCCCGCCAGGCCGAGGCGGAAGGCGCAACGCGCTTCGACGCCGCCATCCAAGCAGCCCAGACCCGGTTGCGGCCCATTCTGATGACGTCGTTCGCTTTTATCCTCGGCGTCATTCCGCTCGCCATCGCGACCGGCGCGGGGGCGGAAATGCGCCAGTCACTCGGCACCGCCGTATTCTTCGGCATGCTGGGGGTAACCACCTTCGGCCTGATCTTTACCCCCACATTTTATGTCGTCGTTCGCGGTTGGGCGCGGCGGCGACAGGCGGCTTCCGCGGAAAAGATCGTTCCGGCCGGTCGGTAATTGCGTGGTTTTCGCCGCAGCGTGGATGGTAATTTCTTCAGTCGTTAAAATTCCTCTTGACGAGCTCCAGACGATTGTGAGAGAAGCCGCGCCCCATGATTAAGACCACGACCATAGCGCAACTCGCCGCCGCATCGCGGAGCGGATCGCTGTACCTGCAGCCAGGCCAGCGCCAGCCGGTCTGTGCGGTCGCGTTCGGGCAATCCAAGCCCGAAAATACGAGCGGTAGCGGTGGCCCCGGAAGGAGTTCGGGCGGGTAAGACTATACCCGCATCACGATCGAGAGATCGGTTTGAACCCTCCCGGGATTACCCCCGCGGAGGGTTTTTTGTTTTGGCCATTTGCCTTTGGCGCAGCTTGGGCCTCAGCGCCAACACACGGAAGGTTCGGTGGAAGCCCCGAGCCCGAGACCGGTGAAAGCCCGGCTGCAGCGATCTTCGTTTTTCAATTTTCGATTTTCATTTTTGGGCTGAGTGCTGGGGCACAGGTGCGCTTTGCAAGCCTTCCGCGCAGGGTTCGATTCCGTGTCAGTCCACCAAATTTCAGCGAGCGTAGTTCAACGGCTAGAATCCGTGCGCGCCATGCACGGGACACCGGTTCGACCCCGGTCGCTCGCTCCAATTCGAGGCGCGTCGTTCAAAGGCAGAACGAGCCGCGCCTGCAAGCCCTTCAATGCGATGTGGAGCAGAGGCAGCTCATCTGGCTCATAACCAGAAGGCCATGGGTTCGAGTCCCATCACCGCGACCATCTCGCCGAGATAGCAAAGGTAGTCCTTGCGCGCCGCTGAAGCCGGCGACATCCGGGTGCGATCCCTGGTCTCGGCGCCATTTGCCGATATCGTTCAAGTGTTTTTGGCAGCTAGCAATCAGGGTGAATGCGCCGCTTTGTTAAAGCGGAACGAGCTCGGTTCGATCCCGAGGCTGCCAGCCATTCAGACCGGTGTGTTCTGGGAACGACGCGGACTCCAAACCCGCGAAGGAGCGTTCGATTCGGCTCCGCCGGTGCCATTCGACAAAGCAAACACGTGGGGTGAGCCAGGTGGGCCGGGCGCGAAGTTGCAACCTTCGAGATACGCGGTTCGATTCCGCGACCCCACTCCAGCACAAGAACGGTGACGTGAGGGAGCAGGCGAACCCGGCCGGCTGTGAACCGGCCTGCGAGCGGATCGATACCGCTACGTCACCCCAATCTTTACGCCCGGTCAGCACGATGGACGTGCAGCCGCCTCGTAAGCGGCCGGTGAGGGTTCGATTCCCGTCACCGGGCACCAATTGAGCGCGCTGGTCCACCAGCTAAGACGCCTGTCTCTGAAGCAGGAGAACCTCGGGCAGCACGAGGGCGCGCCTCCAAATCGAGCGGGTTGCTCTAGGAGCAGGCGAGCCTTGAAGCTCGCAAGGTGGGCGCGAAACCTACACCCGCTGCCATCGATCTAGTGAACCGTGGCGCCCTATCGACCATCAGCTAAGTCGCCGGTTTCTCAAGCCGGAAAATCCAGGGCAGCACTGGATGGGGCGACCATTACGCGCGTAGCCCAATCGGCAGGAGGCACGACGCTCAGACCGTCGGCAGTGTGGGTTCGAATCCCTCCGCGCGTACCAAGTTTTAGACGGGGCGTTCCGGCTGAATGGTCGGCCACCGGTCCTGAAAACCGGGATGGATGCCTCATGGGCAGGGGGTTCGATTCCTCAGCGCTCCGCCAATTCACCGGACAGCACAGACGGTAAGGTTGCCGTGCCTGCCTGCTAAGCAGTGCGTACCCGGTTGGGTATTCGGATCATGCCCGAGGCTGTCCGCCACGCCGTCGTAGCTCAAAGGCGAGAGCAGCGCGCCGGTATCGCGCCGATCGCCGTTCGACTCCGCGCGGCGGCTCCAATAAAAGGGGAAGTGTCACCTGCGGGGCGCAGGACGCCGGCTGTAACCCGGTTGCCTTCGGGCGCGTCGTTCAACTCGGCCTTTCCCCACCATTTGCCTGTGTCTTCCAGAGGCTAGGAATCGCGGCCGATAACCGCGCAACGGTGGTTCGACTCCATCCGCAGGTACCAATTTTGCCGGGATCGTGGCGCAATCGGCAGCGCAGCGGCCTCTTAAGCCGTTGGTTGAAGGTTCGACTCCTTCCGGTCCCACCAATTCCACGCGCGCACGGACCCAGCTGGTGACGGGACCTGCCTGTCGAGCAGGTAGCGGCGAGTTCGATCCTCGTCGTGCGCGCCAGATTTTCGACAGAACAACCGCGGGTTCATCGCGGCAAACCCAAACTGTTCGTGGCGTAGAGTACGGCTACTTCGGTCCTGCCAGACCATGGGCTTCGGCCCGCTCGCCGTTCTCGCTTGTTCCCGAGCAGTCGTTTCGCAGGTGGCGTAGAGATCAGTTACTTCGCTTTTTACGCGGGAGGTCGCAGGTTCGAGTCCTGCCGTCGGCGCGAGCCGGCGTAGCTCAGTTGGTAGAGCGCCAAAACGTACTGGTTTCGCTCGTTCCCCTGCATTCGCACGGCGTCAGCCCGCATCCGGGCCGGTGGCGTAGACGACGGATACTTCGGGTGAAACGTGCCCTCGGGCGCGGCCCGGTTTCGAAACCGGGAGCCGCATTTGCGGTTGTTCCGTCGTCGTTTGTTCCCCGGTCTTTATCAGTCGGCGAAAGCCGCTAACTCGAGAGGTGTCACATGTCCCGCTTCAACCTGCGCCTCAAGGCGCTGTGGCCGCGCACCCACGAAGGGGCACCGGCCGCGCGGAATCTGACCATCGAGCAGCAGCTCCGCCGTTCGGTTCTTTCCTGCCTGTTGTGGGAGAGGGAATTCTACGAGGATGGTCAATCGATCGCCGACCGCATCGTCGCGCTCGCCGAACAGGCTTCGCCGCCGGTGGTCGCGGCGCTCGCCATCGAGGCGCGCAACGCGTTCAACCTGCGCCACGCGCCGTTGCTGCTTTTGGCCGCTCTGGCCAAGACCGGCGCCGGCACGCGTCTCGTCTCGGAGACCATCGCGGCGACGGTCCAGCGCGCCGATGAATTGTCGGAGTTCCTGGCGATCTATTGGCGCAATGGCAAGACGCCGTTATCGGCTCAGGTCAAGAAGGGCCTGGCGCTGGCGTTCAAGAAGTTCGACGCCTACCAGCTCGCCAAGTACGACCGCGGGAATGTCATCCGCTTGCGCGACGTGCTGTTCCTCAGCCATGCCAAGCCGGCGAATGACGACCAGCAGCTTCTGTGGAAGCAGCTCGTCGACAACGAGCTGTCCGCTCCGGACACCTGGGAGGTCGGCCTCTCCGGCGGCGCGGACAAGAAGGGGACGTTCGAGCGCCTGATCTGCGAGCGCAAGATCGGCTACCTGGCTCTGCTGCGCAACCTGCGCAACATGGTCAATGCCGGCTGCGATCTCGGGCTGATGCAGGAGGCAATCCTCGCCCGCAAGGGCGCGGAGCGCGTTTTGCCGTTCCGTTATGTCGCGGCGGCAAGGGCGTGCCCGATGCTTGAGCCGGCGATCGACGACGCCTTGCGCGCCAGCATCGCCGAAATGGCGCCGTTCTCGGGGCTCACTGTCGTCCTCGTCGACGTCAGCGCCTCGATGGACGCGCGTCTTTCGGCACGCTCGGACCTGACGCGCAAGGATGCCGCGGCGGCACTGGCAGCGATCCTGCCGGGCAAGGTTCGCATGTTCAGCTTTGCTGACCAGGTGATCGAGCTCCCGCCGCGCCGCGGCATGGCGGCGATCGACGCGATCCGTCACAGCCAGAACGGCGGAACGCGTCTGTTCGACGCCATCGAAACGGTGAACCGGGAGGTCGCGTACGACCGGCTGATCGTCATCACCGACGAGCAGGCCTTCCCGGCCAACGCCGACCTGCTTCGGGGCAACGAGCAAAACGCCCGGCGTACATGCCCGGCGCCCAACGGTACCGGCTACATGATCAATGTCGCCTCGTACCGGAACGGCGTCGGCTACGGCCCGTGGTGCCACATCGACGGCTTCTCGGAGCAGGTGCTGCGGTTCATCGCCGAGCAAGAGGCCCTCAGGGGCTAGTACTGGCAGGATGCCGGCGCGTGGAGAAATCCGCGCGTCGGCATCCGATCTTTTTCAACAGGAGGCTAACGTGTCTTCGTTCGAGGTCATCGGCGCCGAGCGCGTCCCGATCAAGGCGTGGGTCAAGGGCGTGCCGATCGAGGATGCCGCCGCGCAACAGCTCCGCAATGTCGCGAAGCTGCCGTTTGTTTTCAGGCACATCGCGGCGATGCCGGATGTGCATTGGGGGCTCGGCGCCACGGTCGGCAGCGTCATCGCCACCAAGGGGGCGATCGTACCGGCGGCGGTCGGGGTCGACATCGGTTGCGGCATGGCCGCGGCGATGACGAGCCTGACCGCGGCTGAGCTGCCGGATAGTCTTGCCGCGATGCGCTTGGCGATCGAGGCGGCCGTGCCGCACGGACGTACCGACAACGGCGGCAAGAACGACCGCGGCGCCTGGGGCGGGGGTGGGCCGGGGCTCGCCTCTAGTCTCGCCGGCGGCCTCTCCGCGATCGTCGCCAAGCAGCCGAAGCTCGAGCGGCCGGCGCAACGTGCGCCGGCGCACGCCGGAACGCTCGGCACCGGCAACCACTTCATCGAGGTTTGCCTCGATGAGGCGGACCGCGTCTGGGTGATGTTGCACTCGAGCTCGCGCGGCATCGGCAACGCCATCGGCACCCGCTTTATCGAACTGGCGAAGGCGGAGATGCGGCGCTGGTTTGTCAACCTGCCGGACGCCGACCTCGCCTACCTGCCGGAGGGCTCGCAACACTTCGACGACTATGTCGAGGCGGTGCAATGGGCGCAGGATTTCGCCCGCGCCAATCGCGAGCTGATGATGCGGGCGACAGTGGCGGCGATGCAGGCGAGCCTGGGGATCGCGTTCGAGACGGGCGTGGTGGCGGTGAACTGCCATCACAACTACGTCGCGCGCGAGCAGCATTTCGGCGAGAGCGTGCTCGTCACCCGCAAGGGTGCGGTGCGGGCGCGCGAAGGCGATCTGGGCATCATCCCGGGGTCGATGGGCGCGAAGAGTTTTATCGTCCGCGGCAAGGGCAATCCGGAAAGCTTCATGTCGTGCTCGCACGGCGCGGGGCGGAAGATGAGCCGCGCCGCGGCGAAGAAGACCTTCACGCTCGCCGATCACGCGGCCGCCACCGCCGCGGTCGAGTGCCGCAAGGACGAAGGCGTGCTCGATGAGACGCCGGGCGCCTACAAGGCGATCGACGACGTGATGGCCGCGCAAGAGGACCTGGTGGAGATCGTCCACACGCTTCGCCAGGTGCTGTGCGTCAAGGGTTGACGGAGATGGCGTCGCGCCTGCCTCGGCGGCGCGGCGCCATCGCCTCATCGATAGGACAATTTCTCAGCGTGTAGCTTAGTCCGGCGAAAGCGCCTGCCTCGGACGCAGGAGACCGGAGGTTCAAATCCTCCCGCGCTGACCATTCCACCCCGATAGCTCAACGGCAGAGCGGCTGGCCTACACCCAGCCTATGGCGGTTCGATTCCGTCTCGGGGTAGTCGTTGTGAGACCGGGCGTGTAGCTCATCGGCAGAGCATCGGCACGACAAGCCGAGGGCAGGAAGTTCGATCCTTCCCACGCCTACCATCCCGCGCGTTACGCTTTTGGCGAGGCGGCCGGTTTTTCAAACCGGTGAGGCTCGGTTCGATTCCGGCACGCGCGACCAGCATCAAGCGCCAGCAGCACGATGGACCGTGCACCCGGCTACGAACCGGGAGTGTGAGGGTTCGACTCCTTCCTGGCGCGCCAATTCACGGAGAACGACCATGAGAGAGGATATGGCGCAGGTCGTTATCGAACGGCCGCGCTGGGGCAGCTCGCGGAGCTACCACCAGGTTCGGCCGCGCGACATTGCGCGCCGCGATCTGGAACGGCTGGCGGACCTGCCTCGCAACGAGGGGATGCGCCGCCCTCACGTCAACAGCAAGTCGCTCTCCGACCTTCTGGGCCCGCTGCGGAAATTCCTGGTGCGGCAGGTGGGTCGGCCCTGGAACAAGGTGCACTCGGAGATCTGCGAACGCATTTCGCCGAATTCGACAATCCAGCTGCACATCCTCGGTCATCTCGACGATCTGATCGAGACCAGGGTGCGCGTCGACGCCGAGGGACGGCTGCAACGGTCCAGCCAACGGTGGCGGCGAGGATCTGTCGATAACTGGCCCGGCCTGCTTTATGTGCATCCGCGGACCGGCATTATTCGACGGGTGCCCGAGGCGGTGGCGCCATGGAAGCGCCGCCGGCAAACCCCCGAACCGGAAGCCAAGACGATCGGCACCGAACGCGAACTCTGGTGCTGCAACGGCATCTGGTACTGGGCGGTTTTCGCGACCGCTCAGATCGCAGCCCCCGACGCGGCAGCTCCGATCGATTGCCTCACCGGACTGCGGGTGCCGGCCGGCGCGCGCTATCGCGCCGGAAAGCGTCAGGCATCGACCCGCGATCTTCGCCGCCACGGTCTCAGCAACGAGGCGCCGGTTGAATAAGCCGACGCCCAATGAGTTTAGCGAATGAATTCTGGGGCCTATAGCTCAACGGAGAGAGCGGCCGGCTTCTACCCGGCGGATCGGGGTTCGAGTCCTCGTGGGCTCGCCAAATCCGCTTAAATCCGCGTGCTTCAGGGTGAAATTCCCTGGACGGCCCGCCAATCAATCCTGAATCCGGGGGCGTACCCGTAAAGGCATCCGGAGCGGCCTTTTAAGCCGACCTATGTGAGTTCGACTCTCACCGCCCCCACCAGTTTGGAGACCGCCAGCATAGAACGTTATTGCTGGAGCGGACGCAGTCGCCGATAGGCATAGCCAATGCCCACCAACGTCGCGCCAAGCCCGAGAAATGACAGCGCCCGCAATACACCTTCGAGCTCGGCCATATCGGACAGAAAAACCTTGGCCACGACAAGGCCGATGCCGCCGAGCGCGACACGCCGCAGCCACTCGTCGCGCCGCAGTAGCCCGATCGCCAACCCGATCCCGAAAAAGGCGAGCCAGGCGGCCGAATAGGCATACCACTCACCGTCGCTGGTGCGGCCGCCGAATTGGCCTATCGCGATGTGCTCGCCTTGAAAGGCGTGGCGAACCTCCAAGCTTAGCCAGACGAAGGCGAGGCCGGCGGCGAGGATCTTCGCGATCAGGCGCAAGGGCGCTGGCCCGAGCCGCAACAGCGCAACCCCTGCATAAAGCAACGCCGGCAGCAGATAGGCGAGCGACAGCACGTCGAAAACCATCGTCCGGCCGACCGAGAAGCCCCAAAGTAACGGGTTCTTGGCCAGGGCCTGCCAAACCACGACCTGCGCGCTCGCCAAGCCGAACAGGATGATGCCGCTCCACAGCAGCACCGGGCGTTGCCGCGTCTCGGCCAGCCACAGGCTCAAGCCCGCGAGGCCGAGCCACAAGATCGGCGTCAGCGCGTCCTTGCCAAGATCGGCGAGCGGCGCGTCGATCCGCCCATAGGCTGCGTGCCGCAGCTCGAAAGTCAGCAGCAAGGTGATGAACAACACGCTGCCGGCTTCGAGCACGCCGACCAGCAGATCGTCGGCACGGCTGCCGAATTGCTTGGTCGCGACGACAAAAGCAATGGCTGGAATGCCATAGCCGTAGAGCAGCCAGTTGAAGATCGGCGCCGGCCCGATCGGATAACCGAACAAATAGGGGTTGAACGCGAGCCGCACGAGCACGATGCCGGCGACGATCAGCGCAACCGGTCGCAGCACCTTGAGATCGAGCCGCCCCTCGACCCAGCCGAGCGCCGTCAGATGCAATGCGATCGCCACTGAGAGCCAGGCGTTGCCGAGGGCGAAGGTCGCTGCGAGGATCGTGCCGCCCAGCACGCCGATCGCATAGGCGCCGAGGGCAATCTCGATCTCCAGCGCGCCGTCGCGCCGTTTCGCGACGCTCGCCGCGGCAAGCAGGTTCAGCCCCGCCAGCGCCAGCGCGATGCCTGCCCAGGCGATGTCGATGCCGTATTGGTGCAGACGCCAATAGGCAATGACCACGATCAGCGCCGACGCGACGACCGACATCGCCGCCCAGCGTCCCGGTCGCGCCGCGGTGCGCTGCGCGACAAAGCCGCCGCCGCCGAGCAGCACGGCCGCCGCGGCACAGGCGGTCGAAAAATCCCATAGCGCGACCGGCAGGCTCAGCTGCGCATAGAACAGCTGGTCATCGGTCAGCAAGGGCAAGTTCCAGCTCGCAAGCACCGCGAGCAACAGCAGGGCCGCGGTGGCGATCACATCGTCGAGCTCGCGGTCGCGATAGGCGAAACCGAGCAGAAAGGCCGTGGCCGCATAGCTCGCGGCGAGACTCGGATTGTCGAAATTCGCGACATGCACCAGCACAAAGCTGGCGAACCCGAACAGCCCGAACGCAACGCGTACCAGTGGCGCGACTTGCGGCGAATCGGCGATCCCGGCGAGGAAACCCACCCGCGGCACGCCACGGCGGAACGCCGCGAACAGGCCAAGCTGGGCAAGAATATAGACGGCAACGACGCTGCTTTCGGGATGCTGAGGTTGCAGCCCAAGCCACATCATCGCCCATAGGAATGCGCCGCCGAGCGCTGGCCAAGCCAGCCACCACCACGCGCGATGGCGCAACACCGTCAGCAGGCCTGCCGTGACGACGGCCAAATACAAGAACAGCGGCAGTGCGTGCGGCGTCTCGGTCGCGACCAGCGCCGGCACGACATAGGCGCCGACAAGGCCCAGGGCCGCGACGAGCACGCCCTGCCGCAACGCCAGCACCACGGTTGCGATCGCCGTCGCGGCGAGCAAAACAAAAGCGCTGTCGGCAGGGATCAGGCCATAAAGCTGGTAGGCGGCGTAGACCGCCGCGAACACCGTCGCGGCGCCGGCGGCGGCGAGCGCTTGCGGTATGTAGGATGGTCCGGGAGCTTCTCCCGGTTCCGCCAGCTCGCGCCGCAGCACCCACTCCGACCCGGCGCACAGCCCAATGCCGAGCAGGATGGCGAGCAGCACCCGCACCGGTGGCGTCAACAGCCCGTAATCGATCGACAGCTTGACGAGGAAGGCGCCGCCCAGCGCCAAGGTCACGCCCCCCAGCCAGACGAGCCAATTCTCGGCGAGGCGCTGTTCAAAACTCTTGCCGGCATCCGTTGAGGTGGGCGGCGGCGACGCCGCGGCCATCGCCGGGACCGCTTCCGGAACCGGCTCGGGAACGGGTTCCGCCGGCGTGGCCTGTGTGACTTCCGGTGGAGCGGCGGCCGGTTCGGGGCTTGATTCAGCAGCTGGAGCGTCGGTCGGCGGAATGAGCGGCGCGGCGCCCAGCGCGGTCAGCCGCTCGTCCAGCCGGAAGATGCGGTGATCGAGCATCGCGACCTTGCTGGTCAGCGTCTCGATCTGCGCCCTCAAGCGGCGCCCCACCAACATCGAACGCAACGACAATAGAAACGGCGCGATGAAGAACAGAAAGCCCCAGGGGAGCACGTCGTCCCAGTCCATGCCGCCACCTCGCGATCGTCACCGGACGCTATGCGCTTGCTTCATCCGGCGGGGCCATCATATAGTGAGTGAACATTCATTCACAAGGACTATTCTACTTGCGGGCGACGGGGGTCAAGGACCGGGTGGAGCGCGCCGCGCTCGAATTATTCGCGGCCCGCGGTGTCGACGGCGTGTCGATCGCCGAAATCGCCGGCGCGGCGGGCATTTCGCAAGGCGCGCTCTATCGCCATTATCGCAGCAAGGAAGAGCTGGCCGCGCATTTGTTCGCGGAGGCTTACCGTCACATGGGCGCCAAGTTGGCGGCGTTGGGCCACAGCGCTTGCGGCTTCGAGGGGCGCATCGCCGCCATGGTCGGGCATTTCTGCGCGCTTTACGACCGCGACGCCGCCCTCTTTCGTTTCATGCTGCTGGCGCAGCACAACTTGCTACCGGGGCTCGGTGACGACGGCGCGCCGGTCGTGGCCATCGAGGAAGCCGTCGTCGATGCTGTCGCGGCCAGCGAGATGGCCCTGGTCGCGCCCGAGGCGGCGGCTGCCGCCATCATGGGCATCGTGCTGCAGACCGCGCTGTTCCATATCTACGGCCGCATCGAGGGGCCGCTCACGCCGCGCGCGCCGGCGCTGGCGCGCGCCGCCGTCGCTGCCGTTCGGGCATTGGCTGAGCCGGTCAGCGGTCCAGGGCCGCCGCGTTGTAGGTAGGACTCGATCCGGGGCATGAGCTGTCGCTCTAGTCCTACCGCTCGGTCGCTGCATCGGCCCAGCGCGGCTCCTTGGCAAACTGGTCTACCAACCTGTCGAGGAACAGCCGCACTTTGGCGCTGAGCTGCCGGCGATGCGGGTAGAGCGCAACGATCTCCATTTCCGGTGTGCCGTACTCCGGCAGCAACGGCACCAAATCTCCGGACGCCAGCAGATCGGAGACGATGTAGGGCGGGCACAGCCACAACCCGAGCCCGGCAACGGCAGCCGCGCGCATGACAGCAACGCTGGTGGTGACCAGATTGCCGGACAGGCGGGCGGCCACCTTACCGCCAGCTGGATCGGCGAAGTAAAACTCGGGGCCGTAAATCGCATAGGCGTAACGCAGGAAATTATGCGCGGCGAGGTCGGCCGGAGCGCGAGGCGCGGGGTGCTTGTCGAGATAGGCCGCCGAGCCGCACAAGACGTAACGCCATTTTGCGAGGGTCCGTTTGATCGAGCTCGAATCGGGCGGCGAAAACGGCATGATCGCGAGGTCGAACCCCTCCTGCACGAGATCGATCATCGGATCGCCGGTGAGCAGATCCAGCGAGACCTCCGGATAGTCCTCGAGGAAGTGTCTCACTATAGGCGCGATGAAGCGTGACAGGCCCTGATGACAGTAGACGCGAAGCCGGCCGCGTGGCGTCACCTGCAAGGCGCTGGCGACTTCATCGGCCTCCGCCAGCTCGTGCAGGATTTGCGAGCAGCGCTCGTAATAGTCGCGGCCGATCTCGGTCAGGCTTACCCGCCGCGTGGTGCGGTTCAAGAGGCGCACGCCAAGAGTGTTTTCCAGCGCCTGCACCTGATCGCTGATCGTTGTCGTCGACACGCTCAGACTGCGCGCGGCGGCGGAGAAGCCGCCGTTCTGCGCGACCCGCACAAAGGCGGTGATGCCCGCGAGACGATCCATGGAAGCCTCATTATCCGGAATTTCATGATAGTCCTTACGTCAGGCATCTTATTATCACGTAACGGCTCACGCCTCATCTCTCTCGCATCAACACCGGAGAAGAGCCATGGGCATCTCACTGAAATCGCTAAGCCTGAGTGCGGCGGTGCTCGCCGCGACAATCGTCGTCGCGAATGTGCACGCCGATGCCGCCAATGCAGATCCGCGAGTGACGCAGACGGCGGCGGCGACCGTGACGTTGCCGCCGGTCGTGGTCCATCCGACACCGCCGTCGAGTTGGTACTACGACCCCTACACGAGCGGTCGGTCGCAGCACGCGAGTTCGCTGAACCACGTGCCGTGGAGCCACTACAAAGTGCCGGTTGGCTACGATGCAAACGTCGCCATGCACCCCTATACCAGCGGTTTTGGCCCGTGCGCCGAGAACGCTCAACCGGCGCAAGGTTGTCACCACATCCAGAGCACGCCGATGCCGACGTCTCACTACGAGCGGGCGCCGTTTAACCAGTAAGGCGCGCGACGGGACACGTGTTTGAAGCGGCGGGCAGCCTCCTTCGCGGGAGGCGGCCTGCCGGCTTTGAGGAGCAGGAGACAGGCTATGGACTACGACCCCTATGAACAGAGAGTCACCCTGAGGCAAGTCCTCGCGGGTTGGCTCCTCTGTCTGACGATGGTCGACTTGGCATTCACGACGAACGGGCATCGGAATGCGATACCGGACGCCAATGCCGTCGACCCGGCGCACGCCGTCGCCGCGGTTTGCTGTCCGATCGGCGGCGCCCGGCTCCCGTCTTTCACGTCGTGCGCCCCCGACGAACGCGGAACGGTGAGGTTGGCGAGCGGTCCCCTGTCGTTGCCCGCGAACCCCTGTAGCTAAAGCTGTCCGCCGATCGGCATGACGGGGCCGGCGCAAAATTTGCGCCGGTCCTCGCCTCGTCCAGTCGAGGCATTATCCGGAAATTTCGGACAGTCCTTCCGCGCATCAGGCAATTATCGACCATGACCCTCGGAGCCATGTTTACGGCAGCAGGCCGTTCGAGGCCGGAAGGGGATTGGGCAATCATGACCGATACAACGCAGACAAGCCAATTTCGCGCCGCCGTGGGCAAAGCCGGGGCGCGCATTTCCGGCGGCAAGCTGAAGCAAGCGGCGCTCGGCCTCGCGGTGATCGCCGGCATTTTCGCCGCCGCCGATTACGGCCGCTACTATTGGGGAACGGGGCGATATCTCGTGTCGACCGACGACGCCTATGTCGACGCGCATTCGTCGATCATGAGCCCAAAGGTTTCGGGCTACATCTCGGATGTCCCGGTCAACGACAACCAACCGGTCAAGGTGGGCGACGTGATCGCCCGCATCGACCCGCGCGATTACCAGACCGCGCTCGACCAGGCGCGCGCCAACGTCGCGGCCGCGCAAGCGAGCATCGACACGCTGACCCAGCAGATCGCGCAGCAGCATCTTGTGGTCCAGCAGGCCGAGCAGCAGGTCGCCTCCGATCAGGCGGCGCTCACCTATTCGCAACAGGATTTCCAGCGCTACACCGATCTGGAACGCACCGGTTACGGCACCGTGCAGCGCGCGCAGCAGGCGCAGTCGGACATCGTCCAGAAGCAGGCGAAGTCGGATAGCGACAAGGCGGGGGTGGCCAGCGCCGAGAAGCAGATCGGCGTGCTCCAGGCGCAACTCGAGCAGGCCCGCGCGACCCTGGCGCAGCAGCAGGCAAGCGAGCATCAGGCCGAGCTCAACCTGAGCTACACGACGATCACCTCACCGTTCGACGGCACGGTCGGCGTCCGCAACATCCAGATCGGACAGTATGTGCAGCCCGGCACGCAGCTGATGGCCATCGTGCCGCTGCATCAGGTGTACATCACCGCCAACTACATGGAGACCCAGCTGACGCATGTGCAGGCCGGCCAACCGGTGACGATCAATATCGACACCTTTGACGGCACGGTCGTGCACGGTCATGTCGAAAGCCTGGCGCCGGCGAGCGGTCAGCAATTCGCGCTGCTGCCCCCGGACAACGCCACCGGCAACTTCACCAAGATCGTCCAGCGCATCCCGGTCAAGATCGCGATCGATGCCAACGACCCGCTCGCCGGCCGGCTGCGCCCCGGCATGTCGGTCGAACCGACGATCGACACCAAGCCGTCGAACGACACCGCCCTGTCCGCCATTCCCGGCGGCAAGGTCAACGGTTAGCCGAGGGAAGCGGCCATGGACACGAAACCTGAAGAGGCCGTGACGCTGAAGACCTGGATCGCGGTCGGCGGCGCGCTGATGGGTGCTTTCCTGGCCGTGCTCAACATCCTCATCACCAATGCCTCGCTGCCCTATATCGAAGGCGGCATCGGCACCGGCGGGGTCAACGGCACCTGGATATCCACCGCCTACCTGATCGGTGAGATCATCGTCATCCCGCTCACCGATTTCATGAGCCGGGTGGTGTCGATGCGCCGCTATCTGCTCGTCAACACGGTGCTGTTCCTCTTCTTTTCAGCGTTGTGCGGTCAGGCGACGAACCTCACCGAGATGATCATCTTCCGGGTGCTGCAGGGCTTTACCGGCGGCGTGCTGATCCCGCTCGCCTTCACGATCATCATGACGATGCTGCCGCCGGCGAAACGGGCGATCGGCTTTGCCGGGTTCGCGATCACCGCGACCTTCGCGCCGGCGATCGGGCCGACGATCGGCGGCTACCTGACCGACACTTACGGCTGGCCCTGGGTGTTCTACGTCAACCTGGCGCCGGGCCTCATCATGCTGGCGGCGTTGTGGTTCGCCCTGCCCAAGAGCGAGCCGCAGCCGGGTTTGTTTTGGAAGGCCGACTGGCTTGGCATCGCGCTGATGGCGCTCGGCCTTGCCACGCTGCAGACCGCGCTTGACGACGGCAATGTCTACAACTGGTTCGACTCGCCCTTCATCGTCAAGCTGAGCATCGTCTCCGGGTTGGCGCTCGCCGCGTTTGTCCTGTGGCAGTTTCTCGCGCCGCGGCCGCTGATCAATTTGCGGCTGCTGGGGCGGCGCAATTTTGGCTTTGGCACGCTCGGCAACTTCCTGCTCGGTTTTGGGCTCTACAGCTCGTCGTTTCTGCTGCCGCAATACCTTTCGACCTCACAAGGGTTCGACGCCGAGCAGATCGGCGAGGTCGTGGCCTGGACCGGACTGCCGCAACTCCTGATCATCCCGCTGGTGCCGGCCTTGATGAAGCGGATCGACGCGCGCGTGCTGGTCGGAACCGGCCTCATCATCTTCGCCTCCAGCTGCTTTATGAACCTCTGGCTCGACGCGGACTATGCGGCGCCGCAGCTGTTCTGGCCCGACATCACCCGCGCCTTTGGCCAGGCGATCGTGATGACGCCGATCTCGGCGATCGCGATGATCGGGATCGCGCCCAACGAGGCGGGCGCCGCCTCCGGTCTCTTCAACATGATGCGCAATCTCGGCGGCGCGATCGGCACCGCCGCGGTCGCGACCTTCTTCACCAAGCGCGAGCAGTTCCACTCGGCGATCATCACACCGCATGTCTCGCAGCTCGACCCCGCGACGCGCGACCGGCTCGCCGACCTGCAGCGCTATTTCATGGCGCATGGCTATCCCGATCCGGCCGGCGCGATGCACCGCGCGATCATCGCCGTCGGCAACACGATCCGCGCTCAGGCGACTTTCATGGGGCTTAGCGATGCCTTCGCGCTGATCGGCGTTGTCCTGATCGTGGCGGTCGCCGCGGTTGCGCTGATGCGCAAGGGTGCGACGGCCAGCGGCGCGGCGCATTAAGTCAAAGCCGGCCGGCGATTTGTGCGACGATGTCGCCGCTCCAAGGAGGTGGCTATGGATCAGACGATCACAGTCGAGCGCGTCGATCATATCGGCGTCCGCGTGCGCGACCTCGACCGTGCGCTCAAGTTCTATGACGTCCTCGGCTTCAGCCTGTTGCACCGCGCCACGGGTGACGACGTCGCGATCATCCGCAACGCAAACAACGTCGAGCTCAACTTGATCTTCAACGCCAATGCGGGCGATCCGGCCGCGAATGTGCTGATGGACGTTCCGGAGAAATATGCCGGCTACACCCACATGGCCCTGCGGGTGGCGTCAATCCCCGCGACGATCGCGGCCTTGAAGGCGAACGACATCGCGATCACTCAAGGCCCCGTCAGCTTTGACGACAGCGGCCAGGTCTCGGTCTTCGTCCGCGACCCGGATCGCAATGTCATCGAGTTGCGCGGCCGCGAGCAGGGCGCGATCGAGGGCGTCACCCGCTACGCGCCATAGGCCGGAGGGGCCACGCCCTTGCGAGTCAGCGAGTGACTTGTGCTGCGGATATGTGACATTTTTATTGCGATTTTACTTGTAGATTTACTGTGCGCTGCGGTGCGGCTAATAATAGCAGCCGTGAAACCAGCGGAGCTACTTCCGTGCCCAAATTTAATGCAAAGGTCGACGTTGGCGAGAAGGCCAACGGATCACACCAGGCTGCGAGCGCCGAACCGCAGACCGGCGAGCCGGAAGCCGAGGCCGACGACCAGCCGGACGTCGTCACGACCGTCACGACCATCGGGGTGATCGGCGTCGCCGCAGCGCTGTTCGATGTCGCGCTGATCCCCGGCATGGTCGTCGGTGTCGCCGCGGCTTTCGCGCCGAAATACATGTCGAACATCGGCGATCGTCTGCAGCCGCTGTTCAATTATACGGTCCGCGGCGCCTACAAGATGACGCGCTCGGCGCGTCATGCCGTCGCCGAGGCGCAGGAGCGGATGCACGATCTCGCCGCCGAGGTGGAGGCCGAGGAAGTCGCCGCGGCCGAGGCCACTCCGGCACACGCTTCTTGAGGTCGGCCAGGGACTCTGCCGGTCGCAGCAGGTGAGCCGTGTCGGTCGCTGACAGCCCAAACGGCGCCGCGCCGGCGCCCGAGCAAACGCCGGACGCTTTGCCGGCGGCCGGGCCGGCGCGTCCTCATCGCAAAAAACATCACGCGCGGATCGAGCACCGGGTGCGCGGCCGCATCCGCATGAAGATCCCGCACGGGCGGCTCAACCCGGAAGTCCTCGAGCTCTATCGCGAGACCTTTGCCTCGATCCCGGGCATCCGCAGCATCGACACCAAGCCGGATTCCGGCAGCATCGTGATCCAATACGACCCGAGCCGGGAGCTCGAGTTCGAGCATCACTTCCGGCAGCGCTCGAACGAACATCTGGACATGACCGGCGCCGAGCCGACTCCGCCGAAGGACGAGGTCGACGAATTGGCCGGCAAGATCGCCGCGGAGGCGGAATTCCTCGCGGCGCATTCCAAGTTCGCGCGTTCGACCGTTGATTTCTGTAAAGCCATCGACCGCGAACTGAAACTTTCGACCGGCAATAATATCGATCTGAAGATCGTCCTGGCGCTCGGGCTCGCGGGGTACACCTTCCTCGAGATTGGCGGCACCGCCGCGACGCCGATGTGGGTGACACTGGCCTTGTTCTCGCTCAATCACTTTGTCGAGTTGCACACCGATCACAGGGCGGAACTCGAGCAGGCGCGGGCCCGGGCGCAGGCATTGGCGACTACCTGATCCCCGGTCAAACGGACCCCTAGCCCAACAGACGGCGCAACGGTGAAGTTCACGATCTGCCACGCCATACCGGGGCGTATCCGGCTGCGGATCGGCGCGCTGCGCGCGGCCTCGCCGCTGGCTGATTCTCTGCTGGCTTGGCTGCGCGCCGAGGATTGGGTCAAATCGGCGCGCATCAATCACGAATGCGCCAGCCTTGTCGTCGAGTACGACATCGCACAGCAGCAGACACTCGACGAGATGCTGGAGCTGCTCGCCGAGCTGAGCCTCGATGCCGCCGCGGCGCTGCTCCAATCGCTTCCCGCGAAACCGGAGCCCGAAATCGCCGAGAACAGCCGCGGCGCCTACAAGCCGCCGCGGCAGCAATGGCCGCTCGCCCTGCCGAGCCTCTCCATGGCGCTGGCCTTCTCGACCAACCCGGCGCTGGTCGCGCTCAACGTGCCGCTGATGCTTTATTGCGGGCTGCCGATTTTCCGGCGCGCCTGGCATGTCTGGTCAACCGAGCGGCGGTTCAATGTCGATTTCCTCGACACGCTGGCGATCGGCGCTTCGCTGCTGCAGGGCAACATGGTCGCCGGCGGCGCGATCACCTGGCTGATCCGGCTCGGCGACTGGATCCGCGACCTGACAGCGGCGGGATCGAAACGCGCGGCCAGCGAGCTTCTCGAATTCCAGAGCAAGACGGCCTGGGTGCTGCGCAACGGCGACATCGTGTCGATCCCCGCGTCCGAACTGAAGATCGACGACGCCGTGGTGATCTATCCGGGGGAGATGGTGCCGGTCGACGGCGAGATCGTCGACGGCCAGGCCCTGCTCGATCAGAAGACAATCACCGGCGAGGGACTGCCCGTGCCGCGCGGCGTGGGCGAGAACGTCTACGCCGCGTCGATCGTTAGCCAGGGGCAGCTGACCGTGCGCGCCCAGCGTGTCGGCGACCAGACAACGGCCGGGCAGATCGCGCGCCTGACCGACTCGGCGCCGCTCGGTGAGACGCGCATCCAGAACCACGCCGAGCTGCTCGCCGATCAGCTCGTCCTGCCGACGATCGGCTTGGCCGCGGGCACCGCGGCGCTTACCGCCGATTTCGAGCGCTTCTTGAACCTGGTGATCGTCGATTACGGCACCGGCATCCGAGTGGCCGCGCCGACCACGGTACTAGCCTCAATGACCCGCGCCGCGCGGGCTGGGATCATTATCAAGAGTGGCGCGCATCTCGAAAAGCTGTGCGGGGTCGACACGATCATCTTCGACAAGACCGGAACGCTGAGCCATGGCGCGCCCAACGTTGTCGATGTCCTGTCCTACAACCCGCATATTTCGTGCGATCACCTTCTGTCGCTCGCCGTTGCGGCGGAGACGAATTTCACGCATCCGGTCGCCAACGCGTTGCGGGCCCGGCTGGCCGAACTCGATGTGCAACTGCCGCCGGTCGACGATGCGAAGTATTCAGTGGGTCTCGGCGTCGAGGCGCGGGTCAATGGCTATTATGTCCATGTCGGCAGCGAGCGCTTCCTGCAGCAGGGTGGGATTCGCGTGGGGCATGCGGCGGGCGACCGCTCGGCGATCGAGGAGCGCGGATGCTCCTGTCTGTGGGTCGCGGTGGATGGCGCGGTCGCCGGGATGGTCGCCTACGAGGATCGCATCCGCGCCGAAAGCGGCGCGGTGATTTCGGCCCTGCACGCCATGGGCATCCGCGAGACGATCATGCTGACCGGCGACAATTCGCGGGTCGCGGCGGCGGTGGGCCGCCGTCTCGGGCTGTCGCGGCAGATCGCCGAGATGCTGCCCGCCGACAAGGCCGCGGTCATCCAGGATCTGCAGCGCAGCGGGCGGCGCGTCGCGATGGTCGGCGACGGCATAAACGATTCTCCCGCGCTCGGCTTTGCCGATGTCGGCATCGCGATGCGCCATGGCCCCGATATCACGCACGAGGCGGCCGACATCGTGTTGATGGAAGATTCGTTATGGAAACTGGCGAAGGCGGTCGAGATTTCGCGCGACGCGGTTAGCCTCGTCAAACAGAACTATGGCATTGTCGCGGTGATGAACACCCTTGCCTTGGGTCTGGCGCTGCCCGGCGGGCTGATCAGCCCGATCGTCACCGCGCTGCTCAGCAACGGCTCGGCGGTGATGGCGAGCCTCAACGGCATCCGGCCGTTGCTTTATCGATGAACGCCGAGCCGCTCCCGCCGCTGCCCCCGACCACCCAACGCGAGCTGATGCTCGCGATCGAACAGCTCGAACGGGAGAATTTTATCACCCGGCTCGCGCAGGCGACCGGGACACCGGTCGATATCGCGATGAAATATCTGCCAGGCCCGGTCAATCGCCGGCTACGCGGGATGATCAAGACGGCGATCCTCCGCTGCCTCGATGTCGCGGTCAATTCGCTGGAGGAGGATGCCGATCTCGGCCCGCCGCCCGGCTGGATGGGCAAGTTGCTGACCGGTATTTCGGGCGGCGTCGGTGGATTTTTCGGCATGCCGGCCTTGCCGTTGGAGCTGCCGCTGACGACCGCGTTGATGCTCCGCTCGATCGCCGAAATCGCCCGCGCCGAAGGGGAAGACCTCACAACGCTCGAGGCGCGGCTCGCCTGCCTCGAAGTCTTCGCGCTGGGCGGCGGCGGTGACAGCAACGAGCTCAAACTCGAATATTACGCGGTCCGCTCGGTGCTCTCGCGGCTAACGCAAGACCTCAGCCGCTACATGATGGAACGCGGCGCGTTCAACGCCTCGGCGCCGGTCATCGCGCGGTTCATCGGCGAGATCGCCGCGCGCTTCGGCTTTGCGGTGACGGCTCGCGTCGCATCGGGGATCGTGCCGGTCATCGGCGCGATCGGTGGGGCGACGGTGAACGTCATCTTCACCGACCATTTCCAGCGCGTGGCGCGTGGCCATTTTGTCGTCCGGCGGCTGGAGCGCGAATACGGCGCGGAGCTGATCCGCCATCATTACGCCGCGCTGGCAGCACCGGGCGGCGCAAATCGACCAGGGCTTGAAGCAGCCGATTGATGGTGCAGCTTCCCGTCACGGACGCAGCACAGCAAGAACGGAACATCGAACGGCGCGCGGCGCTGCGCCGGATGCGCATGGTCGCGACCGGGCTTCTGCTGCTGATGCTCGCGCTCTTTATCGTCTCGTGGCGGCTTGAGGCTCAGTTCGCCTGGCTCGCCTATCTGCGCGCGTTTTCCGAGGCGGGGATGGTCGGGGCTTGCGCCGACTGGTTTGCGGTGGTGGCGCTGTTCCGCCACCCGCTGGGGCTACCGATCCCGCACACCGCGATCCTGCCGCAGAACAAGGGCCGCATCGGCGATACCCTCGGCGGCTTTTTTGTCCGCAACTTCTTCAATTCGCAGGAGATCGGCGCGCGGCTCGACAAGATTGACGTGGCGCGGTGGCTCGCCGGATGGCTGCGCGATCCCGATAATCAGCGCCTGCTGGTAACCTGGTCGCGGGGCATGCTGCCGCCGGCCATCGAGCTGATCGGCACGACCGAGCTGCGCGGCGCCAGCCGCAACCTGGTCAAAGGCGGCATCGACTCGATCGCGGCGGCGCCGCTGACCGGCCGAGTTCTGGCGGTGTTGATCGCGCAGGACCAGCACGTCGCGGCGTTTGACTGGGGCCTCGAGGCGGTGATCGCGTTTATCGGCCGAAATCGCCAGGTGTTCCGACAAAAGATCGGCGAGAAAACATCGGGTTGGTTGCCCGGATGGATCGACGCGAAATTGGGAGATGCCCTTGTCGATGGTGTGCTCGAGGCGCTGGCTGCGGCGCACGCCGCCGATCACCCCTGGCGCGGCGAATATGCCGCGTTTCTCGACGGGCTGGTGACACGGCTGGCCGACGATCCCGAGCTCTACGAGCGGTTCGAGCGCATCAAATCGGGCGTGCTCGATACGGAACTTGTTGACGATTACCTCGCGTGGCTCGCCGCCGAGACCGAGACGCGGCTGAAGCTCGATTGGGGCGGCGATGACGGTCCGCTGGCGAGGACGTTTGAGCACGCTCTCGCCGCACTCGGAAATTGGCTGGAGACCAACGACAGCATCCGCGAGGCGATAAATCGCTCGGCGCGCGAGCTGGTGATGAACACCGTCGTGCCACATCGCGACGAGATCGGCACCTATGTCTCGGATGTCGTGGGCCGCTGGGACAGCGACACGCTGGTGACCCGGTTCGAGCTGACGGTCGGCCGCGACCTCCAATTCATCCGCATCAACGGTACGCTGGTCGGCGGCGCGGTGGGCCTCGTGCTTTTCGTCCTCGCCAAATGGCTGGGCTGAGGAGGGCGCCTCACGCCCGGCCGGCCGCCGCAACCGTCGGCGCGGGAAGGGCGAGCGGCCGTGCGACATTCGCCGAGGGCAGCGGCTCGGCCGCGGGTTCCTGAGGGTCGGCGAAATATTCCCAGGCGCGTTCGTGGCCAAAATAGACAAACGGGCCAAGGACGAACCCGAACGCCGCCAAGCCTGCCGCCGTCAGGGCATCGCCGACGACGATATAGTTTGTCGTGAAGTCCACGACCGTCGCTACCGCCCGGTAGGTGACGGTCTTGGCCAGCGCCCGGCTGACCGTAATGCCGTGCCATCCGGCGACTGGCGCCGCCTGCTCCTCGCGCAGCCCGGTCGGCGCGGTGACCTCGACGGTCGCGCCCGGCGGTCCGAGGTAGTTCCACATCGTCTCGTGCGCGAGATAGAACAGCGGGCCTCCGATCAGATTGAGCGTCGAGAGGCCGACGGCCGTGCTCAGCTCGCCGAGCACCACATAATTCGAGGTGAAATCGAGGCTGGTGACGATGACGCGGAACGTGACGGTCTTCGCCACGGCCTGCTTGATCCCCAGCCGGGCGAGAAGTGCGGCTGGCGCGACAGCACTCTGCTCATCGCGCTGTGGCGGCAGAATCTCGGTTCGCGCCTCGAGATTTTTCCTGGCCATCGATCGCGGCCGCCGCGTCGGCTTTGGCGGCCGCAGCCTCGGCAGGTAACGCGGCAACAGCACCGCGGCGCCGCCGATCGCCACAGCAGGCACCAGCGCGACCTCGAGCAGCGCCACCCCCACCGCGACCGATAACCCCACCGCCGTCACATATCGAAGCATCGCGCGACCCTCAGCCGGGGATTTTGCCACCGGCTTCGCGGGGAAACCACTACTGACCGACGGCCGTCTGGATCTGCGCGATCTGTTTCTCGCTCAGCGCCCGGATGAAATCCGGCAACGCAATAAAGCCGACGGCCTGGAGATAGCTCGGGCTGTTGCCGCCGGTTTCCGACACCGCCCACAACAGGAAGTGCCGAAGCGCATCAGCGGTCGCCGCATTAGGCTGCGCTTTCGATACGACAGCGTACTCGTAATTGACCAGCGGATAGCTGTTGTCGCCCGGAGCGAAAACGAGGGTAATCCGCTCATAGGGCGGCGTGCGCGGGTCGAGTTCGGCAGCTCCATCGGCGATCGTCTGGGGCGTCGGGAGCAGGAACTTGCCGGCCTGGTTCTTGACCTGCGCCGTGCCGAGAGCAGCCTTGGCGATCTGGTCGCCATAGCTGATGCCGATATAGCCGATAGAATACGGGGTCGTGGCGAGCGTCTGAACGACGCCTTCATTGCCGGTCGCGGCTTTTTCCCCATCGACCTTCGGCCAGGAGATTTCGATGCCGTATCCTGGATTGTCTTCCCAGGACTCAGCCGAGAAGTCGAGGAACTGGGTAAAGATAAAGGTGTCGCCGGAGCCGTCGGCGCGACGAACCGGGACAATCGGCTGATGCGGCAGCTGAGCGCCGGGGTTCATCGCCGTGATCGCCGGATCATCCCACTGCATCACCTTGCCGGCATAGATCGCGGCGAGCGTCGGGCCGTCGATCTTGAGGTTGGCATTGTTGAGCCCCGGCAGATTGTAATTGATCGTCTGCGCCGAGATGGCGAGCGGGATATCGAGGATTTGCGGGTTCTGCGCCGCATCCCGGTCGGACAGATAGGCGTCGGAAGTGCCGATGCGGACCTCGCCAGCTATCGCCGCCTTGGTTCCGGCGCCAGAGCCGGTGCCCGCGGCGGTGATCTCGACATCGGGCGCCACGCTCTTGTAGCCGGCGATCCAGGTCTGGAAGACCGGGAAGAGCAGGGTCGAGCCGCTCTCATTGAGGGTGACGCCGGCCGCGTGCGCGGGCGGAACGGCGAGCGCGAAGATCAGGGCGGCGCCCACGAGAGCGCGGCGAAATTTATCCGTCATGGTGGCCCTTTCTGCGGAAGGTTTCAGTGCCGCCCGATCTCGTCGAGGTTCACACCGGTGGTCTCGATGCGGAAGATCCAGGTCACGACAGCGCCGAGCACCGCGCTGACCGCGAGGATGTAGAGCAGCGTGCGGGTGCCGATCGAGGCGAGCAGGATCGGGAAACCGAAGGTCGTCGCCACCGCGCCGATCTTGCCGATCATCGCCGCGAAACCGGCGCCCATGCCGCGCACCTCGGTCGGGAACACCTCGCCCGCGAGCAGGTAGGTCTGCGCGTTCGGGCCCATATTGGTCATGAAGTTGAACAGCATAACGCCGCCCATGATCAGCTCGAGCTTGGCCGGGCCGCTGACATCGATCGACAGCGTGGCGATGACGAGCCCGACCGCGCAGCCGAGAAAGCCGAAGACCTGCAGGCGAACGCGTCCCAAGCTGTCGGACAGCCCGATCGCGAAGATGATGCCGACGATCAAGAGCGAGGTGGTGAGCGCGGCGGCCTGCGCCGAGTGGATGCCGCTGGCGATCAGATCGGCGGGACTGCGGATCTTGTCGGGACCGCTGCCGAGAGCGGCGGCGATCATCGTCGGCGTGAAGACACCGATGCCGTAGGTGCCGAGGTCCTGCAGGAACCACGGCGCCGAGGAGAAGAGCGTGGCGCGGAGATTGTGCCCTTTGAACAGCGCCATGAAGGACTGCTTCGACGCGCTCGCCTCGTCGACGACGTGGCGGATGAGCGCCACCGACCGGGGGTAGACGGGCTTTCGGTAAAGCAGGCGCGTCACGGCTTCTTCCGCCCGGTCATGCGCGCCGCGCACGATCAGCCAGTTCGCGCTTTCGGTGATGAAGAAGCGCGCAATCGTGATGATCACCGCCGGGATCAGCGCTGTCGCGTACATCCAGCGCCAAGCGTCGAGGTCGGGGTCGAGGATGAGCACGACAGCGCCGATCAGGATGCCGCACATCGCGCCCACCGCCTGGAAGGCGAAGGCGCCGAGCACCAGCTTGCCGCGCGAACCGCTCGGGATGCTTTCGGAGATGATCATATGCGCTGTCGGATAGTCGCAGCCGAGCGCAAGGCCGAGCCCAAACAGGCAGATCACCAGCGAGATGAAGTTCCCGACCAGGATCAAGAGCGTGAGAAACATGCAGAAGATGATCATCTCGGCGATGAACATCCGCTTGCGGCCAAAATAATCCGACAAACCGCCGAGCAGGACGGTGCCGAACAGGATGCCCGCCAGGCTCGCCGACGTGACAAACCCCACCTCGGCCTCGGCGAGATGGAATTCGCGAGCGATCAGCGGCACCGTGACGCCGCCCATGAACACGACAAAGCCTTCAAAGAACTTGCCCGACGCGGCGAGCGCCCAGATGCGCCACTGCATCCCCGTCATCGGCGTCGATTTCAACGAGGTGCCGTCGGACCAGATCGGCACTTCGTCGATATAGGCCTGGACCGTCTTCGCGTTCGATTGAGTGCGTGGCTGCGATAGGGCGGCGTCGCTCATTTGCACGGGTTCCCTTTGCAACGAATTTTTGAAAAGGTGCTGGCGCTACGGAATCGACGGGGCGTGCTACCCCGGCGGCCAAACCCGCCCCTGGGCACGACCGCAGGAGAGGTAGCTATCGCTCGATTGTTTATGTTTGATGACGCCCGGCCAGAGGCCGATCGTCGCGCCAGCGTCGCGATAAGACCGGGCCCACTCCCCTAGCGGCCGCGCGGACTAGATCGGGCTCACTGAAGCGCCATCGGGTTGGCCGCGCTTTTGCTTGTCTCGTCGAGCGCCTCGTCGCGCCGCGGGAGAGCCCCCATGCCGGTCGTCGCAGCCGAGCCCTACGATTTCGCGTTTGAGCGCGAAACGACGGCGCTTGTCATCATCGACATGCAGCGCGATTTCCTTGAGCCGGGCGGGTTTGGCGAGTCGCTCGGCAACGACGTTTCGCAATTGCGCCGCGCGATCGAACCGATGCGGCATCTTCTCGAAACCGCGCGGGCGGCCGGGCTTACCATCATCCACACGCGCGAGGGCCATCGGCCCGATCTCGCCGATCTCGCGCCGGCGAAAAAGCTGCGCGGCAACCCGACGCTGCGGATTGGCGATCCGTCGCCGATGGGCCGGCTCCTGGTGCGCGGCGAGCCAGGCCACGACATCATCCCGGAGCTCTATCCGCGCCCCGGCGAACCGGTCATCGACAAGCCAGGCAAGGGAGCGTTTTACGCGACCGATCTCGACGCGATCCTGAAGCATCGCGGCATCCGCCAGCTCATCGTCTGCGGCGTCACGACCGAGGTTTGCGTCAACACCTCCGTGCGCGAAGCCAACGATCGCGGCTTTGACTGCCTCGTGCTCGAAGACTGCGTCGGCTCGTATTTCCCCGAGTTCCAGGAGATGGGCCTCAGAATGATCAAGGCGCAAGGCGGCATTTTTGGCTGGGTCGGGCAGTCATCCGCCGTCATCGCCGCATTGCGCGCCAGATAAAGGAGGGGGAGCACATCATGAGCGTCGCTGGCGAAACGGCCCACACGCCGAATTGGTGGGTGCCGGGCGATTGGAATGGGTTTTTCGGCCTCTTCACCAATGTCGTGCTCAACGTCATCGTGCTGACCGGGCTCTGCCTCGGCGTGGTCAAGATGCCCGAGGGGGTGGTCTTTGGCCGCGTCCTGCCGGCACTCGGCATCGCCTTGCCGATCGGCAACCTCTTCTACGCCTGGCTCGCCTACCAGCTCTCGCGCAAGGAGGGGCGCGACGACGTCACCGCTTTGCCCTATGGGCCCAGCGTGCCACACATGTTCATCGTCGTCTTCCTGGTGATGCTGCCGACCTATCTCAAGACCAACGACCCGATCCTCGCCTGGCAGGCGGGGCTTGCCTGGGCCTTTATTATTGGCTGCGTCATTCTTGTCGGCGCGTTTATCGGCCCGACCCTGCGGAAATACACGCCGCGCGCCGCGATGCTCGGCGCGCTCGCCGGCATCTCGATCGCCTTTATCTCGATGCGGCCGGCGTTTCTATCGTGGCAGGAGCCGTGGCTCGCCTTCATTTCGCTCGCGATCATCCTCATCAGCTGGTGCGCTGGCGTGCGCCTGCCGGGTGGGGTGCCCGGCGGTCTGCTCGCGGTCCTCGCTGGCACGATCCTCGGCTGGATCGCGACGATGACCGGCATCGACCACGTGATGGACCCGCCGGCGCTGCACGGCGCGCTCGCCAAATTTGGTGTGCACGTGCCGATCCCGTCCCTCGATTTTCTCGCCGGCCTGCACGATATCGGGCCACTGCTCGTCATCGCGGTGCCGCTCGGCATCTACAACTTCACCGAGGGCATGAACAACGTCGAAAGCGCCGGCGCCGCGGGCGACCAGTTTGATCTGCGGCAGGTGCTGATCGCCGACGGCATCGGCGCGTTGGCGGGCGCGTTTCTCGGTTCGCCCTTCCCGCCGGCCGTCTATATCGGCCATCCGGGATGGAAGGCGGTCGGCGGCCGCATCGGCTATTCGCTGGCGACAGGGATGGTGATCTCGGTCGTCTGCTTCACGGGATTGACCGCGCTGCTACTCGCGGTCGTGCCGCTCGTCTCGATCCTGCCGATCCTGCTCTATATCGGCCTCGTGATCGGCGCTCAGGCGTTCGAGACGACTCCGGCGCGCCATGCCCCGGCGGTGATCCTGGCGATGCTCCCCAACATCGCGTCCTGGGCGCAGAACCAGATCGACGGCGCGCTGTCCGCCGCCGGCACCTCGGCGGCGCAGGTCGGCTTCGACAAGCTCGCCGGACATGGCGTCATCTATCACGGGCTGCAACTGTTTGGCGGGGGCGGTACGTTGACAGGGCTGATGCTCGGCGCGATGGCCGCCTTTATCATCGACCGCCGCTTCAGCCGCGCCGCGATCTACGCGCTCGGGGCCGCGGTGCTTGCATATTTCGGCGTGATCAACGGTACGGCGCTCGGCATCGGCAACTCGGCCTCCGTGGCGCTCGGCTACGTGGTGATCGCGCTGATCTGCGGTGCGCTGTACTTCCAGGGCCAGACCGTGGCGGTCGAGGAGCCGGAAGACGCAATTCCCGAACCTGGCGAGTGAGGCGATGGCCAACGACGGCGACGACGACAAGGACCTGCCGCTCCGCGAGGACATAAGGCTCCTCGGTCGCATCCTCGGCGACACGGTGCGCCAACAGAAGGGCACCGCGGCTTTCGACACCGTCGAGCGCATCCGGCAGAGCTCGATCCGCTTTCGCCGCGACGAGGATCGCGAGGCGCGCGACGAGCTGGAAAAGACGCTGAACGCACTGCAGCGCGGCGATGCGATCCAGATCATTCGCGCCTTTGGCTTTTTCTCGCATCTCGCCAATATCGCCGAGGATCAGCACCACATCCGCCGCACCCGCGCGCACGCTTTCACGCCGTCGGCGCCACGCGAAGGGACGATGGCGCAAGCGCTTGCCCGCGCCCGCGAGGCGGGCGCCACACCCGAGCGGCTCCGCGAATTCTTCGCGGGCGCGATGGTCGTGCCGGTGCTGACGGCGCATCCGACCGAGGTGCGCCGCAAGAGCATGATCGACCGCGATATGGAGGTCGCCCAGCTTTTGGCGGACCGCGATGGGCGGCCGCTCACCGCGTCCGAAACCGCCACGAACGAGGACGCGTTGCGCCGCGCGATCCTGACGCTCTGGCAGACCAATCTCTTGCGCCGCAACCGGCTGCGGGTCGTCGACGAGGTCAATAACGGGCTTGCCTATTACGACTACTCGTTCTTGCGCGAGCTGCCGCATTTCTACACCGAGCTCGAAGCCGAGCTGGAGGCGGGCGGGCTTCCGCTCAGGGGCTCGCTGCCGTCGTTTCTGCGTATGGGCAGCTGGATCGGCGGCGACCGCGACGGCAACCCGTTTGTCGACGCCGGCGTGCTGCGCGAGGCGCTGCGGCTGCAAAGCGCCAAGGCGATGCAGCATTATCTCGGCGAGTTGCGTGAGTTGGGCGCCGAGCTATCGCTTGACGGGCGGCTTGTCGATGTTGCCCCGTCACTCGCCGAACTGGCCGCCCGCTCGCCCGACCGCTCGGCTTTTCGCCGCTATGAACCCTACCGGCGCGCGATCACCGGAATTTATGCGCGACTTGCGGCGACAGCGCGCGTGCTCGACCATGGCGACCCGCTCCATCAGCCGGTGGGTAGCGCACCCGCCTATGCCGATAGCGGCGAGCTCCTGGGCGATCTCACGATCATCGCCAATTCGCTCACCGCCAACGGCTCGGAACTGCTCGCCAAGGGCCGCCTTCGCGACCTGCGGCGCGCGGTCGACGTCTTTGGCTTTCACCTCGCGTCGATCGATCTGCGGCAGAATTCCGCTGTCCACGAGCGCGTCGTCGGCGAGCTCTTCGAGAAGGCGCAGCCCGGCACGAACTATCTCGGTCTCGACGAAGAGGGACGCGTCGCGCTGCTGCGCGCCGAGATCGCGTCGCCGCGCCCGCTATCGTCGCCATTCCTCGCCTACTCGGATGAGACCTCGGGCGAGCTCGCGATCCTGAAGGCGACCGCCGAGGCGCATCACCGCTACGGCTCGGAAGCCGTGCCGCATTACGTGATTTCCATGGCGACCACCGTCTCCGATTTGCTCGAGGTCGCCGTGCTGCTGAAGGAGGCCGGGCTTCTTCACCCGAACGAGGGCAGGCTCGATCTCGACATCGTCCCGCTTTTCGAGACGATCGAAGACCTGCAGAACTGCGGCGACGTGATGGAGGCGGTGCTGAGCCTCCCCGACTATGCGCGGCTCCTCGCAAGCCGCGGCCGCATCCAGGAGGTCATGCTCGGCTATTCCGACAGCAACAAGGATGGGGGGTTTCTCACCTCTGGCTGGGAGCTTTACAAGGCGGAGATCGCGCTCGTCGAGGTGTTCCGCCGCCATGATCTCCGCATCCGCCTCTTTCACGGCCGTGGCGGCTCGGTGGGGCGCGGCGGCGGCCCGAGTTACCAGGCGATCCTCGCACAGCCGCCAGGCGCGGTGCGGGGGGCGATCCGCATCACCGAGCAGGGCGAAGTTATCGCCAGCAAGTATTCCAACGCCGAGCTCGGCCGCCGCAACCTCGAAATCCTCGCCGCCGCGACCTTGGAGGCGAGTTTCGCGCAGGCCGACGCGCCCGCGCCACGCCCCGAGTATCTCGACGCGATGGCGCAGCTTTCGGCCGACGCTTATCGCGCCTATCGTAAGCTCGTATACGAAACCGACGGTTTTGTGCGGTTCTTCCGCGAATCGACCGTCGTCAGCGAGATCGCCAACCTCAATATCGGCAGCCGGCCGGCGTCGCGGAAAGCTTCGGATAAAATCGAAGACTTACGCGCCATTCCCTGGGTGTTCAGCTGGGCGCAGTGCCGGCTCATGCTTCCCGGCTGGTACGGCTTCGGCAGCGCCGTTACCGCGTGGTGCGAGGCACATCCCGGCGACGGGATGGCGACGCTCCAGGCGATGCATCGCGAATGGCCGTTCTTCCAGATGCTGCTCAGTAACATGGACATGGTTCTGGCGAAAAGCGACATCGCCATCGCTTCGCGCTACGCCGAGCTGGTGTCCGACCGCGACTTGCGCGAGCGCATCTTCGGCCAGCTGCGCACCGAGTGGAGCGCCTCGATCGAGGCCCTTCTCGCGATCATGGGCCAGAATCAGCTCCTTGAGGGCAACCCGCTGCTTGCCCGCTCGATCCGCAACCGCTTCCCCTACATGGACCCGCTCAATCACATGCAGATCGAGCTTTTGAAGCGCTACCGCGCCGGCGACGCCGACGAGGATGTGGTGACCGGCATCCATCTGACGATCAACGGCATCGCCGCGGGGCTGCGCAACAGCGGCTGAACCCGATCGCTCTATCTAGGGGCGCGCAGTCAACCAGGCGCGCCAGCCGCCATATTCGGTGATGTCGCGCGCCCCTTCGATCGCGTGCGCCTCGCACAGAAAACCGGTCACGGCGCTGCCGTCCCCGAGTGCGACCGTGCCCAGCCCGAGCGGCGGTTCTATGCCCGCGAGAAAGGCACCGACCGCACCGCTTGGCACATCCCACACCTCGACCTCGATCGGGGCGCCCGCGCCGGGCCGGCGCACGAGCCCCGGACGCTTGCCGTCGCTCAGTGCGTAGAGCCGGTAGTCGGGCGCGGTTTGCGTCGCGCCTCGCAACCGGGCGCCGAGTGAGATCAGCTCATGGTTGAGCGGTTGTCCCGAGAGATGCGCTCCCACGACCGCGATCGACAGATAAGGGAAACCCCTCGCCAGGCGTGCCGGCCCCCGCATGGAGGTGGAGTGACGGGTCGCGCCCATCGGCAATTCCGCCGCGGCATGCAGCTTCGCGCCGACAGCGGCAAGCAGCGGGTCGTGGAACGCCGGCGCAACCAAGGTCACACCGGCCGGCAAGCCATTTCGCCGAAACCCCGCCGGCACGGCAAGCGCGGCAAGGTCGAGCAAATTGACGAAGTTGGTGTAATGGCCGAGCCGGGTGTTGAGCGCGATGGGCTCAGCCTCGACTTCGGCCAGCGAATAGATCGTACCCGTGGTCGGGGTTACCAGCAGATCGATCTTGTCCCATACCGGCGCGGTGCGCCGTTTCAGATCCCACAGACGGTGCAAGTCGCGGAACGCACCGGCACCCGTCACCGCCTCGCCGGCTTCGATGATTGTCCGCATGATCGGCAACAGCATCTCGCGCCGTCCCTGCGTCGCGTCGTCGACCGCCGCCAGCCGTTCGGCAATCCAGGCGCCGCGATAGACCAGGGCCGCGGTCTCGAGAAACGGCGCGAGATCGATCGTCACCGCGGTACCGCCGAGCGCTTCGAGCCGCGCGATGGTCGCCTCGTAGATCGCTGCGTTGTCGCCGTCGTCAAAAAACTCCAGCTGCTCGGGACGCGGCACTCCAAAGCAAAAATGGCGCGGCGCGGCGCCAATCGCCGCGAAACCCTCGGGCGCCGCGCGCGACAGGGCGTCCGCCGGGTCGAAGCCCCGGATGACGTCGATCACCTCGGCCGCGTCCGGCACGCTCAGCGCAAAGACCGAGACGCAGTCGAGCGAGCGGCAGGCAGGCACCAGTCCCGAGGCACTGACCAGCCCGCGTGTCGGCTTCAGCCCGACGATATTATTGAATGACGCCGGCACCCGCCCCGACCCCGCCGTATCCGTGCCGAGCGCGAACGACACGAGGCCCGCGGCCACCGCGACCGCCGACCCGGAGCTCGACCCGCCGGGGATATGCGCCGCATCGAACGGATTGCGCGGCACGCCATACGGCGAGCGCGTGCCGACAAGCCCGGTCGCGAACTGATCCAGGTTGGTCTTGCCGACGAGCAATGCCCCCGCCGCGACAAGCCGTTCAACCGCCGGCGCCGAGCGCTCCGGAAGATGCGAGAACCCCGGGCAGGCGCAGGTCGTCGGCAGCCCGGCCGCATCGATATTGTCCTTGACCGCGAACGGCAGCCCGTAGAGCGGTAGGCCCTCCGGTCGGCGCCGCTCCAGCATCGCGGCAGCCCGCCTCAGCTCGTTGTCCGAGACCCGATTGATCCACACCGCGTCGTTGCCGGCCCGGGCGATGCGCGCCAGCACGTCCTCGGCCACCGCGACCGGCTTCGTCGCCCGTTCGCGATAGGCGCTCCGCAGCGTCGCAAAATCGAAACTCAGCAGCATGTTGCGTCTCGGCTGGTCGCGCTTTCTTTATGCCGGAATGCAATTGCCTCGCCAGTAGGCTCGCGCGACAGTCTGGCACGCCGGTTGCGTCGAAGAAGCCATGGCCGAGCCGAAATTCGATCCCGAAGCCTATGTCGACGCCGCCGCGGCACTTGTCGGGTTGACGATCGACCCGGCGCATCGGCCGGGGGTGGTGCTCAATCTGCAGCGCATCGCCGAGATGGCGGCGCTGTTCACCGATTTTCCGCTGCCGGACGACATCGAGCCGGCGCCGGTTTATACCCCGTGACCCTCAGGACGCTCAGCGCGCTCGACGCCGCTGCCGCCGTCCGCTCCGGCACGGCGAGCGCGGTCGAGATCGCAGAGGCCGCGCTGGCCCACATCGCGGCATGCAATCCGGCGCTCAACGCCTTCACCGCGATCACCGCCGAACGTGCGCTCGCTGACGCCGCATCGATCGATCGCCGCGCCCAAGGCGAGCCGCTCGGGCCGCTCGCCGGGGCGCCGTTCGCGGTCAAGAACCTCTTCGATGTCACGGGCCTCGTCACGCTCGCCGGCTCGAAAATCGATGCCGAACGGCCGCCCGCGGATGCCGATGCGTTCCTCGTCGCAAAGCTGCGCGAAGCGGGCGCCGTGCTGGTCGGCACGCTCAACATGGATGAGTACGCCTACGGCTTCACCACCGAGAACGCGCATTACGGTCCGGCGCACAACCCGCACGACTTCGGGCATTCGGCCGGCGGCTCGTCGGGTGGATCGGGCGCCGCCGTCGCCGGCGGCCTCGTACCGCTGGCGCTCGCCAGCGACACCAACGGCTCGATCCGTGTGCCCGCCTCATTCTGCGGCACATTCGGGTTGAAGCCAACCTACGGCCGGCTCAGCCGCGCGGGGACGCGGGGCTTTGTGTCGAGCCTCGACCATCTGGGGCCGCTCTGTCGCACGGTCGGCGATCTCGCCGCCAGCTACGACGCGATGCAAGGTCCCGACCCGCACGACCCGGCCTGCGCGGGCCGCCCGGTCGAGGCTGCCTTCCCAGCTCTCGATCATGGCGCGAGCGGCCTTCGGATCGCGGTCGCGGGCGGGCATTTCGCCGGCTCAGGCGCCGCCGCTGAAGCCGTCGCCACGGTGGCGAAAGCGCTCGGTGCAACGCGCATGGTCGAGGTGCCGGAGGCGGCGCGCGCCCGCGCCGCCGCTTTTGTGGTCACCGCATCCGAGGGCGCCGAACTGCATCTCGCCGACCTCAAATCGCGCGCGCAAGATTTCGACCCCGGCACGCGCGACCGTTTTCTCGCGGGCGCGTTGATCCCGGCCGGCTGGGTGCTGCGTGCGCAGCGCTTCCGTCGCTGGTATCGTGACCAGGTGCTGACGCTGTTCCGCGATATCGACATTATCATCGCCCCGGTGACGCCGATCCCGGCGCCCAGGCTCGGACAGGAGACGATGGAGATCGACGGCGTCACCGTACCGACCCGCCCCTATATCGGCGTCTACACCCAGCCGCTGTCGTTTATCGGCTTGCCGATTGTCGCCGCGCCGCTGAAAAAGCCCGGCGCACTGCCGATCGGCGTGCAGATCATCGCCGCGCCGTGGCGCGAGGCCGACGCGCTACGCGTCGCCTGCGCCTTGGAGCGCGCTGGCGTCACCAACGCGGAGCCCGTACTTGGCTGAAGACCACGCCGAACCCGCGATCAATCTCCCCGAGGTGGTCGCCGAGGTGACGACCGCGTTCATGCGCTACGAGGCGGCGCTCAACGCCAACGATGTCGCGGTGCTCAACGAATTGTTCCGCAAAAGCCCTTACACGCTGCGCTATGGGATCGGCGAGGAGCTTTACGGCCACGACCAGATCGCGCAATTCCGCGGCGCCCGCATTCCGCCCGGCCGGCGCGAGATCGCGAACACCGTCATCACCACCTTTGGCCGCGATTTCGCGACCGCCTCGACCGAATTCCGTCGCCCCGGCCAGCCCTCGCTCGGCCGCCAGCAGCAGAGCTGGGTGCGCTTCCCCGAGGGGTGGCGCATCGTCGCCGCCCATGTGAGCTTTTCACACAAGGGTTAGCTGGATCACGGTTACGCTCGCGGAGCTACCCCCGACGGGAGAGGACTTCCCGCCGCGGGGCTGGTAGCTACCTGCCACGAGGCCGGTGGAAGAGTTCCGATACCAGACGCGAGATTGTTTGAAGCGCGATCAGCATCGCGGCGAACAAGATCGGCGGCACAAAGAGGTCGATCCACACCCACGGATTGCCCCAGCTCTCTGCCGGGTTCGAATCCGGCGCCCAAAACCGGTTGGTCCGAAACAATGTGGCGCCGGCCCAAAGGACGACGACGACGAGCCACAGCCGGATCGGCCCGGAAAGGCTTCGTGCGAGTTGCTGCCGCATCCTCCCCTGCCGTGCTCTCCCAAGCGAATTCGGGCTGCCAAAGCGGCAATCCTGACGCTGGGCTCGGGGTGCAATCCCCGGGGAATCTGCGACGGACCAGCGGCGTGGGGAACTGGCAGCACTGACAGTAGTCGCGGCGAGGAAGGTCCAGCCATTGTCCGGCTCATCGCAGGACGGACGGGCCGATGTCGACCGATTGCCACTGTGGCGGAACAACCGCCGATGAGGGTGAGAAAGGCGTCGCCGCGATTTCTGCAGCCATCCCGATCGCTGGCAGCGTCGGTCCTGCTGGCGCCCTCAGGGGCGTCGGGGAAAGCAAATCGCGAGGTAAACGGTGCTCAAGGCGACGCTTGCTTTTTGCCTGACGCGGCGCCCGATCATCGTCCTGTTCCTCCTGGTCTTCGCGGGCGCGGGGTTTATCGCCTATACCAAGCTCAACATCGAGGCGTACCCCAACCCAGCCCCCGTCATCCTTGAGATCACGGCCCAGGCGCCCGGGCTTTCGGCCGAGGAGATGGAGCGCTACTACACGATCCCGATGGAGATCGGCCTCTATCCGACGCCGGGGATCGATAATATCCGTTCGACCTCGTTTTACGGTCTGTCCTTCGTCCGGGTCACGTTCAAGTACGGAATTGACTACTACTTTGCCTACACGCAGGCGGCGCTGAGCCTTCAGCAGAATGTCAACCTGCCGGCAAATCAGGTCCCGCAAATCCAGCAATCGAGCCTTGTCGGCGAGATCTACCGCTACCAGGTCGTCGGGCCGCCCAATTTCGGGCTGACCAATCTGCGCACCGTGCAGGACTGGATCGCGACGCGGCGGCTTTTCACGGTGCCGGGGGTCGTCCAGGTCAACAGCTGGGGCGGCACGACCAAGCAGTTCAACGTCGACGTCGATCCGAACAAGCTGGAGGCGTACGGCATCACGTTGTCGCAAATCACGACCGCGCTCGGCAACGCCAACATCAATGTCGGCGGGCGCGAGATCATCATGGGGCAACAGTCGATCAACATCCGCGGCGTCGGCCTCATCGACGACGGCGGCAACGAGGATCTGACCAAGGGTTACAAGGTCGGCGACATCGAAAACATCGTGCTGACCCAGGTGAACGGCGTCCCGGTTCAGATCAAGGACGTCGCCAAGGTTGAGGTCGGATACGTCCCGCGGCTCGGCATCGCCGGCCGCGACCACGAGGACGACATCGCCGCATCCATTGTCGTGATGAACCGGAGCTACCACACCAACGACGTGCTGCCGCGGATCAAGGAAGCGGTCGCGAAACTAAACACCGATGGCACGCTGCCGCCGGGGGTCAAGCTGGTGCCGTATTACGATCGCGGTTCGCTGGTCTCGGTCACGACGCATACCGTGCTGCACAATCTGCTGTTCGGCTGTGTGCTGGTCTTCCTGATCCAGTGGGTCTTTCTCGGCGATCTGCGCAGCGCGATCGTCGTCGCGGCCAATATCCCGTTCGCGTTGTTCTTCAGCATCGGCATCCTCGTGCTGCGAGGCGAGGATGCCAACCTGCTCTCGGTCGGCGCGGTCGATTTCGGGATCATCGTCGACTCGGCCGTCATCCTCGTCGAAAACGTGTTCCGTAACTTTCAGGGATCGCCGGGCGACCGACAGCTGCTGCTGCAGCACCTGGCGGAGGGGCAAATGGGCCCCGACCCGACCAACCCCCGCGATTTATCGGTCAGGCCGGTTTGGACAGATCGGCTCCGCCTGATCTTGATCGCCGCCATGCAGGTTGACCGGGCGATCCTGTTTTCGGCGACGATCACGGTGGCGGCCTTTGTGCCGCTGTTCACGATGCAAGGTGTCGAGGGGCAGATTTTCGGGCCGATGGCGCGCACGTATGGTTATGCGCTGTTCGGCGCGCTGCTCGCGACGTTCACCATCACGCCGGTGCTGACCTCGTATCTAATGCCGGCAAATGTGCACGAAGTTGAAACCTTCATCGTCCGCGGCATTCGCTTTGTCTACACGCCGTTGCTGCGCCTCGCGCTCGCCAACCGGCGGATCGTCGTCATCCTCGGCGCGTTGTTTCTCGTCGGCGTCGGATTGCTGGCGCCGCGCCTCGGATCGGAATTCCTGCCCGCTCTCGAGGAAGGAAATTACTGGATCCGCGCCTCGATGCCGCAAACGATGTCGCTCGATGCCGGCACCGAGGCGACGCGGAAGATGCGCGAAATCCTGCTGCGGCATCCGGAGGTCATCACGGTCGTGTCGCAGCATGGCCGTCCGGACAATGGCAGTGACGCGTCGCCGCTTTCCAATGTCGAATTGTTCGTGCCGTTGAAACCCTATGATGAATGGCCGTCGGGCTTCACGAAAGACGACCTGACCGCCGAGCTGCAAAAGGAGTTCTCCGCCGAATTGCCCGGCGTGGGCTTCAATTTCTCGCAGTACATCCAGGACAATGTCGAAGAGGCGATCTCCGGGGTGAAGGGCGCCAATTCGGTCAAAATCCTGGGACCCAACCTGGAGGTCCTCGAACATCTCGCCGATCAGGTCCTGCACGAGATGGAGCAAGTTCGGGGGATGGCCGATCTCGGCATCTTCCACGTCTACGAGCAGCCGAACCTGGACATCACCATCGACCGCGAGAAGGCCGCCCGCTACGGCCTCAACACCGGCGACGTGAACACCGTTATCCAGGCGGCGATGGGCGGCGCGGTGGCGACGCAGGTCCTCGAGGGCGACCGTTCCTGGAACCTCGCCGTGCGCTTTCAGAAGCCATACCGCAACAGTATCGAGGCGATCGGCGACATCAAGGTCGGCTATCAGAACGCCGCTGGGACGTCGTCCTTCATCCCATTGCACGAGTTGGCGAAAATCGAGCTCGATACCGGCGCCTCCTACATCTATCACGAGCAGACGCAGCGCTTTATCCCGATCAAGTTCAGCGTGCGGGGGCGCGATCTCGGCAGCACGGTCACCGAGGCGCAAGACCGCATCGCGAAGAACGTCAAGCTGCCGTCTGGCTACCGGATGATTTGGGCCGGCGAGTTTGAGGATCTTGAGCTGGCCCAGAAGCGGCTTGAAGTTGTCGTTCCTGTCGCGTTCGCGCTGATCATCGTGTTGCTCTACGGCCTCTTCAATTCGCTGCGCGACAGCCTGTTGGCCCTCGCCGGCATCCCATTCGCGATCGCCGGCGGCATCCTG
>DATMLO010000001.1:0-22746 GCA_035570495.1 Allostellaceae bacterium | reverse complement strand
GAAGGTTCGGTCGTTCGCGCCCACGCGATCGCCGGCGCCGCGGTGCTGGTCGCCGGCGCCGCGATCCTAGTGATCGCGGGAGCCAAACTTATCGCGCTGCTCGAATCGTCGCTGCGCTTCGGTTTGTCCCTGCAGCCCGAGAGCATGCGTGACCCGGCGCACATGCTCGCGGTCGCCTCGGACGTGGCTTGGCCAGGGCTTATGATCCTCGCGCCATTCATGCTGCTCTTGGCGGTGGTCGGGTTCGCCGCCGACCTCATGATCGGCGGCTGGGTCGTCTCCACCACGCCGATCACACCCGATTTCACCCGCCTCGATCCGCTTAAAGGTCTGGGTCGTCTATTTTCCCGCGCCGCGCTTGCGGAAATCGTCAAGGCGCTCGTCAAATTCATCGTGATTGGCGTGATCGCGGCGTGGCTGATGAAAAGCTGGATCGCCGACTTCCTGCACATCGCGGCCGAGAGCTGGCCTTACGCGCCGCGTCATGTCGCGACGCTATCGGGCGAGGTGTTCATGATTCTCGCCGCCTCCCTGGCGGCGGTGACGGTGCTGGAGGTGCCTTGGCAGGTCTGGCAGCACCGGGACCAGCTCAAGATGAGCCGACAGGAGCTGAAGGACGAGCAGAAGGACCAGGAAGGCAGCCCGCAGACCAAGCGTCGTATCCGCGGCCTGCGCGTCAAGCTGGCGCGGGCGCGGATGATGTCGGAGGTGCCGAAGGCCGATGTCGTCGTCGTCAATCCCGAGCATTTCGCCGCGGCGCTGGCGTATCGCGAGGATCGCATGCGCGCGCCGCGTCTCGTCGCCAAGGGCGCCGGCCTTATCGCGCTTCGCATCCGCGCGGTCGCCGAGGAGCACGGGGTCACGGTCGTCGAGGCGCCGCCGCTGGCGCGCTCCGTTAACCGCTATGTAGAGCTCGGCGATGAGATCCCGGTCGGGCTCTATCGGGCCGTCGCTGAGGTGCTGGCCTATGTCTACAGGCTGCGTGCGGCGCGCGATGACGGCATGCCGGCGCCGCCGCTGCCGCGAGATGGACGTTTCGATCCGCCGGAGGAACTCGATGCGTAGAGGCTGGACCCGGTCTAGGCGGCGCCGAGCGCGTGCTGCGATGAACGGTTTTGTTCGCTACCGTCCTGGTTATACGAACGGTGTGGGTCCTGCCGGCGCAACCTGTCGATGGCGGCGGTCAGGTGCCGCAGCATGGCGGCGCAGATGACCGCGTTCTCCTGGTTGTAGCGCGCCAGCGGCTGCAGCAGCCTGGGGTCTGGGCGTGGCGTACCCGGGATCAGGGTCGCCTGGTCAATCAGGTCGGCGACCAGCATCTTGCGCTGCGTGATCGCGCTGATCACGGCGGGCGTTCCTGAAAGCAGTGCTCTCCGCTCTTCTTCGAGTACGTCGCGCAATTCCTCGACCAGATCGGCGAGGCGCTGGGCTGGGGTTGTCGCCATGCCGGGCCTCAGAAATTGATCTCGACGCCGCCGTCGCGGGCCACGGTCGCGCGCAACGTCTTTTGGCTGTCGGCATTCTGGACGGTGATCGTGTCGCCGACCCGCCCGTCATCGAGCGCGGTTGCCGTGGTTTTGATCGTCATCCCGGGGTCATTCAACGTCAGCATGACTCGTTGGCCGCGATGCACCGAGATCGGCAGATCAAGCTGAAGAGACAGAATTGGCGCGCCCGCGGTGACCCCTGTCCGCAGGATCTTGCCCTCGGCCTGGCGCGGGTCGGTGATCAGTCCGCCATTGCCGGCGAAAGCGTCGGCGCGGCCACGCGTCAGTTCGGATGCGGTCAGCGCAGTGTTCGGCGCCAAATTCGTCGAGGCGACGACAGCTTCGATCCAGGCATGTAAGTGAACCGGCACGTAAAGCGTCCAGTTTGGATCGGGGCACGTGACCTTGGCCGTCATCATTGCAGAATTCGCCGCCGGTAGATCCACATTGATATTGGAACAGGCTGGCAGCCTAAGTCGCGAATCAATCGTACCGACTTCGACTTCGCCCTGCGTGCCGTGCATTGCCGCAAAGCGAGGCTCAATTGCTGCTTCGATTGCCGCGCGAATAGACCCTTGATCTTGTATCTCGTCTGCTGATGACCCACTAGTTTTGGCAAAAAGCAAGATAGCCGCGCCAGCAATGGCGAAAGCGTTCTGCTTATACTTGCCGCGCATCGCGGATTTTCCTTGCCTTTGAGCAAAAGTTTTAGCATCATAACGAAAAATGGAAATTCGGCAAGTTTGGAAAAATGTCCGACAGCGAAACGAAGGCGATCAAGGTGGGTACGCGGTAATGAAACGGGCTGGCGCAGTGAAGCGACGTGCTGCCGGAAAGTCGCGGAGCCGATAATGGCCGCGGCAATCGACACCGGGCTCGAGTTCTACCGTCAGGTGCTGGCGCTGCGCGCCTACCGCCAGGAGATACTTTCCGCCGATATCGCCAATGCGAGCACGCCGGGTTTCAAAGCCGTCGATCTTGATTTCGCCGAAGCGTTGAATTCGGCCGTGTCGCGGCGGCCCGGTTCCGATGCGCCGGCCAGTCCGAAACGCATCTGGCTGGTCGACGACTCGCGGCAGATGGGCAGCGGTGCGGTCGGTGGTGCGGCCGACGTGGCATCGCAATCCATCAAATACCAAACGGGCAGTGAGGTGACGCTCGACGGCAATAGCGTCGATCTCGACCACGAAAAGGTCACGGCGGCCGAAAACGCCGTCCAGTACGAGGCGGCGACCACGTTCGCATCGCAAATGGTGCGCATGATGATGATCGCGATCACCGGCTCGGCGTCGCAGCAGTCGAGTGGGGGATAGCCGATGTCGTTGCTCGCCAGCCTATCCATCGCCGGCTCGGGCATGTCGGCGGAATCCGAGCGCCTCTCCGCCATCGCCAGCAACATCGCCAACGCTAACAGCCAGGTCGGCGGCAATGGTCAGGAGTACCGGGCGCGCGAGGTCGTGTTTCAGGCGGCGTCGGTCTACGGGGATGACGGCGACGGCGCCTCGGTCGGCACGGATGGCGTCAAGGTGGCCGGCATCGTCGAAAGCGATGCGCCGACCCACTCGGTCTACGACCCGACTAGCACTTTCGCCGACGCTAACGGCTACGTGCAGATGCCCAACGTCAATCCGGTGGACGAGATGGTCAACATGATCTCGGCCCAGCAGGACTACCAGGCGAACCTCGAGGCGTTCAATGTCGTCAAGACGCTCGCTCTGCGCACGCTGACGATCTAACGCCGCGACCCGGGGGGAACGAGACATGTCAGCAAGCGTCATGCCGGCCACGGTGACAACTCTGCCGATAGGCAGCCAGATTCCGAGCGCGACGAGCAGCGCCTCGGCCGCTACCAGTGGAACGCTGACGGAAAGCGATTTTCTCACGCTGCTAACGACGCAGCTTGAAAATCAGGACCCGCTCAACCCGCAGAGCCCGAGCGATTTCGCCGCCGAGCTTGCCCAGTTCTCGACCGCCAGCGGCGTGCAGACCCTCAATACGACGCTCGGCGCCGGCAGCGGGGTGCAGGCGGCGAACCTCGTCGGCAAAAATGTCGCGGTGTCGGGAAATTCCCTGGTGCTCGCCAATGGCTCCGCGCCGGGCGCGTTCAACCTGTCCGCCGCTGCCTCGGACGTGCAGGTGGCGGTCACCAATTCGTCCGGCGGCGTTGTCGACGTGATCGATCTTGGGGCGATGGGCGCGGGCAACCAGAATTTCAATTGGAATGGCCAATCGCTCGGAGGCACAGCGCAGTCCGCCGGCACATATTCCTACTCGGTCAACGCCACCTCGGCCTCCAGCGCCAACACGGTGAAAGTGACGCCTTATGCGGTGGTGCCGGTGACTTCGGTCGTCATGGGCGGCACGAGCGGTCCGACACTTGATCTGGGCGGCGGCATGTCGCCGGTCGCGCTGAGCGCTGTCCAACAAGTCTATTAGCCCCCGAAAAGGAGAACGACGATGAGCCTTTCCGTCGAGTTGACAGGGTTACAGGCGGCGCAAACCGATCTCGATACGATCGGCAACAACATCGCCAATGCGGGCACGACCGGCTTCAAAGGGTCGATCGTGAACTTCAGCGATGTTTACGGATCGTCGCTGATCGGCTCGGCCGGCGCCGGTGTCTCGCCGGGCCAGGGCGTCATGACCAGCAGCCTGTCGCAGATCTTTTCCGAGGGCGCGGTCACGCAAACCGGCAACCCGCTCGATGTCGCGATCAATGGCAATGGCTTCTTCCAGGTGCAGACCTCGACCGGCGTCGCGTATACGCGCGACGGTTCGCTGCAGCTGAATTCGAACGGCTACCTCACCAATGACAGTGGCGCGCTGATCATGGGCTATGGCGCGCCGGCGAGCGGGTCGACCGCGACCAATGCCGGGGCGCTCGGAACGATTCATGTCACGGAAGGAAATCTGCCCGCGACGGCGAGTTCCACGCTCAATATGAGCGTGAACCTGCCGTCGACCGATACGGCGATCGACACGACGACGACCCCGTTCAGCGTCTCTAACGCGAACAGCTACAACGAGAGTTCGTCGACCACGGTTTACACCAGTCTCGGCACGCCGGAGACGCTCACCACCTACTTCACCAAGGTCTCTGGATCCGGTACGCCGGACGATTGGCAGACCCATTACCAACTGAGCAATTCCAGCGGGACGATGGTCGCCTCGGGCAGCGGTGCCACGCTGACTTTCAACTCTTCCGGCGTTCTGACCGCCGGCAACGGTACGATCAATATTGCCAACCCGGGAGACGGCGGCGCCGCGCTCGCGATCGCGCAGAATTTCACCGGCTCGACCATGTCGGACCTCTCTTTCGGGGTCAGTTCGGTGACAGGCAACGGCACGGGCGGCGGCGAGTTCACTGGGATTGAAGTCAACAACAACGGTGACGTCCTCGCGCAGTATTCCAACGGCGCGACAAAGACCCTCGGCTCGATCGCCTTGGCGAATTTCGAGAACCCGCAAGGGCTGACGCCGGTTACCGGCAATTCTTGGCAGGCGACGGACGCCTCCGGGCCTGCCGTCACCAACGCGCCGGGCTCGGCCGGGCTCGGTACACTCGAATCGGGCTCGCTCGAAGCGTCGAACGTCGATCTCTCGACCTCGCTCGTCAACCTGATCGTCGCCCAACAGGCCTACCAGGCCAATGTCCAAGGTATCAACGTCGATCAGCAGGATGTGCAGAAGCTCCTGCAGCTGCAGTAGTCGACGGCGAGGCGGAACCGGAGCAAAGAGCGCGATGAGCCAGCAAGCGATCTACCTCGCGATGAGCGGGCTGAATGCGACAATGGATCGTATGACGGCGGCGACCAACAACCTCGCCAACGCCAGCACCACCGCGTTCAAGGCTCAGCAGCCGGTCTTCCAGGCCAAACCATATTACGGCCAAGGTCTGGCAGATCGCGTCGAAGTCACCACTGCCGAGCAGAGCGCCGACTTCAGGCCCGGCCCCATTGACCAAACCGGACGGTCGCTCGATGCCGCGGTCAACGGCCAGGGTTGGTTTGCGGTCCAGGCCGCGGACGGCAGCACCGCGCTCACCCGCGACGGATCGTTTTCATTGTCGTCGACCGGGGTTTTGCAGACCAATACCGGTAACCCGGTGCTGGGACGGGGCGGCGCACCGATCACGCTGCCGCCGCTGCAAAATATCACCATCGGCGAAGATGGGACGATTTCCGGGGTGCCTGTCGGCTCGCCCGCCACGCAGATCGCGACACTCAATCGCATCATGCTCGTCAACCCGCCGACATCATCGCTGACCCGCCGTAGTGACGGGCTGTTTCAGAGCCAAGCCGGCCAGCCGACACCCGACGCTTCGGTCAAGCTGCAGATCGGCGCGCTCGAAGGCAGCAATGCCAACCCCGTCGGGCTGATGATGAGCATGATCGAGAATTCGCGCCTATTCCAAATGCAGACCGAGCTCGTGCACCAAGTTCTCGGCCAAGGTCAGGGCCAGAGCAGCCCCCTGACGCTGACCTGAACCCTGATCTGAACGCCATCGGCATCGCCGCGAAGGAAAATACACATGATGCAATCGCTGGCCGTCGTCCGCACCGGCCTCGAGGGCGAACAGACGCAGATGGACATCATCTCGAACAACCTGGCGAACATCAACACGACCGGGTTCAAGAAGATGCGGCCCATTTTCCAGGATTTGCTTTACGAGAACCAAACCCAGGCCGGTGGCTTCACGTCACAGGCGACGAACTATCCGTCGGGTATGCAGCAGGGCACCGGCGCGAACGTGGTCGCCACAGAGCCGGTGGTGACCCAGGGCAGCCTGCAGCAGACCGGCAATTCGCTCGACTTGGCGATCAACGGTGCGGGCTATTTTCAGATCCTGCTGCCGTCGGGTTCGCTTGCCTACACTCGCGACGGGAGCTTCCAGATCAGCGCCCAGGGCCAGGTGGTGAACGCGCTCGGCGACCAGCTTCAGCCGCCGATCACCGTCCCGCGCGGCGCGCAGAGCATCACCATCGGCCAGGACGGCACGGTCAGCGTGACACTGCAGGGCCAGGCTCAGCCGTCGCAGGTCGGCGTCGTCCAGCTCGCCAGTTTTATCAACCCGGCCGGGTTGCAGAACACCGGCAACAATCTGGCGATCCAGACGCAGGCCTCTGGCGCGCCCGTCACCGGCCAGCCGACGCAAAACGGAATGGGCACGATCGCCCAGGGTTATCTCGAGCAGTCGAACGTGTCGGTGGTCGACGAGATGATCGACATGATCGCGACTCAGCGCGCCTACGAGCTCAACACCGAAGCGGCCAAGGGCGTCGATCAGATGCTCAATTATCTGACCCAGGCGACTTCGTGACGCCAAGTCAGCGTGTTTCGCCGGCGGCCGTGCTGCTGTTGCTCAGCGGCGGGCTTGCCGGTTGTACGCACGCGCCGGCACCCAGCCAGGAAAAAATGCTCTCCGACCTCAACCACCTCCCAGGGGACAAGCCCACCGAGGGTCCGGTCACCAACGGCGCGATCTATCAGGGCAACGTCCAGGGCGGCGGGGGGCTCGAGCTGTTTCGCGACCATCGCGTCTGGCAAGTGGGCGACATCGTCACCGTGCAGATCGCGCAGAACGCCAGCGCCACCAAGAACGTCAGCCAGAACCTCGGGCGCAGCGACAGCGTGCAGAGCACGCTCAACAATCTGTTCGGCCTGCCGACCTCGTTCGGGCACTCGAGCAAGACGACCCAGTTCAATCCGAATATCAGCTACAACAGCGCCAACACGCTGCAGGGCAGCGGCGCCACCGCGCAAAGCGACACATTCCAGACCACCGTCTCGACGATGGTGCAGCGCATCCGTCCGAATGGCGATCTCGTGATCTCCGGTAACGACGAGGTGAAGCTGGTCGGCGGCAAGGAATACATCCGTATCGCCGGTGTCGTGCGGCCGGAGGATCTATCCGGCAACATCGTCCAATCGACCCAGATGGCCGAGGCGCACATCGAATTCAGCGGCGACGGCGAGACTTATTTGGCGCCGAAAATGGGCTTCCTGCAGCGCGCGTTTTTGAGTGTGAGTACGCTATGGCCGGGCGACTGGTTCAACTAGTTCTATTTTCGCTGCTGCTGGTCTTCGCGACGGCTTCGGGGCTCGCTCCGGCGCGCGCGGATCGGCTCAAGGAGATGGTCCAGATCGAGGGCGCGCGCGACAACCAGCTGATCGGGTATGGACTTGTCGGCGGTCTTGCCGGCACCGGTGATCAGACGACGCAGGTGCCGTACACTGTCCAAGCCATCCAGAACATGATGCGGCAGATGGGCTTGTCGCTAAACCCGCAAGCCTTCCTCCAGCCCACCGCAGTCGCCGCCGTGATGGTCACCGCCGATCTCCCGGCCTTCGTGCAGATCGGCCAGAAGATCGACGTCACCGTTTCGGCGATGGGTAACGCCAAAAGCCTGCGCGGCGGCGTGCTGCTGATGACCGAGCTGCGCGGCGCCGACGGTCAGGTCTACGCGATTGCGCAAGGCTCACTGCTCGTCAGCGGCTTCGAGGCGGGTGGCCAGGCGGCGTCGACGACGGTCAATATCCCAACTGTCGCGCAGATACCTTCCGGCGCGATCATCGAGCGAACCGCAAAGTCGACCTTTGCCGACAATGGGAAGATTCTCCTCGATCTCGATCAGCGCTCGTTCGGCAACGCGGCGCGCATCGCCGATGCGATCAATGCGCGTATGGGGCGGATCGCCGAGGCGATCGGGCCGGCGCAGATTGGGGTGCAGGCGCCGCCGGGGCCCGGATCTCGGGTGCATTTTATCGCCGATTTGCTCGATATCGATGTGTCGCCCGAAACGCCGGTCGCGGAAGTCGTGATCGACGCGCAGAGTGGCACCGTCGTGCTGGGGCAGGACGTCAAGATCGGGCCTGCCGCGGTGGCCTATGGTAGCCTGGCGGTCACGGTCAACGAGACGCCGGAAGTCTCGCAGCCCGGCCCGTTCAGCAGCGGCGGCACGACCAAGGTCGTGCCGCGCACCTCGGTGAAAGCGACCGAAAAGACCGCCAAGGTCGTCGAGCTGACCAACGCCCCGCACGTGTCCGATATCGTGCGCAATCTCAACGCGATCGGCGCGACCTCGTCTGACCTCATCGCGATCCTTCAGGCGTTAAAGCAATCGGGCTCGCTGCATGCCCGGATAAAGGTGATCTGAGGTGAATCTCGGCGTTGCCCAGACGATCGCGGCGACCAGTGGCGCCAACGATCTTACCCAGCTGAAAAAGATCGCGACGGAAAACAATCCCGCCGCGATGCGCAAGGTCGCGCAGCAATTCGGCTCACTCTTGATGCAGAACTTGATGCGCGAGCCTGACGGTTCAGCGCTGCCGATGGCCGGCGGCACCGGGAGCGATGCCATCAATCAGATGTTCGCCGGCACGATCAGTCAGGCGGTGATGTCCAACGAGCATATGGGCCTCACCGATATCGTGCTGCGCTCGCTGCAGAAAAAACGGGCGCAGGCGAACGGTGGCTCCGAACAGGCAGGCGACGCGGCTTTGGGCACCAGCGCGCCGGCCGTCACCGGCATGCCGCTGGCGCCGTATTGGGCAGCCAATGGTCTCCGCCCCCTCGCCGCCGCGATTGCTGGAGGCGGGGTCAGCCCGGGCACTGGGATGGCTCTGGCGCTGATGACGCACCTCAACCCAAAGCTCGCGTCGTCGTTTGGCGCCGGCGCCGCGACGGAAAGTTCAAGCAACACCACATTCCCGTCCGGTCACGCCTCCGGTGCCAACTCGACCGAGATGATGACCGCCTTCGCGCAAAAGCTGATGCCGCTCCTGCAAAAGGCATCGCAACAGCTGGGCGTGTCGCCGAAAATCCTGCTGGCGCAGGCGGCGATCGAAACCGGCTGGGGCCGGTCGGTCGTCGGCAATAACCTATTCGGGATCAAGGCCGGCTCGTCCTGGACCGGGCCCAAGATCGATGCGGCGACGCATGAGTACGAGAACGGCGAGATGGTCGGGATCGTCGATGCCTTCCGCTCTTATCCGAACGCGGAGGCCTCCGTCGCCGATTTCGTGTCGATGGTCGCCAACAGCCCGCGCTACGCTGCGGCGCTGGGGGCGGGCGAGAACGTAGCGGCTTACGCGCACGGCCTATTGTCGGGTGGGTGGGCGACCGACATCGATTACGCCCATAAGCTTCAAGCAGTGGCGACAAGTCCGGCACTCGCGACGGCCAGCGCGGCTGCGTCCGCGACAAACCCATCGGCGCCCGGGCAGCCCATCTCGCTAATCCCGGCGAGCTTTGTCGTGCCGAGCCAATAGCGCGGCGGCGAGAGCGCGATGAACGAAGAGGCGACCGTACTGCTCGACCGGGAATGCCGGATGGTTCGACGGCTTGCCCGGCTGTTTCGCATCGAGCGCGCTGGCGGGTTTACCCGCCGGTCGGTTTTGACCGCGCAGCGAGTGATCGAACGCCGTGGCGAACTGGTCGGCGAGTTGGTGGGGCTCGATGCCAAGCGTCAATCGCTCGCGCCGGCATCGGCCAATCTCGATCTCGCGATGAACGCCCTGGCACGCGAGATCGATTGCGCTGAGCAACACTGCCTGGACCGGCTGACCGAGCTCGGCGCCGAGCTGGAGCGGCGGTGCGGCATCGGCACCGCGACCGGGCTGCGCGACGGCGGCGACGGCCGCTTGCTTGGGAGCGGCTGAGATGACCGGCCTCAGCCAAGTCATCGATGCCGGCTCGAGCGGGCTCAACGCGGCGATCCAGGCGCTCGAGACCGTTTCCAACAACACCTCGAACGTCAATACGCCGGGTTATGACGTCGAGTCGGTGCAGCAAACCGAACAGGTCGGCACAGTAGGGTCGCCGGGCACAGGTACCGACGTCACATCGATCCAGCGATCGTTCGATCAGTTTGTCTTCAGCCAGATGGTCACCGCCACCTCGGCCAATCAGGCGGCGCAGGTCGCGCAGGATAACGCGGAAAATTTGACGGCGATCTTTCCTGTCGCCTCGGGCGGCTCGGGCGGTCTCGGCGTCTCGCTCACCAACTTCTTTAGCGGGATGAACGCGGTCAGCCAGGACCCCACCAGCGTGGCCGATCGAGAGACTTTCCTGAGCGACGCCCAGGCGCTTGCCGCCAATTTCAACTCGGTGGGCGGCCAGTTGTCGTCCAATCTGGCCTCGCTCAACAGCCAGCTGAGCAGCGCGGTCTCCGAGGTCAATTCGCTAACCCAGCAGATCGCCAATCTCAACGATCAGATCGAAACGCAGTCCAACTCGGGCGGCGGCGGACCGCCGGTCGGGATGATGGACAATCTTGACAGCCTGGTGCAGCAACTCGGCCAGGAAACGGGCATCACCGTCATCGCCAGCCCGAGCAACACGGTCAACATCTACACCACCGGCGGGGCCTCGCTCGTCGCCGGAAGCAGCTCGTCCAACTTGGTCGTCACCTCGGGCAGCTACGGCAGCAGCACCCTCAGCGTCACCTACCAGCCGACCGGGCAGGATATCAGCGCGAGCTTGAGCGGCGGGACGATCGGCGGCATCGTCAGCTCGCAGGCTCAATATGTCGCGGCGCAGAATGCGCTGGGCGGTATCGCCACCGCGCTCGCCGCGGCGGTCAACACGCAGCAATCGCTCGGCCTCAACCTCAATGGCGCGCAGGGCGGTGACCTGTTTTCGGTCGGCGGACCGACCGTGCTCGCCGACCAGTCGAATACCGGCAGCGGCACGCTCACCGCGTCGATCACCAACACCAACGCCTTCACGCCGGACAATTTCATCGTCGCCAAGACGGCGAGCGGATACGAGGCGACCAATACCGCGACAGGGCAGGTGACCGCGCTGGGCAACGGCCCGACCCTTAGCCTTGACGGAATGACGCTTGCCGTTTCGGGGACCATCAATACCGGCGACTCGTTCGAACTCGAACCCACCGCGACCGCGGCGCAGACGCTAGCCGTGACGACCACGGACCCCAGCGCGATCGCCGCCGCGTCGCCCTATGTCGCCACCGCGGGCAGCAATCTCGGCAATGTCACCGCGAGCGCGTTCAGCGCCGTAACCAGCGGGTCGCTCCCGGCCGGGTCGGTGATCGTGCCGGCGAGCCAGTTCGGCCAGAACCTCACCGTCAAGTTCACCTCGGCAACGACATTCAACGTGCTCAACAGCAGCAATGCCGTGATTGCCTCGGGTAGCTTTAGCGGCACGAGCGGCGCCACGCTCGCCGTCGCCTATCCGAGTCCCCCGGCGCCGACAGGCGAGGTGAGCGAGTTCACTCTGTCGGCCGGCACACCGGCAGCGGGAGACACCTTCTCGCTGACGCCAGGAGGTGTGGCCAGTAGCAGCAACATCCAGGCAATGACCAATCTCGCGAATCAGAACCTGCTGTCGGGGGAGACGTTGAGCAGCGCTTATGGATCGCTTGTCGGGCAGGTCGGCACCGTCGGGCAGACGGCTAGCTTCAACGCCCAGGCGGCGTCGGGCGTGTTGAACCAGGTGCAGTCGGTGCAGCAGTCAATTTCCGGCGTGAACCTCGATCAGCAGGCCGCCGACCTGATCACATACCAGCAGGCCTATCAGGCCTCCGCGCAGGTGATCGCCAGCGCAGAGACCTTGTTCGACAACCTGCTCACCGCGATCCAGTCAGGTTAGCCATGCAGATCAGCACCAATGAATTTCTGACCGGATCGCTTAGCGATCTCCTGCAGCAGCAGCAGACGGTCAACACGCTCAATCGCGAGATCGCCACCGGCGAAACCCTGATCGACGCCAGCAGCGATCCGGGCGGCGCCGACCAGGTCATTGGGCTCGCCAACCAGATCGGCACGCTTGCCTACGACACCTCCAACGGCAACGCCGCGACCCAAACACTGCAACAAGGCGTCAGTGCGCTCCAGCAGGTCACGGACCTGCTCGACCAGGTCAATCAAACCGCTTCCGCAGCCGCGAACGGCACCTCCACCTCGGCTGACCGGCAGGCCGATATCGGCGCGATGCAATCGTTGCTTCAGCAGCTCGTGCACCTTGGCAACACCCAGAGCGCCAATGGCGGCTATCTCTTCGCCGGCAGCAAATCCAATGCCCCGGCCTTCGCCTTGCAGCCGAGCGGCCAGGTCGTGTTCAATGGCGATAACAGCACCAACCAGGTCCAGATCGCTCCGTCGCTCACCGTTGGCTCGACGGTCTCCGGGCAGAACGTGTTCATGAACGTAGCCGCGGGCACCGACGGTATCGCGGTCACCGCCGACGCCAACAATACCGGCAGTGCTTACGCGCTGGCGCAAGGCGTCACTAATATCTCGCAAGTCACCGCGGCGAGCCTGGCCGGCACTCAGTATGACATTAGCTTCGCGCAAAGCGGACAGAGCCTCACCTATCAGGTGACGAGTGGTACCGGCGCGCCGGGCACCGCGGGATACAGCGCGACTGAAGGCATCATTGCGTCGGGAACGTTTACCGCGGGTTCTAGTCTTTCCTTCGGTGGCGTTCAGGTCGAGGTCAACGGCACGCCGGCCGCTGGCGACAGCTTCGCGGTGCAGCCCGGGGCCACGACCAGCCTGTTTCAAACCGTCCAGAACGTGATTACTGCGCTCGAAATGCCGCAGAGCACCGGCGCGGAAACCACTCAGGCGACGCAGGCGCTGCAGAACGTCATCAGCAACATCGCCGCCGCGCAGACCAATGTGCTGTCGGCCCAGGCGACGCTCGGTAGCGGCCTTGCCGAAATCCAATCGGTCGCAAGCCAGACAAGCACCCAAAGCACTGATGCCTCGACGGCGATGTCCGATCTTCAATCGGCCAATATGCCGCAAGTGCTGGCAAGCTACAGCGAAAGCCTGACCGCCCTGCAGGCAGCCGAGGAATCCTTTTCCAAGGTGCAGAATCTATCGCTGTTCGACTACCTGGTGGCCTAGCTAAAAGCGCTTCAGGCGCTATTCCCAGCATGACGAATTTCGAAAATTCGTGGTAAAATCGCCGGCCTGGATAAGAAGGGCCGCGTATGAACGACATAGCGCTCGCGGGCAAGGTGACGAGCTCATTGCGGGCGATACCCAAAGAGGACGGGAGTGGGCTCGCCGGGTCGACCGCGCTGGTCGTGCTCGGCATGCACCGCAGCGGGACATCGGCGCTGACCGGCATGCTGCATCATCTGGGTGTCGTGCTCGGCGAGCGTTTGATGCCGGCGACGCAGGACAATCCGCGCGGCTATTGGGAACACGCCGACATCGTCAAGGTGCACGAGCGCCTGATGGCCGCGCTGGGCTGGGGCTGGGACGACATCCGCTCGCTGCCGCCCGGCTTCGAGCACAGCGAGCTCGGACAGGCGGCGGCGCACCAGCTCCGGGCGATCACCGCGCGCGACTTCATCGCCGCGCCGTTATGGGGGTTGAAGGATCCGCGCCTGTGCCGGTTGATGCCGCTGTGGTCGGGCATCTTTGCCGCCGAGCAGGTGACGCCGCGTTATGTGCTGGCGGTGCGTCATCCGCTCGACGTCGCCGCATCGCTGACCGCGCGCGACGAGATCGGCACGGCGCGCGGCCTCCTGTTGTGGCTCGGGCATCTGCTCGATGCCGAGCGGGCGACGCGCGGCGCCCGGCGCGTCATCGTCCACTACGAGGACCTCGTCGGTGCGCCGGGCTGGCGCCGCGTCGCCGACGAGATCGCCGGCGCGCTCGGCATTGTGTGGCCGCGGATCGACGAAGTGTCGGTCGATGAGTTTCTCGCGCCGGAACTGCGGCGCCGTCGGACGAGCGACGCGGTGTCCGAGTCTCTGCCGAGATGGGTGGCGGCTGTCTATGACGCGCTCCGCAACGGCGTCTCGCGACTGGAGACTGTGTGCGACGAAATCGGCCGCGAGCTGGCGGCTGCAGGCGAGCTCTTCGCGCCGATACTTGGCGAGGCGTTGGGGGTGCTCGGCGGCCTGCGGACCGAAAAGCAGGCGCAGGATCGCGCAGTCGTCGAGCTCGCGCAGCGCCTCAATCGCGCGCAGCACGAAGCCGGCGAATTGCGCGAGCAGCTGCAGCGCGTGCTGGCCGAGGTCGCGACGGCGAAACAGCAGAGCGTCATTGCCCGGTCGGTCGACGGCAAGCGTCTGCCGCAGGCGCTTGGCGCCGAGGAGGCGTTTCCGCGCTGGATTATGGGCCGCAACGCAACCGCGGTAGCGCGGCCGGATTGGGTCGCCGAGCGGGTAAAGCAATGGGATTTTGTCCCAAAGCTGGCCATTGGCGTGATCCTGCCGCAGGGCGGCGAGGGCAACCTCGCGCTGACCCTGCGATCCCTCGGCTCGCAGATCGCCGGGCATTGGGTTTTGCATATTTTCGCCGAGACCGACCCGCCGATCGCGCTCGACGCCGAGCCGCGTATCGCCTGGCATCGCGTCGCCGGCCGCCCCGCGGCGGAGCTGACCCGGGTGCTCGCGGCGTCCGATGCGGATTTCGTCGCGCTGATCGACGCGGGCGACCAACTGGCGCCGCACAGCTTGTTTTCGATTGGCGACGCGTTCTTCCGCCATCCCCAATGGCAGGCGCTCTATACCGACGAGGCGCGCATCGACCCGCAAGGGGTGCTGTCGAACCCGCATTTCAAGCCCGACTTCAATATCGACCTGATGCGCAGCCTCCCTTACGTCGGCGGGCTCGTCGCGGTGCGTCGCGAGGTTTTCGCCGCCATCGGCGGGTTCGATCCCGCTTGGGACGGGACCGAGGAATACGATCTTGCGCTGCGTCTGGCCGAGCGGCTCGGCGCCGAGGGGTTCGGTCATATCGCCGACGCGCTCTACCATCGCCTGACGACGTCGGGCCGCTCGCGCCGCTCGGCCGAAGAGATTTGCGCCGACATGCCGAAAATCGTCCAGGCGCATCTCGACCGCCTCGGCATCGCCGCGACCGCCGAACAAGGAACGCCGGCGCATACATGCCGGGTGCGCTATCGCCATGAAGGTGCCGACCCGCTGGTCTCGATCATCGTGCCGACCAAGAATCAGCTAGCGATGCTCAAACGCTGCGTCGAAAGCGTGCTGAAGCTGACGGCCTACGAAAACTACGAACTGATCATCGTCGACAACGGGAGCGACGAGACCGACGCCTCCGCCTATCTGCAAACGATCGAGGACAAATACGCCGAAATCGGCAGTCGCATCCGTGTATTGCGCGTGCCCGGCCCGTTCAATTTCTCCGCCATCAACAACCGTGCGGTGCGCGAGAGCGCGCAGGGCGAGTATCTCTGCCTGCTGAATAATGACGCCGCGCCTCTCGATGCCGACTGGCTCGGCACGATGATGGAGCTGGCGCGGCGGCCCGATGTTGGCGTCGTCGGCGCCAAGCTCTCTTATCCCGACGGCCGGATGCAGCATGGTGGGGTGATCCTCGGCGTCGGATACGGCGCCCCGGCCGACCACCCGTATAACGGCGAGCCTGGCAATGCGATGGGGTATTGGGGCCGCCTCCTGGTGCCGCAAGATTTTTCGGCGGTGACCGCGGCGTGTTGCGTGACCCGCCGCTCGCTATGGGACGAGCTCGGTGGCTTCGACGAGGAGAGCTTCGCGGTTTGCTACAACGACGTCGATTACTGCCTCAAGGTCCGCGAGGCGGGCTATCTCGTGGTATGGACGCCGGACGCTCAGTTGCTGCACGAGACCAGCGTCAGCCAGCGCGCCAATGTCGAGCAGAAGGCGGTCGCTGAGCGCAACGCCCGCTTCGAGCGCGAAAAGCTGGCGATGTTTCGCAAATGGATGCCGCAGATCGCTTTCGACCCGGCCTATAACCGGAATCTGTCGTCATTCGGCACCGGTTTCGCGATCGAGCCCGAGAGCGCGCCGACTTGGGACCCCGAATTCCGCCCGCGTGAACGCGTGCTGGTCTATTCCGCGGACCGAGAGGGTTGTGGCGAGTACCGCGTCATCGCGCCGAGCCGCGCACTGTTTAAATCCGGGCTCGTGCATGCCTACGAGACGATGCGGCTGATGACTCCGCCCGAAATCGCCCGCATGGCGCCCGACAGTATCGTCTTCCAGCGGCAGCTCGAATTGGGGCAGATTCAGGTTATCGAGGCGGTGAAGAACACCAGCAAGGCGCTGCGCATCTTCGAGCTCGACGATCTCATCACCAACCTGCCGCAAAAAAGCGCGCATCGTCCGAACATCGCGCCCGATATCGCGCAGCGGCTGAAGCGGGCGCTGGCGCTGTGCGATCGTTTTGTCACCAGTACCGAGCCGATGGCGCGGGCTTACGGCAAGATGTGCGGCGAGGTCGTGGTCGTTCCCAACCGGCTCGAAAAATCGCGCTGGCTTGGGCTGCGTGCCGGGCGACGCGAAGGCGGTAAGCCGCGCGTCGGCTGGGCCGGGGCGATCGGCCATCTCGGCGATCTCGGGATCATCACCCAGCTCGTCGAGGCGACCGCGAAAGAGGTGGACTGGGTTTTTTTCGGCATGTGTCCAGACGCGCTGCGTCCCTTCATCGCCGAATTCCATGCCTGGGCGCCGCTCCATGATTACGCCGCAAAGCTCGCCTCGCTCGACCTCGACCTCGCGGTCGCACCACTCGAGCTGCACCCCTTCAACGAGACGAAGAGCAATCTCCGGCTGATCGAATACGGGGTCGTGGGCTACCCGGTGCTGTGTACCGACATTCTGCCTTACCAGGGCGATCTTCCGGTCGTGCGGACCAATAACCGCCACCGCGACTGGGTCCGCGCGCTTCGCGAACTGGTTGCGGACCGCGAGGCGTTGCGCCGCCAAGGCGAGGCGCTGCGCGATGCGGTGATCCGCGACTGGATGCTCGAGGATCATCTCGACGAATGGAAACGCGCCTGGCTGCCTTGAACCTGGTCCCCCGGCGGCGCGTGGCAGGTCACGTGTTTTCCTGTGTATCTCGCGGCTGCCTAAAATTTGACGCTTTAGTTCGCAATAGGCGCTCAACTGCTGCAACAAATTCAAAAAGCGTCCGTCTCCTTTTGGGTGAACGGCCCGTCGCCGACGCCAAGCCATTGTGGTTTGGTCGCCGGTTGCGTGGTCACCCCAATCCGCGCCGGGAAGCGTCCCGGGCCGTCGGCAGTAGGAGGCAAACGATGCTATCCGGCGTTATCAACACCAACGTCAATGCGCTCTACGCATTGAATTCTTTGGCCAACACGACCAACACCACAGGCACCCTCGAGCAGGAACTCTCCACCGGTCTGTCGATCAACAGCCCGGCCGACAACCCGGCGGGGTACATCGCGGCGCAAGGTTTCACCGCTCAGCTCGGCGGCGTTGCGCAGGCGACCTCGAACGCCAACCAGGCGATCTCGCTGGTGCAGACCGCCGACGGCGCGATCACTCAGCAGGTCAACATCCTGCAGAACATCCTGTCGATCGCCTCGCAGGCGGCCAACGGCGGCTCGACGGCATCTCAGTCTGCCGCGCTGCAGCAGGTCGTCTCGCAGTTGCAGACCCAGATCTCGGCGATCTCGAACCAGACCAATTTCAACGGCGTCAACCTGCTCGACGGCACGTTCCAGGGTGTCAACTTCCAGGTCGGTGCCGATGCGGGTCAGACGGTCGGCCTGTCGATCAGCAGCACCGCGGCGAACCAGATCGGCGCCTACGCGTCGGCGGGTTCGAGCACGGGCCTCTATCACACCGGCGGTTCCGCGTCCGGCGGCGTTGCCGATGATACCGGCCACTCCTTCGCGATCACCTCGGGTGGCGCGGGCGCCTTCACGGCGGGTTCGGTCGGGGTTTCCGGTTCGGCTGGCAATGCCAGCTTCTCCGTGTCGGCCGCCAACGAGTCGGCGCAAGGCATCGCGCAGGCGGTCAATCAGGTCACCGCCAACACCGATGTCACTGCGGTCGCCGACACCAGCGCCGCGTTCACCGTGACCGCGGGGTCGTTCTCTTTCACGCTTGGCAACGGTACCGGCGCTTCGCCGACCAACGGCACGACGATCACGGCGTCCGTGACCAGCGTGTCGGAGGCAGGGCTCACCGGTCTTGTCAACGCGGTCAACCAGAACACCGGCACGACCGGCGTCACGGCGACGGTCAATTCGTCGAACCAGCTGGTGCTTACCAACGCGTCGGGCGACAACATTTCGGTCTCGGCGTTCTCCGGCTCCGGTACGTTGGCCGCTGGCGGCACCACGACGACGACGCTCGGCACGGGGGGCAGCGATGCTACGTCGGCGACGATCCAGGGTCTGGTTACGTTGCAGTCGAATCAGAGCTTCTCGCTATCGGCAGCCGCGTCCGACTTGGGCCTCAACGCTGTGTCGTCGCTGAAGGCGGTGTCGTCGGTCAATGTCAGCACGGCGGCGGGAGCGACCGCAGCGCTCAGCGTCATCAACTTTGCGCTCGCGCAGCTTGAAAGCGTCGGCTCACAGCTCGGTGCGACGCAGCAAGAACTGCAGGCGACGGTGGCCAACCTGCAGTCGACCACGACGAACCTGACCGCGGCGCAAGGCGTGGTGCAGGACGCGAACATTCCGCAAGTGTCGACCCAGCTGACGCAGGAAGAGATCCTGCAGCAAGCCGGTGTTTCGGCCCTCGCGCAGTCAAGCACGTTGCAGCAGGCCTTCCTGAAGCTGCTGCAGTAGTCGCAGCCGACGCATGGCGTCGGCGGGTTTCCCGTCCTTGGCGGTTCGCCGGGGACGGGAGGCCTGCAGCTCTAGGGAAACGGACTGACCGATGGCCTCGTCGCAGATCAGCAGCCTTCTGAGTTCCAGCGACATCCAGTCGCTGATTGAGCAGGCCAGTACGGCCAATCAATTGCCGGCGACGACGTTACAGGATCAGGAAAAGCCGATCCAGGCGCAGATCTCGGCGTTGGGTACAGTTCAAAGCACACTATCCGACCTGCAATCGGCGCTGAGCCAGCTCTCCAACGTCGAATCGCTGACGCAGCGCACGGTTTCGAGCTCGGCCAGCGGTGTCGTCACAGCGACCGCCACCAACGCCGCTTCGCTCGGCACCTATTCCCTCACAAACGTCCACCTTGCTCACGCCGAGACGCTGATTTCCTCCGGCTCGGCGAGTTCGAGCGGCAGTCTCGGTTCGGGGTCGATCTCGATCAAGGTCGGCGACAACACCACGGTCACCGTCAACATCGCCAGCGGCTCGTCGAGCCTTTCGGGCATCGCCGCGGCGATTAACCAGGCGAATGCCGGCGTCGGCGCCTCGGTGGTGTTCGACGGCGCGAGTTATCACCTTGTGCTGACCGGCAACGCCAGCGGCACCGCGAACGCGTTTGCCGTCACCGGTACCGGCGGCCTCGCCGCGCTCTCCTATAGCAGCGGCACATCCGGCTTAGGGCTTCGCGAAACGCAAGATGCGACCAATGCCGGCTTCACCTACAACGGCATTTCGGTCACCAGCGGTTCCAACACGATCGGCGGGGTGATTTCGGGTCTGACCCTGAACCTCGCCGGCAGCGGCTCGGCCACGGTCAGCGTTGCCCAGAGCACGACCTCGCTCGAGAGCGCGGCACAGAGTGTGGTGCAGGCGCTCAACACAGTGCTTACCACGATCAACAAGGAAACCGCTTTCACGGCGGCGAGCGGCGGTGGCCCATTGCTCGGCGATGTCGGGATCGAGGAGCTGCAGCAAAGCCTCCTCAATTCCGTGACCGCACAGATCGGCGCCGGCAGCACCGCCGGAGCCTCCTCTTTCAATTCACTGAGTTCGATCGGATTCCAGATCACCAGTGGCGGCACGGTGACGTTCAGCGATTCGACCTTCGAAAGCGCCGCGCAGACCAATTATGCGGCGGTCGCCTCGCTGCTTGGTGCGATCGGCGTCGCCAGCAACTCGAACGTCTCGGTCACCTCGATCGGCGAGGCGAAACCCGGCACCTATGCCGTCGATGTGACCAGCAACAACAATGGTGTGGTTTCCGGCACCATCAATGGCCTTGCCGCGAGCGGCACCGGTGGCGTGCTGACCGTCACCAGTGGGAGCGTGTCTCTGGCCGGCCTCGCCTTGCAGATCGCCTCGGGCGTGACCGGCAATCTCGGCAATGTGACGGTCAGCCAGGGGCTTTACGGCAGCCTGTCGAGCATCGTCAACGCCACGCTGGCCAGCGGGTCGGGCGGGGTTGCTGGCCAGGTCAGCAGCCTCAATAAGACAATTTCGTCGATGAATACGCAGATCACGGCTCTTCAAAAGGAAGCGACGCAGGAGACGCAGGAACTGACCAACCAGTTCGATGCGGCCGAATCGACACTGAATCAGCTGACCACCGTCAGCAATTTTCTGTCGACGTACTTCAACCAAACTTCGGGCTCTGGAGGCTGACAATGATCGGGACGCGGCAACAATTTGGGGCGGCTGGCGCGTACCGGGCCATCGAAGGCGCTGGTGCGAAGCCCGAAGATTTTATGAAAATGGCGCTGGACGCGACGCGCAACCTGCTGCTGCGCGCCGAGATGGCGATTGCTGTGGGCGACCGTGTCGAGAAGGCACAGGCGCTCAGCTCGGCCAACAGCGTCGTCGAATTCATGCTCGGCCTGTCGGGCTCCGCACCGGGTGCGTTGAGCCAATGCCTGGCGAGCGTGTATCAATATGTCCTGGCTGCGATCTTCAAGGGCAATGCCGGGGACGATACCGAAGCGGTGAGCGCGGCGCGCATTGCGCTGGAAGAGCTCGCCGCCACGTGGCGCACCATCTTCCCCGACACGATAGGCCGGGAGGAAAGCGGCTCCGATTCGGCGCTGACCGGGAGACGCGATTATGCCTGATCCGATCCGTGGGGTGAACACGACCGACCCCGTTACCGCGACAACTTCCGCTGGACAAGCCGGCTCCGCGCAATCCGCCGAGGCCGCGGCGGAGGCCGCCAATACGCCGGCGGCAGCCGGCGGTGCCGATCTCGCCGATGTCACGCAGACCGAGACGCTGCTTCAGTCGATCCTTCAGGCGGCGAGCAATACGCCGGGGATCGACCAGGCCAAGGTCGCGGAATTACAGCAGGCTATCGCGTCGGGCGCTTATCAGGCGAACCCGCAATCCATCGCCCAAAAAGTCGTCGAGTTGGAAGCCCAGCTCGGCACTGCGGGGCCTCTTCAATGACGCTCTTGCGCTCTTTCTCAGGAAGCAAGCCGCAGAGAGGCGAAGATCGGGTCGACGGCGGCCCGATCAGCCTCACGCTTGATCCATTCTTGCACACGCGCCAGGCGTTCGGCGGCTTGATGGATGTCGTCGCGATCGATATCCGCGAAGGCTTCGAGCAGTTGTTCGAGGCATTCGGCGCGACCGAAGATGGTCGATGCCGTGTTACCGGTTCGGCATCGCGGCGCGCGCGCCGCCGGCCGCATTCTTTGGTCCTGACGCACCCGACCGCCTTTCTCCGCGGCTGTTCGGTGGCGACTCAGAGTCCTCCTGTCGCCGGCTAGACCGGCGCAAAAACGACCCGAATCACAATGCCCGAATCCGATTCCCCCGCGCAGGACAGCTTGACGATAACCGGGAAATTTTCAATGTTGCGGTATGGAGGGGGAGATGCGCGCCAGAGCTGAAATCGTCTTTCCCAATAATATCAGAGACTTGCGGTTGCGTCGTCACATGACTCAGGCGCAGGTCGGGCGCATGATGGACCCGCCGATCGGCGAATCGACGGTGTCGAAAATGGAAAGTGGCGAGCGCCGCTTGACGAATTTGCAGCTCGCCAACCTGGCGTCGATCCTGCGTTGTCATCCTGAGGAAATCCCGGTCGTCACCGGCCGCGACTCGGCCGAAGGTGTACAGCGCTGGCAGCGCGCACAGCAGGAGGTGGTCGGCAACAGCATTGCCAGTGGCGCGGCGGCGGCAGGCTATGTGCTCGCCCAGTTGCGCAAAAAGCACGGCAGGACGATGCAGCAGGTCGCCGACGCGATCGGCATGACGCTATCGGTCTATCACCGGATGGAAATGGCGAGCCGAATGGTCCAGGCCGACGAGATGGACAAGGTCGCCGCGTTCTATGACATGAAGTCCGAAGACCTGATTTCGTTGTTCGAGCGGCGTACCGCCGACAATCTCGAGCAGCTCAAGAGCGGCGTGCCGATCGAGCAACTTTTGCCGCGGGTGCCGCGCTCGCTGCTCAAGGAAGGCGCCAAGTGGGGCCGTCTCGGCGCGCTCGAGCGCTATGCCCTGCAGCGCAGCATTCGCTATGCGGCCACGCCGGGCGAACCCGTGTCGTTGCCGATTTGCGGCCGGATGAAAACCGACAATACCGGGGCTCACCGCTTTTCGATCGATCGCGATGCCGCTGTCGATCGGATGTCCCTCAGCGATCTGCTACGGCCGAGCGAAAGCGGGTTTCTCATCCGCAACTTTTCGCAGCGTCT